>JAFSQD010000091.1 GCA_017446765.1 Alloprevotella sp.
AAGTTTTTTTGTGTGAAAAACTGCCACCTCTGCTACCCACCCTATATACCACCTTGTCTCCCAGAGACTTGCAATGCATTTACAGGTAGCAGTAGGTAGCAGTAGGAAGGTCCTGGAGTAGTGCTTAGCTTGCCGCCATGTGCCCCATAGCACGTCGGAAATGCCGATTCTGGCACTCAAACGACACTAAACAGTCTTATTAAAGTGCTCTTTTCTGCCCTTACAGAGGCGTTGAGACACTTTTTTTACAGCAAAAAAGCGCTTATCGTGCCGTCAAACAGGAAGCCACCCCCTTACATTACTGTCATAGGCAATCCCCCTGACGCGAATCGCCACGAATACCATGGAGGCCGCTACGCTCATAATTCTTGCAAAGGCAAGCGTCACCCTGACGGGATGCAGAGCGATAAGACGATAAAGTATGAAAAATATAAGAATGCTTAGCACGGCTCATGTATGGAAATGTAAGACACGAATTACCATGTAATTATCCGTAGATTTATAGTGGAGACAGGCGGAGCATTCATATAATTATTTGTAATTCTGAGCGTAGCGACCCACAAACTCCTGGGCATGAATTTCCGGAAGTTTAATTTTGTAATTATATATCAGAGTAATGAACATTGGAGACAGAGCGCCCGAGATATTGGGCAAGGACGAACAGGGGCGGGACATCCGCCTGAGTGATTATCGCGGCAGAAAGCTGGTGCTGTACTTCTATCCAAAGGACAACACCAGTGGTTGCACGGCGGAGGCCTGCAGCCTGCGCGACCGATATGCCGAGCTGCAAGGCGCGGGCTATGAGGTCGTGGGCGTGAGCAAGGATGGGGCCGCCTCGCACCAAAGGTTCAAGGAAAAGCACGAGTTGCCTTTCCCCCTGATTGCCGACGTGGACAAGACGCTCATGGAGACCATGGGGGCATGGGGCGAGAAGAAGATGTATGGGAAAACTGTGATGGGAACCATACGCACGACTTTTGTCATCAACGAGGAGGGTGTCATTGAGAGAATCTTATCTGGCAAGCAAATAAAGACGAAGGAACACGCGCAGCAAATTCTGGACTGACAGCGCGTGCTATTCGGGCAGCCACAGGTGGCGCTGCATGTCTACGTGTCCATTCGGTTTGAAGCTTACGCCTTCTTCTTCCAGGAGTGTCCGCTGGCGGCTCCATCCCGGTGCGGTGCGCCCTTCTTTGTTTACTACGCGGTGGCAGGGTAGGGCTGAGGCTTCTGGCGTATAGCGCAAGGTACGCCCCACCATGCGCGAATGGCTGGGCCAGCCCGCCCAAGTAGCTATCGTGCCGTAGGTCGTGACGCGTCCTCGAGGTATCTGCCCGACGATGTTCAGGACGTCGTCGCGGAAGGCTGCGGCCTGTTCTGCCGTCATGGTGTCTGCGTAGTCCTTGGGTGTGTTCATGCCGGGAAAAGCGACGTGTCGGAAGGGCGATAGATGATGCCAGAGAAGATGCGTCCGGAGTTTATGCCCAGTCGCCTGGCAGAGAAGAACGTGTCGTGACTGCGGAAGGTGCAGATGTTGCTCATGGCTACGGCCTCGGGCTTGAGGCCGGCCCTAAGTAGTTGCAGGCGATTACATGTGGGGAGGTCGATGTGCCATTTCTTGGTGCCGTCTTCCTTCGTGGAGGGGAAGCGGCGGCTGATGGTGGACATGTCAAAGTGGGCGGCTTCGAACGCATCGTACACCTCCTGGCCCACTTCAAAACTTTCGAGGCTTATGCCTGGACCTATTTGTGCCTTGAGCTCTGACGGGCACGAGCCGTAGGTCTCGGTCATCTTCCTGACGGCCTTTTCGGCGATGCGCCCCACGGTGCCACGCCATCCTGCATGCACGGCGCACACCGCATGGCGTGCGGTGTCGGCGATGAGTATGGGGATGCAATCGGCCGTGCTGACACCGATGCACACTCCCGGCAGGTCGGTCGTAAGGGCATCTACGCCCTCCAGGGTCTCTTCGCGCTCTTCAGTTGTCATGGCGAGGAAGGCTGTGTCGATGCTAATCACGCGTGTGCCGTGTGTCTGGTGAGGCAGTAGCAGCTTGTCGCGGTCGATATCCAGCTTCTGGCAAAGCGTTTCAAGGTTCTGGCAGACGTGCTCGGGCGTGTCTCCGCAATAGGGTGTAACGTTGAACGTGGCATAGGCTCCCGTGCCCACTCCGCCCCTTCTCGTCGTACTGAAAGCCGTGATGTGGGGTCCCAGGTCGTAGGATATGGCGTTTTCTATAGTCGTCATGGCGTCAGGATTCGGGGATGAGGGGGCGTACGCGTTGGAGGATGTGGAAAAGTTCATCCTGTGTGTCGGCACGCAGCATGGCAATGCGTAGGTCGCGGAAGTTGGGAATGCCCTTGAAGAGAGGTGTCGCGGCCAGGTGACGGCGTATGTGGAGGATGCCACGCCGTTCGCCGATGCGCTCAATGCTTTGCCTGATCTGTTCCTTGAGGGTTTCATACTTCTCGTCAATCGTGAGGGGTGTTCCCGAAAGCATTTCGCGGAATATCCATGGTTGGCCGAAGGTGGCGCGTCCCACCATGCAGGCGTCCACGCCATAGTCGTCGAAGGCACGGCGCACGTCTTCGGGCGTGCGGAGGTCGCCGTTGCCGATGATGGGGATATGGATGCGAGGGTTGCGCTTCACCTCGCCAATGAGTGTCCAGTCGGCTGTGCCGGTATACATCTGTGCGCGGGTACGTCCGTGGATGGTGAGTGCTTCGATGCCGCAGTCTTGCAACTGCTCGGCCAGCTGGGGAATGATTTTGTGCTCGGCATCCCATCCGAGGCGGGTTTTCACCGTGACGGGAATGCTGACGGCATCAACCACGGCACGTGTGATGTCAAGCATGAGCGGCACGTTCTGCAGCATGCCGGCTCCGGCTCCTTTTCCTGCCACGCGCTTTACGGGACAGCCGAAATTGAGGTCAAGGATGTCGGGGTGGGCGGTTTCTTCCACAATTTGTGCCGCATCGCGCATGGCTTCAGGGAATCGGCCGTATATCTGGATGGCAACGGGACGCTCGTCGGGACTGACGCGAAGCTTCTCGAAGGTCTTCGGCACAGATCGCACGAGGGCATCGGATGCCACAAACTCGCTGTAGACCATGGCGGCTCCCATCCGCCGGCACAGCAGGCGGAATCCTATGTCCGTCACGTCCTCCATAGGGGCGAGGAGGAGCGGGCGAGGCCCGAGGTCGATGTTTCGTATTTTCAAGGTTGGTTTTTAGGTTTGTGGTTCTTCAGTTTTTGGGGCTTCGTTCGCGTTATGACGACAGCTCCACCATAGCAGCCCGCTGCCGGCGGCGGCAAGGATGGTGCCGCAGGCCAGGGAGGCAAGTGGGGGGAAGGTGTCGGTAGCTTCCTGCAATTGTGGGAAATGCAGGCCTATGACGGCGATTCCGTTGTTCAGTACGTGGGCGATGAGGCTGAGGCGTATGTCGCCGGTGTGTTGGTAGAGGATGCCGAGCAGGATGCCCAGTGTGAAGGCTGGGAGTGCCTGTGCGAGGTTTCCATGTACGACTGCGAAGAGCAGTGCCGACGTGATGAGTGCTGTTGTGGGGGAAAAGCCTCCATGTGTCAGGGTGCGCTGAATGCCTTCGCGGAAAACGAGTTCCTCCGTGAGTGGTCCTACAGAGACGAGGAGCGCGAGGCAGGCAGGGTCGGACTTCATGGCTTCGAATAGCTTGCCGCTACCGCCGTCGTCGAGGGCAAGTGGGTCGGCGATGAAGCTCATGGCGAAGGCAATGGCAAAGAATGCCACGAGGGTCCATCCCCACCGGCGTGGCATCGGCGGCGTGCACTTAGGCAGCAGATTGCGCCGGATGAGCTTCGTGCCCCACAGCAGGATGCACAAGACCACGTAGCCTACCAGCATGGCTGTGCCTGTCCACTGTGGATTGTCCGTGATCACGGTGGCGTCCAGTTGGCGGCCCTCATCGGCGGCTTCCACGGCCTGCCAGGCCACAACGACCATCTGCGACATCACTTGTGCGAAGATGAATATCAGTACAAGGGCAATGGTCGTGAGCAGCGCGTTCGTTTTGGGCTTCATGCTTTGGGAGTTGATTCATGTGATATGGGATAGTCCTTGAGAATATGCTGAGCCTGTTGGGTGTCGGCGGTCAGTTGGTGTCTCAAGGCGTCAAGGCTGTCAAAATGCCGTTCGGGGCGCATTCGCCCGAGGAAGTGCAGGCGCATGGGCTGGCCGTAGAGGGAGCCTTGAAGGCCGAAGACGTGGGTCTCGATGCTTACGTCGGTGCCATTGTCCAGGGTGGGGCGCGTGCCGACGTTGGTCATGCCCCCCATTATTCGTCCTCCCACTTCCACCTTGACGGCATAGGCTCCGTGGGCAGGGACAAGTTTTTCGGGGCTTTCGGGGCTCAGGTTGGCTGTGGGAAATCCGAGGCGGCAGCCCACATGGCGGCCTTCCACCACGATGCCTGCCAGGGAGTATGGGCGTCCGAGGGCATTGGCTGCGTTTTGCACGTCGCCCTCGTTGAGCAGCCTGCGTATGCGTGACGACGAGGCGGCCGTTCCGTCCGGTGCCCATCGCTCGGCGAGGGTCACCCGAATGCCCATCGTCTCGCCAGCCTGCTTGCATGTGTCAAAGTCGGCACCGTCAGCCCCGAAGCGGTGGTCGTAGCCCATCAGCAGGCATCTGACGCCCTCAGGTCTCAGCACTTGCTCCATGAACTTCGCTGCGCTGAGGCGTGCCATCTCTGGCGTGAAGTCCAATACGCGGCAGTTGGGGATGCCAGCCTCGGCGATGAGGGCACGCTTTTCCTCGGGCGTAGTAAGGAGTTGGGGTTGGTATGCGGCTTTCAGAACCTTTCGCGGATGTTCGGAAAAGGTATACACCACGGGTTGCAGCCCCAGCGCTTCTGCCGTCTGCCTGAGTTGCCGCAGGAGATATTGGTGCCCGCGATGGACGCCGTCGAAGAATCCTATGGTGCCAGCAAAGTTCATTCCGCGCTTTCGATTCTGAAGAGTTTGTCGCTGGGACGAATTTTCTCGGGGACGGCGAAGGCGACGTTGTGTCCCTTCTCGGCCATGTCGAGGGGCGTGCGGTCGTAGCGGAAGTCATCCGGCGTCACGTAGAGGGCACCCGTCGTGGGGCCTGTGATGAGGAGCTTGTCGCCACGTCGGAATCCGCCCGCCTCGAGGCGGAACTCTGCTACGCCGAGGTTTCCGTAGTACTTTACACCTTTGCCGATGTAGACCTTGCGCTCGGTGGCCACGCTGCCGTATCGCTCGTTCCATTCTCCAAGGGTCTGTCCCAGGTAGTATCCGTCCCAGAAACCCCGGTTGAATACCGTGGCGAGACGCTGGTTCCAGGCCTCCACCTTCTCGCGCCCATAGGTGCCGTCCTGCACGGCGGCGACGGCCTCCTTGTAGCATTCGACGACCGTCTTGACATATTCTGCCGAACGGGCACGCCCTTCAATCTTGAACACCCTGACGCCGGCTTGCATCATGCGGTCGATGAAGCCGATGGTCTTGAGGTCCTTCGGGCTCATGATGTATTTGTTGTCGATGTCAAGTTCTGTGCCCGTCTCGCGGTCGCGCACCGTGTATCCCCTCCGGCACAGCTGCATGCACTGTCCGCGGTTTGCCGAGCGTGCCATGTTGTCGAGCGAGAGGTAGCACTTGCCGCTCACTGCCATGCAGAGGGCACCGTGGCAGAACATTTCGATGCGTATCTGTTGCCCCGAAGGGCCGCAGATGTTCTCCTCGAGGATGTGGCGGTGGATTTCGGCCACTTGTTCGAGTCGCAGCTCGCGCGCCAGCACGACCACGTCGGCATACTGGGCGTAGAAGCGCAAGGCCTCGACGTTACTGATGTTGAGCTGTGTGGAGAGATGTACTTCCTGGCCAATCTTCCTGCAGTAGCTCAGCACGGCCACGTCCGAGGCTATGACGGCACTGATGCCGGCCTCGCGTGCCGCGTCGCAGATACTGCGCATGAGGGGTATCTCCTCGTCGTAGATGATGGTGTTGACGGTGAGGTAGGACTTGGTGCCGGCATCGCGGCAGAGGCGTGCTATGTCGCGCAGGTCGTCCACGGTGAAGTGGCTGGCCGAGTGGGCACGCATGTTGAGTGCCTCCACGCCGAAGTATATTGAGTCTGCTCCCGCCTTCAGTGCTGCGGCCAGCGACTCGCGACTCCCCACGGGGGCCATGATTTCAAAACATTCCTGCATAGGTCTGAGAAAAACTTGCCTCGTGGCCTATGTCGGCAGGCCGCGAGCGCGGGAGCAAAAGTAGGGAATTAAAGTTGAAAGTTTAGGGTTTAAGGTTTAAAGTTGTACTTTTGCCGTCGTAATTCATCAAGAAAAGTCGTGGATAAGAGCAAAAAGAGGGCAGGCGGAAGGAGGCTTGCAGGGCGTTGTGCCCTCGCGGCACTCTGCCTGGTCATGGCGGCGCGGGCCTACTGTGTCGGCACGACGTGCCCAAACGACGTGCCTGACAGCGTGGCCGTCACGGCGGTGCCTTTGCCGCCTGACTATGACGATGCCACCATGTGGTACGTGCAGGAAGACGACCGTGACGGCATGGGGGCAGACGTGTTCTATGTCGTCTCGACGTGGGAGTTTGACTGGACGACGGCCGACGGCCGCACGTGCCACTATGCCGACGTGTGGAATCCCGGGCACCGTGCCCGTATGAACATCGAGCAGCAACTCGTGGCCGGCTACATGGGGCGGGGCAATAACTTCTATGCTCCTTACTATCGCCACAGCACGCTCGGCACGTGGGCCACGCTCGACGAGGACACTATCGGCCGGCGCATCGCGCTCTCCATGGACGACGTAAGGCGTGCCTTCGAGCATTTTCAGCACTGCCGCGACCGGCGTCGGCCGCTCGTGCTGGCCGGTTTCAGCCAGGGAGCGAAGGCCGTCGTTGAACTCGTGAAGCACATGGACGACGATGCCTACCGCCACCTTGTGGCAGCCTACGTGATGGGCTATAAGGTTACGCCCGCCGACACGCTGCAATGTGCTCGCTTCAAGGCCGCAACGGATTCGGCCGATGTTGGTGTCACCATCTGCTACAACTCCGTGAAGGACGTGAGATACATCAAGCCCATCGTCAGCTCGCCCTGCACCATGTGTATCAATCCCGTCAACTGGAGGACGGACGACACGCCGGCCCTCCTGCATGACAGCATCACCGTAGTCGTCGACACCGCTCGTCACGTGCTTGTGCTCAAGGGGTACGACGGCCGCGAATATCCGCCCATCCTGAACATCCTCAACTCGGGCGATGTCCACGGATGCGAACCTTGGCTCTACAGCGAAAGCCTGGGGCGGAACGTGGCTCTCCGCATACGGGAATGGAGAAAACGAAACCGATGAGCATCCCGTTCAGACAAATTGAAAGCAAAGACCTATGAACATGATCGACCAAATCATTTCCTACAACCGAAACTTCGTGGCCGAAAGGGGCTACGAAAGGTTCCTGACGTCAAAGTATCCCGACAAGAAGCTGGCAGTCCTCTCGTGCATGGACACACGCCTGACGGAATTGCTGCCTGCGGCCCTGGGACTCAGGAACGGCGATGCCAAAATCATCAAGAATGCCGGCGGACTTGTCATCTCGGCATTCGACTCGGCCATGCGCAGCCTCATCGTGGCCGTCTACGAACTTGGTGTAGAAGAGATCATGGTGGTGGCCCACTCCAACTGCGGGGCCTGCCACATGAGCTTCGGACATTTCCGTCACGAGATGCTCCGTCGCGGCGTGAGCGAGACGACGCTTGCCACCATCGGGCAGTGTGGCGTCGACCTCCACCACTGGCTTGAAGGATTCAAGGACACTCCCGACTCTGTCCGCAAGACCGTCGCGACCATCAAGGGTCATCCGCTCATGCCGGTCGGCATCGTGGTCAGAGGCTTTATCATTGACTCGGAAACCGGAGCTCTGGAGGAGATTCTCTGAAACCTGCGCCGCAGACCTTCTTGTCTCAACCTCACAATACGAGTATTCACAGATGATGGACTACCTACCTTCCGACTCCGCCATGCTCGTCTCGAGCATCAACATGCTGCTTCGCGACGGCGAATACGACACACTCGAATCCCTCTGCTATGCCTTCGGCCGCGAACCTGAAGACATCACGAACAGCCTCCTTGAGGCCGGTTATGTATGGAGCGAAGCCCAGCGGCAGTTTCGCCCGGCGGGATATGATGAGTGATTGCTAAGTTCTTGTCTTTCAGTGATTCCCTTGTTCCAGGATAATTCCAAGGCCTGGAACAGCTTGTACCAAGGCTTGGAACACGTTGTTTCAGGCCTTGGAATTGTTTGTACCAAGGCTTGGTATTGTTTGTGCCACGCCTTGGCACTTTTTGTGGCACGCCTTGATGTGACCCCGTCGAAGTCCCGTGGTGAGGTGCAAGGAGGGAGGCCAGGGCTGAAAAAAGTGCTTGTCGTGATGGGGTATGTCAGAAAATTGCTATCTTCGCCCCCAAATATGTACCCAAAAAACGACAGACTCATGAGAAAACTTCTCCTCTCCAGCCTTTTTTGCTTGCTTTCTTCGTTCACGGCAGCGCAGGCTGAAAGCTTTACGTTTACAGTAAGTCCCTCCACAGGCCAATGCTTGCGGGGCGGCAGTACCCAGGTCTCGGGCTCCGGTTCCTACTACAGTACGTGGAAGTCTGCCCAGACATCGCCTCAGCTCACACTGAGCACGTCGAAGAACGACATGTGGATACACACCGACGCGGCGAGCGTGCACTACTACGGTGGCGTACGCTTCCAGCTTTCCGTCACGAGCGGATACGTCATCACGGGCTATAGCTTTGATTTCACAGGATATGAGGGAAACAGCAACAGCTATACGACGCGTCGCGCAATGACCGTCGAGGATGCCGACGGAAAGACCTACGCCTGCACGGCCACGGCAGCCGGACAGCTGAGCGTGAGCGATCTCGAAACGCAGACCACTTCGTTCAGCGTCATCGCCCCCGAGGCTGGCAATGGCAACGTGCTTGTGACGAACTTCAAGGTATTTGTGGAGAAATATGACTACAACAGCCTCCAGCCTTTCAAGCCCACGCAGATCGTGGACGGAGCCTTCGCCGAGGGCACCGAATGGTACACGATGGAGGTAAAGGCCTTTGGCCGGCAAGCCTACCGCGCCAGCGACACGAGTGTCAAGCTCCAGTCGAACAACCCCCTGCTGGAGGACGACGCCTACCTCTGGTGCTTTGTGGGCGACAGGAACACAGGGTATAAGGTCTACAACAAGGCCGCGGGTCCCGGGAAGTGCTACGTGTCACCCCGCACGGGAATGGCCGACGGCTCCTACGCCCGCTTTGTCACTGAGGAGGGACTCAACACGACGCAATACGACCCCTATTGGTATTTTACGGAGTCGACCTACGACCCCAGCCTCGCAGGCTACAAGGCACTCTTCATGTCGCCTTCGGCCAACGCGTCCTATGCCCTGAACGACTATCAGGAAAACGGCGAGCTGAAGTTCTGGAACGGCCGCGGCCTCGGCTCCACCGTCACGATTTGCGAGCAGGGTCGTGTCGTGCCCGTGGACGGCGCACGCACGGTGAAGGTGTTCGACAACGCCAACAGCAGCGTGCCCTATCGCATTCCGGCTCTGGCAAAGACAGCCGACGGCAAGCTGATACTTGTCGTGGACTATCGGTACAGCAAGGCCGACATTGGCAATGGCCCCATCGACCTGCGATATAAGACGAGTACCGACAATGGGCGTACGTGGAGTGCAGAAGGCACCGACCTCGGCGACGGCGATGCCAGCAAGTCGGCCGGCAACCAGTGGGACTATGCCTTCGGCGACCCCAGCATCGTGGCCGACTGTGAGGATCCCAACGAGGTGCTTGTCATTGCCGTGGGCGGACACGTGGGCTATTTCTCCTCCACCAATACCAACCCGCAGCACGTCGTGCGCTTCCGCAGTCACGACGGCGGCGCATCCTGGACCAAGGGCGACTCGCTCACCTATCAGATCTACAACCTCTACAACAATAGCGTCATGGGAAAGGCCGTGGGTATTTTCCTGACATCGGGCAAGATCATGCAGAGCCGCTACGTAAAGGCCGGCTCGCACTATCGTCTCTACATTGCCCACCCCTTCCGCGGGGAAAAGGGACAGGCCGACTTCGTCATCTACTCTGACGACTTCGGCGAGACATGGAAGGTCCTCGGCGGTGCGGGCACCATTGCCAGCACAGGTGCCGACGAAAGCAAGATTGAAGAGCTTCCCGACGGCAGCGTGGTCATCAGCAGCCGAAACCAAGGCGGCGGACGCGTGGTCAACGTGTTCACCTATACAAACTCCAAGACCGCAGAGGGCACATGGAGCACCACGGCCACGCCGGCTCCGATGGCCAACGGAATGGTCAATGCATGCAACGGCGAAATCCTCGTGCTTCCCGCCAAACGCAACAGCGATGGCAAGCAACTCTACGTGGCCATCCAGTCCGTGCCGATGAGCACAAGCCGCCAGTACGTAGGATTCTACTATAAGGAGCTTGCCTCTGCGGCCGACTTCATCACCGGTGCAAAGATGGCCGCCAACTGGAAGAACGGACTCCGCGTGACGCAAGCCTCGTCGTGCTACTCCACGATGGTGCTGATGGACGACGGACTTGTGGGCTTTGTCTACGAAGAAAACGGCTACAACGGTGGCTACGACATCATCTTCAAGGCACTCTCGCTGGACACCATCACCGCTGGAGCCTATTCGCTCGACCTTTCCTTCACCGACCGCAGCGAATACCTTCGCAGCAGCCTCAACGAGCGCGTGCCCGAAGTCATGCCGGGCGGCGGCAACATCGTGGGCCAGGTGTCCGACCTGAGCAGCTTCCAGGCCGACCGCGAAGCCTTCGATAAGGCACCTACGCAGGAAGGCATGGAGGCACTTTGGGCCACCTATCAGACAGGGCTTCCCACGGTCTCCCTGAAGGAGGGACGTCCCTACCGGCTGAAGAACCTGAAGGAGTACACGGCTGGCAATACGCGCTACATGGCCCTCGACAATTCCACGCTCACCACGCACACGAATGCTGCGCCCTCCACGGACGAGCTGTTCGTGTTCCAGCCCTGCGCGACCCAAGGACAATATTATATATATAGCCCGCAATACGAACGCTACGTGGGACGCACGGGTGCCAACGAGACGAAGCTCACCTATGTCACCAACACCGCGCTGGCCGGACGCTACGTCGTGACGTCTGACGTCACGGGACGCAGCGCCTTGGTGTGCCAGAACGCCACGGGTACAAACAGCGCCCTGCATTGTGCCAGCGACGGACGCCTTGTCCCCTGGACTACCGCAGCCGACGCATCCGGATGGAACATCATTGCCGTGACGGAGTGGGACATTCCCATGACCGACTGCCAGAACTTTTCCGCAGCTGCCCCCTACATGCCTTTTGCCTACACCCTGCCCGAGGGCGTGACGGCCTATGCCGTGACGACCGATGCCGAGACTGCAGGCGCAAAAGCCACCGCCTATGGGAGCGGTATGGTAGGCACCGGCACCCCTCTGCTCCTTCTCAGCAAAAACACAGCGGGGACAATCACGGTCGCCGTGGCCGATGCCGAGCCTACGGAAGCCCCCACGATAGCCAATAATCTCAAGGGAAGCTATCGCGGCATTACCGTTGACACCGGCGACGAGAACGGCGTGCTCGGCTTCGCCGACGGCCGTCTGGGATTCCGCCAGGCGCAAGGGGCGGTGGTTCCTCTCAATGCTGCCTACCTGCAAGGTGTGGGTAGCGAAGGCAAGCTCCTCGACCTGAAGGATACGACCGTCGGCATCGTCAACGTCTCGTCCGCCCCATCCTCGGCCTCCGCCGTCTTTGACCTTCAGGGCCGACGTGTCGTGAACGCTGCACGCGGCATCTATATCCAGGACGGAAGGAAACTTATCCGATAACCATTAACAAACCCTACAATCCACATCATGGAAGGACTACCTATTGCCACATTCGTACTGGCCGTTGCCATCATCGCCGGCCTTTCCATCTTTTTCTATTTCGTGCCCTTCTTCCTGTGGCTCAGTGCCCAGGTGAGCGGCGTGCGCATATCGCTCATCCAGCTGATGCTGATGCGAATCCGCAACGTGCCGCCCGGCATCATCGTCCCCAGCCTCATCGAGGCTCACAAGGCCGGACTGCAGAACATCACGCGCGACAACCTGGAGGCCCACTTCATGACGGGTGGCCACGTGCAGCGCGTCGTCCATGCTCTCGTCTCGGCCAACAAGGCCAACATCGACCTGACCTTTGAGAAGGCAACGGCCATAGACCTGGCCGGGCGTGACGTGTTCGAAGCCGTCCAGACCAGCGTCAATCCGAAGGTGATCGACACACCTCCAGTGGCCGCCGTGGCCAAAAACGGCATCCAACTTATCGCCAAGGCACGCGTCACGGTGCGGGCAAACATCCAGCAACTCGTGGGGGGTGCAGGCGAGGAAACCATCCTTGCCCGTGTGGGCGAAGGCATCGTCAGCAGCATCGGTTCGGCCGACAGCCACGAGTCTGTGCTTGAAAACCCCGACAGCATCTCCAAACTGGTGCTGAAGAAAGGACTTGATGCCGGCACGGCCTTTGAGATTCTTTCCATCGACATCGCCGACATTGACGTGGGCAAGAACATCGGTGCCACCCTCCAGATGGACCAGGCCAACGCCGACAAGAACATTGCACAGGCCAAGGCCGAGGAACGTCGCGCCATGGCAGTGGCCACCGAGCAGGAGATGAAGGCAAAGGCGCAGGAAGCCCGTGCCGAGGTGATACGCGCCGAAGCCCAGGTGCCCCTTGCCCTTGCCAAGGCTCTGAACGACGGCAATATGGGTGCCATGGACTACTACAAGTTGAAAAACCTGCTCGGCGATACCGAAATGCGCGAGAACTTCGGCCGCCTGACGAAGGGCGATGTCAAGTCAGTTCTCGGCCAGACCCCGCCTCCACATCCTTGATTTTTCGGTCATGAAAAATCTGTTCACCGTCATCATGGTTCTGTCCTCCCTACTCCCGACATGGGCGCAGGGGGACGGAGCCATCGTCGTTTCCGTCAATGCGCAGACGGGCGTGCTCACCCGTCTTCAGGCGGGAACCACCAGCACATGGAACGGCGTGTGGACATACAGCTCCGCGCCGCCCCGCCTGACACTCACGAGCAGTGCCAACAACATGAGCGTCCAAGGCGGTAAATTCATCATCGCCGCAGGCACCGCGAGGTCGGCAGTATACACCTTGGCCACCTCGGCCGACTATGTCATTGACAGCTATTCCTTCCGCTTTGCCAGTCAGCAAGCCGGCACGACCGTCGACATCACGCCCGAGAAAGGGCAAGCTGTGCGGAGCGTGGGAACGGAGATGCAGCGGGTGGAAGGCACGTCAGGCCATTCCAGTCTGACCTATTTCCTTCTTGCCGACGCAGCAAACTCCATGATTGAGGTCAGCGAGTTTGAGGTCGTGCTCCGTCCCGCCCCCGAACGTCCCGAGCATTTCACGCGGTTGCTCTTTGAGACAACGCCCTCCATGGAATATCCCTACCGCATTCCTGCCCTCGTGCAGGCACGCAACGGCAATCTCATCGCTCTTACTGACTACCGCATCTGCAAGAATGACATTGGTTACGGGCGTGTGGACCTTCACGCGCGTCTGTCGAAAGACGGCGGGACAACGTGGGGCGCAGAGCGAGTAGTTGTGGAAGGAACCGGCGTGAGCGGTGCCTGGGACTGCGGCTTTGGCGACGGCGTGCTCGTGGCTGATGCGGAAAGCGACTCCGTCCTCCTGATGTGTGTGTGCGGAAATGTGCCTTTCGGCTCCGGCACGCGGGACAACACGGGCCACATCGCCCGCCTTCTCAGCACCGACTGCGGCGAGACGTGGAGCCCGCCCGCCGATGTCACGGAGGACATACTCTCACTCTTCGACCACTGCAGCCAGCCACCCCTTCGCGGAGCCTTCATAGGAAGCGGGAAGATGTGGCAGAGCAAGACCGTCAAGGTGGGAAAGCATCGCCGCATATATGCCCCCTTAGAGGCCACGCCGGGCGGAAACCGCGTACTCTTCTCGGACGACCTTGGTGCCACGTGGCGCGTGCTTGGCAGTGCCGACGACACCCCCATACCCAAGGGCAACGAGCCCAAATGCGTCGAGCTCCCCGAAGGCAACGTGCTGATGACGAGCCGCACGCTCCAGGGACGGTGGTTCAACATCTTCACCTATACCGACGTCGAGCGGGGTGAAGGCGGGTGGGCCGTGCCGAGCCTTTCCTCGGCTGCGACGCACGGGATCCTTGTCAACGGCACTAATTGCGGTTGCAATGGGGCTAACCAGCTCGTTCCTGCCCGCCGCACAGCCGACGGCGCACCCGTCTATGTCCTCTTGCAGTCCATTCCTTTCGGGCCAGACCGTGCAGGCGTCGGTATCTACTACAAGGAGATGGCCTCTTGCGAGTCCTTCTCCACGCCCGACAGCATAGCCTGGAACTGGGACGGCCGCTTCCTTTGCAGCCAGCTCAGCTCTGCCTATTCCGAGATGTTCCTGCAACAGGACGGGAGTCTCGGCTTCCTCTATGAGGAGAATGACACGGGCAATACCTTCCGCTACAACATCGTCTACAAACGCTTCACGCTTTCGGAAATCACATCCGGGGCCTATGCCTACGACCCAGACTTCGACGAGGCCGCCTGGTTGCACACCGGCATGGCGATGCCGCAGGTGACTCCGCAGAATTGTGCGGCCTACGACCTCCAGGGACGTCGTGGTCTCTGGCCCGGCTCGCGAGGCGTGTTTATCTGTGAGGGAAAGAAATTGATTCGCTAAACTTACAATCATAATCAAACAACCAACTTCACAAACAACCAATAATCAACAAAACATGAAAAAAATCCTTTTCATCGCTATGGCCGCATGTGCCATCAGCTTCGCCTCCTGTGGAGGTAACAAAACGGACAACAACGCCGCACCGGCCGACTCCGTAGCCGTAGAAGAGACCACCGCCGCCAACGTGGCAGCCCAGTCTGTGTTCCAGCAACTGAAGGACGCTGCCAGCGACCCCGCAAAGCTCCAGGCTGCAGTGGGTGCCGCCCAGGTGAAGATTCAGGAGCTTCTGGCTTCCGGCAACGCAGAAAGCGTGAAGCAGTACACGCAAATCCTGCAGGACCTCATCAATGGCGACACCACGGTGAAGGATGCCCTCGCCGCCGTGAAGGACGCAGCTGGCACCGGTAACCTCCTGAGTGCATTCAACTCTGTCGTTGGCGCAGCCACCGCCGAGGGAGCCACGGCCGAGAGCTTTGTGGAAGCTACGAAGAAGGCAGGCACCGATGCCTACACCGAGACCGCCAAGAAGGCAGCCGAAGCCGTTGAAAACGTGACCGAGGCCGTCGAGAACGCACCCGAAGCTGCCAAGCAGGCCGTGGAGGATGCTGCGAAGGACGTGGAGAAGAAGGCAAAGGAAGCCGTCAACCAGAAGGTGGAAGAGGGTAAGACAAAGGCCAATGAGGCCATCAACAATGCCGCCCAGAAGGGTGCCGACGCTGTGAACAACGCCGCCCAGAAGGGTGCCGACGCTGCCCGCAAGGCCCTGGGTCTCTAAACGAATTGTCCTTTCCCTAAGGATACGACAACCGACTGGCAGGTGGGCGCCATGCGCGTCAGCCTGCCTTTTTTCGTGGAATGTTTCGGCTTTCATGCCGTGATGATTACTTTTGCCGCATGTTGCAAGCCATCCTGAAATACTGTTGGCAGAGGCTGACAAGGCGCGAAGCTGTCCCTGCGCCAGCCCTTCCGGCGTCGAAGAGCATCTCCAATCGTGCCCTCATCCTCAACGCCCTTGCTGCGAAGAAGCGCAAGCTTCGCAACCTCAGCGAGGCAGACGACACGCGCGTGCTGAGGCGGGCGTTGGCTTCGGCGTCGGATACCATCGACATTGGTGCCGCCGGCACGGCCATGCGCTTCCTGACGGCCTACTTTGCCATGACGCCCGGCACGCGGACGCTGACGGGGACGGCACGCATGAAGCAACGCCCCATCGGCATCCTCGTGGACGCCCTGCGCGAGCTGGGCGCCGACATCGCCTACGTGGAGGAGGAGGGCTTTCCGCCCCTCCGCATTGCGGGGCGCAGGCTGCACGGGGGCACATTGCGCCTGCCGGCAAACGTCTCTTCGCAGTACATCTCGGCCTTGCTGATGATAGCTCCCCACGTGGAGGGAGCACTGAAGCTCGAACTGGAGGGCGAGGTGATGTCCCGCCCCTATATCGACATGACACGCCGGATGGTGGAAGAATGGCAGGTAGGCTTGCCGACACCCTACTGCGTGGAGGCCGACTGGAGTGCTGCCAGCTACTGGTATGAACTCGTGGCCCTCAGCCCTTGCGCCGACTTCCGCTTGCGCCTGCGGGGTCTGCGCCAGAACAGCCTGCAAGGTGACAGCCGCGTGAGCGCTTTCTTCCTCCCCTTGGGGGTAGAGACGGAGTACACCGACGACGGCGTGCTGCTCAGCAAGGGGAAGGTCGCGGCCGGCGCCCTGCACCTGGACCTCTCGGGACAACCCGACCTGGCACAGACGCTCGTCGTCACCTGCGCCCTCATGGCCCATCCCTTCCGACTGGGCGGCCTGCAAAGTCTGCGCATCAAGGAGACCGACCGCGTGGCCGCTCTCGCTCGCGAGCTGTCGAAACTGGGCGTCAGCCTTCGCGTGGAGCATACTGCGGAGGAAGGTCTGGTCCTCTCGGGCGACGGGAAAAGCCCCACGGTGCCTGCAGCCCCAGTCCCCATAAGTACCTACGACGACCATCGCATGGCGATGAGCTTCGCGCCCGCTGCCGTCCTTTTTCCCGGGCTGACAATAGAACATCCCGAGGTGGTCACAAAGTCCTATCCCAACTTCTGGAGGGAGTTCTCGCGCATCTTGCCCATGGCAAAGCACGGCTGACGGGCATCCTTTGCGCAAACAGAACCTTGAAACACGTTTCTTACTATGTCCTGCTCACTGACCGGCCTGTGTACGCTTCCCTGTGACGACGAACTGTTGGAGGCCGAACCTGAATACTACGACGACGAAGAACTCGACCGCTTTCGCGGACGTCCTGCCGACCTCTACGGCGATGCCGAGGTGGAGGAGTTCGAGGAAGTGCTCACCACCATGCGTCCCGACGAGGTGCACGGCTGGCTGCGATCGCTCAGCCAGCGCGGCATCAACCTTCCTGAGGCCCTGCGCGACGAGGCCTTCATGCTCATCGATGAAGGCGAAGCCGCAGCTGCCACACAATAAAACAAGGAAAAGTCAGTTTATATTACTATGATGCCCCGCCGTGCGCACTACATACTGTTGGCAGCCGTGCTGCTCCTGCTCAGTGCCTGTTCCCCGAAGGAGAACACGGCGCGAAGCCGTGCGTGGCAGTCGTTCACGGCACGCTACAACACCTACTTCAATGGCAGCGAGGCCTACAAGCAGGGCATGGAGAGTAAGGAAAAGGGTGTCAGCGACAACTTTACCGAGCGTCTCCCCTTCTTCATGGTGGGCAATGAGAAGTCGGCCTCCCTGGGAAAGAGCCAGTTTGAGACGGCAGTCACGAAGTGCGAGAAGACCATTCAGCTCCATTCCATCAAGAAAAAACCGAAAATCTCCCCCGACAAGCGACGCACCGAGAAGGCAAGGCAATACCTTGCACGCAAGGAGTACAACCCCTTTCTGAAGAATGCCTGGCTCCTCATGGGGCAGGCGCAGTTCCAGAAAGGTGACTATCTCGAGGCCGCGTCGACCTTTTCCTACATCACACGTCTCTACCAGGCCGAGCCGCGCGTGGCCGACGAAGCACGCGCGTGGCTGGCTCGCTGCTATGCCGGCCTCGACTGGTTCTACGATGCCGAGGACGTGCTTTCAAAGATGAGTCGCGACAGCCTCACCTCACGCATACGCCGCGAGCGCACCGCCACCATGGCCGACCTCCTCCTGCGGCAGGAACGCTTCGAGGATGCCTTGCCCTATCTGCGAACGGCGGCCCGCCAGAGCAAGGGCGGCATACAGCGTGCCCGACGCTACTTCCTCCTGGGGCAGGTGGAGCAACACTTGGGGCACGACCGCGAGGCCTACAAGGCCCTCACGAAATGTCTCGCACAAAGCCCGCCCTACCAGATGGCCTTCAATGCCCGCATACTCCGCACCGAGGTGATGGGCGACGGACAAGGGAAATCCCAACTCACGCAACTTCGCCGCATGGCACGCCAGGAGAAGAACAAAGACTACCTGGACCAGGTGTACTATGCCATTGGAAACGTCCACCTCGCACAGGGCGACACGGCATCGGCCATCGGAGCCTACGAGACGGGGCGTGAGAAAGCCACACGCAGCGGCGTGGAAAAAGGCGTCCTCCTGCTGCGGCTGGCGCAACTCTACTGGGAGCAACAACGATTTGACAAAGCGCAGGGATGCTACAGCGAGGCCCTGAGCCTGGTGGACAAGAAACACAAGGACTACAACGAAATGATGCGGCGTTCGAAAATACTCGACCGCCTCGTGCCCCATACCTCGGCCGTATACCTTCAGGACAGCCTCCAGGCCCTTTCGCGCATGACCGAGGAAGAACGTAATGCCGCCATCGACCGCGTCATCGAAGCACTCAAGAAAAAGGAGAAGGAGGAAGAGAAACTCCGCAAGGACTCCATCGCACGAGCCCGTGCCAGCGAGCTCGGACTGGGTGACGAGGCGACGGGCGTCGAAGACGTCACGGCCAAGCGCCGCCCCGGACAGATGGGCAACAACCAGGAGCAGACGTGGTACTTCTACGACCCGATGCTCGTGACCCAGGGCAAGGAGGACTTCCGAAAACGATGGGGCAACCGCAAGAATGAGGACAACTGGCGACGCAGCAACAAGACCGTGCTTCAGACTGCGGCCGACGACGCTGCCTACGACTACGAGGCCGAAGACAGTATCGCATCCGCACAGGACAGCATTGCCATGGCCGAAGAGGAGGTGCAGGCTGACAGCGTGCTCTCGGAGGAAAACGACCCCCACAAGCGAGCCTACTACCTGAAGCAAATACCTTTTACGCAGGAGCAGCGCGACGCCTCGGACCTCATCATCATGGACGGACTCTACAACGCCGGCATCATCGAAAAGGACGAACTCGAGGACTTCCCCCTGGCCGAAGGCACCCTGAAGCGACTCGTCAACCACTATCCCACCTACGAGAACCGTCAGGACGCGCTCTATCAGCTCTTCCTGCTCTATTCGCGCTGGCACCGGCCTTCCGATGCCGACCGCATGCGCGACCTCATGGCGGCCGAGTTTCCCGACAGCACGACGACAAAGCGTGCCCTCGACCCCGACTATTTTGTCAACGCACGTTTTGCGCGTGCCCTCGAGGATTCCCTCTATGCCGCCACCTACGACGCCTACCTGCGACACGACGCCGAGAGCGTGGAGACCAACTTCCAGTATTCCACCCAGCACTACCCGCAAGGGCTCAACCGCCCGCGGTTTATCCTGCTGCATGCCCTCTCGCGCATAGGTCGTGCTGAGGACAAGGAGGTGGGCGAGGAACTCCGCACCCTGGCGAAGGACCACACGGCAGGCGACGTGGCCACGCTGGCCGGACTCATCGTGAAAGGCCTTGACGACGGACGCAGCTTTGCCGGCGGCTCGCTCAATCCGGGCTCGATATGGGACCGCCGCAGTGCGATGGCCGACTCGGTGGCAGCCGGCGACAGCACGGCTCGCATCCTCCTGCCCGACCGCGACACCCGCTTTGTCCTGCTCATCGCCTACCCGAAGGATTCCCTTGACGACAACCGCCTGCTCTACGACATTGCCCACTTCAACTTCACGGGATTCTACGTGCGCAGCTTCGACATGGAGAAAATCACCGACCCGGGGGGGCTGACGCAGTTCCGCATACGCGGATTTCGCAGCTACGACGAGGCACATGCCTATGCGCAGGAACTCTGTGCCCGTCCCGAAATATCCCGACAGCTGCAGCACGCACGCACACTCCTCATCTCCGAGCACAACATGAGCCTCCTTGGCAAACAGTATAGCTTTGAGGACTACGAGGCCTTCTTCGACAAGACTTTCGCGCCCATGAAGCTCAACCCGAACCTCCCCCTTGACGACGCTCCGCCCTCCGAGCAGCAATACGAGGACGAGACTCCCCACATCTACCCCCTCCCGACGAAGGACGACAAGGCATCCGAAAATGCCGCCACCGCTACCGACGCCCAGAAGACGGCCGAGGACGCAGAGGAAATGAAGAACCCCTTGCTGCCGGAAAACGGCGATGCCGACGCCGACGTGGAGAGCTTCGAGGATGCCGACGTGGACGCCGAGCCCGAAAGTGACACCGAAGCCGATGTGGAGGAAGTGGAAGAGGCCGTGCCCGACACAGAAGAAGAGGCTGAGGCCATGCCCGACACGGACACGGAGACCATGCCCGACACGGAGGCCGACCCCGATACGGACAACGACACCGAAGCCGATCCGGAATAGACGGCAAACTGCCTCATAATGAACAACAAGGTGCCCATGCCACTGAAAGCATGGGCACCTTGTTTTGCGATGTCCTATATCTTTGCCGAAGATGTCCTATATCTTTGATGAAGATGTCCTATATCTTTGATGAAGATGTCCTATATCTTTGGCAGAGATGTCCTATATCTTCAAAACGGCTTTTGCAGTCTTATTCCACGGCCATGGTCTGCCGGCATGCTTCGTAGAGGCGGCGGTAGAAGGTGTGGCGGCACAGCGTGTCGGCCGCTCCCAGCACAATGAGCTTATAACGTGCGCGCGTGATGGCCACGTTGGTGCGGCGCAGGTCGCGGAGGAAACCTATCTGTCCGGCCTCGTTGGCGCGCACGAGGGAGAGCACGATGACGTCGCGTTCCTGCCCCTGAAAGGCATCGACGGTCGATATGGTGATTTGCCGGCGCAGGGGCTTGAGCACCTCGTCGCGCTTGAGGAGCTGACGCAGCAGGGACACCTGTGCCCTGTAGGGGGAGATGATGCCTATGTCGACGCGCTCGTCCATCAGGCGCCTCAGGCCGATGTGAGCGACGTAGTCGCGCAGGGCCTGCATCGTGAGGCGTGCCTCGACGGGATTGACGCGACCGTGGCTGCGGGCTGGTTGTTGCTCCATGGCCTCTTCCGTCTCGGCCTCGCTATGGCTGGTGTCCACCCAGACGAGGGGCTCGTCCACGAGGTCGAGCAGACTGCGCGTGCGCACTTCCGGTGCCGCTACGAGGCGGCCGTCGTAGAACCATTCGCTCGAAAAGCGCATGAGGCGTTCGTTCATGCGGTACTGCACGCGCAGGAGGCGCACCACGTCGGGGCGTTGTTCTGCCAGCACTTCCATCAGCGTGCGCCCCAGGCCGCCCCGTAGGGCCGCAGGACTCTTGATGGTGGGTGGCAGTTGGCAGTGGTCGCCAGCCAGCACGAAGCGGTCGGCCTTGCGTATGGCAATCCAGCAGGCAGCCTCCAGGGCCTGCGCGGCTTCGTCGATGAAGAGCGTGTGGAAGTGCATGCCCATGAGCAGGGGATTGGCACTTCCGGCCAGCGTGCAGGCAAAGACGCGCGTCTGGTCGAAGAGCTCCTGGCGTATGCGAAGCTCCATCTCGTCGGCACGTTCGCGCAGGCGTGCCATCTTCTGGTGGAAGTTTTGGGGGCGGCTGCCGCGTGGGGTGGAGCGCAGTTGGCGCAGGGTGCGGCGCACCTGCCAGAGGGCAGGGTAGTCGGGGTGGTCCTCGAAGCGTCGCTCGTAAGTATGGGCCAACATGGCAGGTGTGACACGCGTGGGGTTGCCGATGCGCAGGAGGGGGATGCCGCGTGCGGCAAGCTGCTCGGAGATCCAGTCCACGGCCGTGTTGCTCTGCGCACACACCATCACTTGCGTCTCGCGCCGGAGCACTTCCGATACGGCCTCCACGAGCGTCGTGGTCTTTCCCGTCCCCGGAGGCCCGTGTACCACGAGCATGTCGCGGCACGCAATGATGTCGCGCACGGCCTCTTGCTGCGAATCGTTCAGCCAGGGCATCGAGGGGGCTGCAAAGGTGCGTGGGGCTGCCTGTGGTGGCTTGGCTTGCACGCAATCGCGCAACTCCGCCAGCCGGTTGTCGCGGGCGGTGATGACGGCGTCGAGGGCTTCGAACATGAGGCGGTAGGTCGTCTCGTCGAAATGCAGTTGCACACCGAGGAGCTCCATGGCGTGGAGCGCCGCGAGCGATTTCTCATCGGGCAGGATGACTGTCATCGTGTCGCCCTCCACGAAGCTCACCGTCGCCGTGAACGGGGCATAGTGGAGACCGCCGCTGCCGTCCTGTTCGAAGAAGATGACGGTGCGGCCGTACTCGAAGTTGTGGGGTGTTTCGTCGTCGTCGGTCTGCGGAGGGCGCGACACCTCGACTACGAGGCGGTCGAGCGAGTTGTAGTAGGAGCGTCCCACCGTGACGGGGTACCAGCATTCGCCACGCTGCACCTTGCGATTGACGCCAAGCAGTTCCGCCTCGCGGCGAAACTGTTCTTTCTCGTATTCATATTCCTGACGCAGGAGGTCCTTGTGGCGAAGGAGGCGTGACATGGGGGGAGGGGAGGGTATGGGAAGTGCTATTCTTCCGCTTCTTCAGCGGAGGAGGTGGAGGCGCGGTTTGTGTCAATCCAGATTTCGTCCTGCGGACCCCACGTGCGGTGCACTTCGATGTATCCGCCGCGCAAGGGGAAACGAGCCTCACGGCCGTTGAGGAAGAGCGCATAGGCTGTGCGGGGAGGGCGTATGCGGAGCATGACTTCCGCCCCCTGGGGACTTACTTCGCCGATGCGAAGCTTTATGCCGCCAAGGGGAGAGACAATCTGGTCGATGGAGAAACTGAGGGCAGGGGAGGGGTGAATGCGCGCGAAAGAGTTGACGTGGCGGCATACGTAGACGCCCTCGCTGTCCGTCATGTAGATGAGTGATGGCAGGGGGTCGGGGGCGCTACCTACATCAAAGAGTACAACGCTGTCCGAGAGCACGAAGCGCGCGGGGCGCTGTGCTGAAGCCAGCGCGGCTGAAAATAGAAGTAGGAGAATAAGGGAAACGATGCGCATGAGCCTATTCCCTCATGACGGTTTCTTCGCGGTCGGGGCCCACACTGACGATACGGATGGGCGCGTCGAGGGCTTTCTCGAGGTAGGCGATGTAGTCTGCAAAGGCCTTGGGGAAGTCCTTCTCGCTGCGTACGGCCGACAAGGAAGTCTTCCAGCCAGGCACGTCCTCGTAGACGGCTTCCCATCCGGCAGTGTCGTAGGGCATGTGACAGAGGACGTCGTCGCCTTTCTTGTAGGCCGTGCAGACGCGAATGGTCTCAAACGTGTCAAGCACGTCGCTCTTCATCATGACGAGGTCCGTCACGCCGTTGATGGTGATGGCATAGCGCAGGGCTACGAGGTCTATCCATCCGCAGCGGCGGTTGCGTCCCGTCACGGCCCCATACTCGTGGCCAATGTCGCGGATGCGGTCGCCGGTGGCGTCGAACAACTCTACGGGGAATGGGCCGGCACCGACGCGCGTGCTGTAGGCCTTGAAGATGCCAAATACGCGGCCTATGCGGCTGGGAGCTACACCCAGGCCGGTGCAGACACCGCCTATCGTCGTGGACGAGGAGGAGACGAAGGGATAGGTGCCGTGGTCAATGTCGAGCAGGGAGCCCTGTGCGCCTTCGGCCAGTACGGAACGCCCTGCATCGAGCATCTCGTTGATTTCTATCTCGGTGTCCTTCAGCGGGAAACGGCGCATGTAGGCCACGCCCTCCATCCATCGGGCTTCCTCCTCGCGGATGTCGTAGTCGGTGAAGTGGAGGTCGCGGAGTATCTGTTCGTGGCGTGCCTTCAGACGGGCATATTTTTCCTCGAAGTTGTCCAGGATGTCGCCTACGCGCAGTCCCACGCGGGCAGCCTTGTCGCTGTAGGTGGGGCCGATGCCCTTGCCCGTGGTGCCCACGCGGTCCTTGCCCTTGGCGGCTTCGTAGGCGCGGTCGAGCACGCGGTGGGTGGGCAGGATGAGGTGGGCACGGCGGCTGATGTGGAGACGCTGGGTCAGCGTGTAGCCTGCCGCTTCCAGCTCCTGTGCCTCCTGCATGAAGAGGTCGGGGGCAATGACGCATCCGTTGCCGATGATGTTGATGGCATTTTCGTTGAATATGCCCGAGGGGATGGAGCGAAGGACAAACTTCTGTCCGCCGAAGATGATGGTGTGGCCGGCATTGGGACCACCGGCGAAACGCGCCACCACGTCATAGCGGGGCGTGAAGAAGTCGACGACTTTTCCTTTACCTTCGTCGCCGAAGACTATACCCAGGAGGGCATCCACTTTACCTTTCATTATGCTGATATCCTATATGTTGGTTCGTGTGATGGGTGCAAAGATAGCGACTTCCGGCCACATACGTGCAGACTGGGGAGGGGAAAACGGCTTCGCAGCGCGAAGCTTTTTCAAAACATACGGAGTATCTTCTCCACACCCAGGCGGATAGACGTC
Source organism: Alloprevotella sp. (assembly GCA_017446765.1). GTDB lineage: Bacteria > Bacteroidota > Bacteroidia > Bacteroidales > Bacteroidaceae > Alloprevotella. The sequence continues at coordinate 24,514 of JAFSQD010000091.1, forward strand.
AGGCCAAACAGCTCGGGGCGCACCTCGTGGAGGGGAATCCAGAGGGTTTCCGAGGCATCGTCGTGGGCACGGAGAGCGGCGTCCTCGTCGATGTGGACGCGGAAGAAGAGGTCGCACGTGTGGACCGTGTGGCCGCTGTATGGGTAGGCGTTGGGCAGCGAGAAGAGCAATTCGCCGGCACGAGCTCGGACGCCAAGTTCCTCGCGCACCTCACGCACGACGCCCTCGTGGGCGGTCTCGCCGGGGTCAACGAAGCCACCAGGGAGGTCGAGCGTCCCCTTGGCAGGCTCGAAGGCACGGCGTGTGGCGAGGATTTCCCCGCGACGGTTGATGATGACGGCTACGGTGGACGTGGCGGCGTTGGCATAGAACGTGAATCCGCATGCGGCACAGCGCTTTGCTCGCAAGTCGTACACCTCAAACTGCGCCGAGCCACAGCGTGGGCAGTAGCGGAAGGTGTCGAGAGGGTGGGGAGGGGTCATGTGTGGAGGATTTAAAGTTCCTGGAGTGGCATGATTCAGCAGTACACGAGTGTCGTCAGGCGTGAAGGGGAGAAAAACTCGGCAGCCGCCCGTTGCAAGTCTTCCGCCGTGAGGGCATTGATGCGGCGGGCTGTCTCCTCGGGATCGTAGACCACGCCAAAGTGGGCAAAGGTCTTCCCGAGTGTCAAGGCATAGTTTTCATTGTTGTCGGCACCGATGCCCATCTGCCCGACAAGCTGTTTCTTGGCAGCGGCAAGGGCAGCGGCCGAGAGGGGCTTTTCGATGAGGCGCTCAATCTCGCGGCGAACCATGCGCAGGCAGCGTGCCACGTCCTTCTTGTCGCATCCGAAGTAGACTTCCCATACGCCCGTATCGGGGTAGGCAAAGAGGTAGGAATCGACGGTGTAGACAAGGCCTGCCCGTTCGCGCAGGCTGGCCGTGAGACGCGAGTTCATGCCGGGGCCACCCAGGATGTTGTTGAGCAGGCTGAGGGCAAAGCGGCGTTCGTCCCTCCCGCCCACGGCACGGGCTCCGAGCATGACGTGCGCCTGGTGGGTCTCGCGATGTACGGTGCGTTCCTGCGGGCGGTAGGGAGGCAGAGGCTGCGGCGTGAGGCAGACGGGACTGCCGTCGAGGTCGGCCGTGAGACGCTGGACGTACCGCTTGACGCTCGCGAAGCTGACGTCGCCATAGACAAAGAAGGTGGCAAGGGGGGCACGGTAGTATCGCTCGGCAAAGCGGCGGGCATCCGACGTGCTGTATTCGCGAAGGCGCCGCTTCGAGCCCAGGACGTCGCGCCCCAGGGGGTGCCCTTCGAATAGCATGGCTTCAAACTCGTCGAAGATGAGTTCCGAGGGAGAGTCCTTGTAGCTGTCAATCTCGTCGCAGATGACTTCCACCTCGCGCTCTATCTCGTGCTGGGGATACTGGCTGTGGAAGACAATGTCGGTCAGGATGTCGGCCGCACGTGCGAAGTCCTTTTTCAGCACCGTGGCATGGTAGACGGTCTCAAGCTTGTTGGTAAAGGCGTTGAGGTCGCCGCCCACGCGTTCCAGGTAGTTGTTGATGTGGTAGGCACGCCGACGCTCTGTTCCCTTGAAGCTCATGTGCTCCAGGAAGTGAGCCATTCCCAGGTCTTTGGGTTCCTCGTGGCGTGTGCCGGCAGCAATGACGTAGCCGCAATAGACTACGGGCGAAGCCTTGTGCTGCCACACGATGCGAAGGCCGTTGGGCAGGGTGAAGGTCTGTGGCGTCATCGTCTGAAGTATTTACCCACAACGGGAAGGTTGCGGAGCGGGAAGTCGTGGTAGGCAACATGACCTACAAAAGCCAGGATAAGCATCGTGTTGAGGCCGAGGCGCACCCATAGCGGCCAATCAGAAGGCACAAGCTGCATGAAGGTGAAGAAAAGGGCAGTGATGGCCACGTAGGCCGCGATGTCCTTCAAGGGATAGCGGATGGGGTAGTAGTGCTGGCCTACGACATAGGAGAGCACCATGGCCGTGCCGTAACCCGCTACGCCGGCCCATGCACATGCCATGTAGTGGTAGTGGGGAATGAAGATGACGTTGACGGTGATGAGTACGGCGCAGCCGATGCCTGAGAACACCGCGCCCCAGATGGTGCGGTCGGTCAGCTTGTACCAGAAGGAAAGGTTGAAGTAGACACCCATCATGATCTCGGCTACCATCACGATGGGTACCACGCGGAGTCCCTCACGGTAGTCCTCGCCAATGAGAAACTTAAGCACGTCCATGTAGCCCACGACTACGAGGAAGGCCAGTAGCGTGAAGATGAGGAAGTACTTCATGGCGCGCGCATAGGTCTCGCGACTGTCCTTCTCCTTGTTGCCGGCAAAGACGAAGGGCTCGTAGGCATAGCGGAATGCCTGGGTGATCAAGGCCATGATCATGGCCACCTTGACGCAGGCTCCGTAGATGCCCAGTTCCACTTTTCCCTCCAGACCGCCGCGCACGAGCGGATAGAGTATCTTGTCCGCAGTCTGGTTGAGGATGCCGGCAACGCCCAGGATGAGCAAAGGCCAGGCATAGCGCAGCATGCGACGCAGCAAAGCTTTGTCCAAGGTCCAGCGGAAGCCCGTCAGTTCGCGGTAGAAGAAGAGCGTGATGAAGGCCGTGCAGGCAAGGTTGAAATAGAACACATAGCCCACGTCGGGCTCGTCCACGAGAAGGAAGTAACCCAGGTTGAGCAGGGTGTTCAGTGCGATGAACAACAGTTTCAGAGCGGCAAACTTGACAGGCTTTTTCTGATAGCGCAGGTAGGCAAAGGGGATGCTTTGGAAGGCATCGAGCGCCACGACTACGGCCATTATGCCTATATACTGGGGCGTGTCGCCATATCCCATCCACCCTGCCACCTCGGGCAGGCAGCAAAGCACGGCCATGACGAAGACTGCACTCACGGTCAGCACGGCAATCAGCGTCGTCGTGTACACGCGGAGCGGATTCTCCTCCTCCTTGTTGACAAAGCGGAAAAAGCTGGTCTCCATGCCGAAGGTCAGGATGACAAGGAGCAAAGCTGTGTAGCTGTAGACGTTTGTCACGACACCATAGTCGCCGCTTGCCGCCGCCAGCTTATAAGAATAAAGCGGTACGAGGAGGTAGTTGAGAAACCTGCCCACGATACTTGAGAGCCCGTAGATGGCAGTGTCTTTAAATAGCGTATTGAGGTTTGCCATGATTCTTTCCACTTATGCAAAAAACAGATAGCAGACACCGATGGCGGCGAGGATGCCTGCCAGATCGGCCAAGAGACCGCAGGTCACGGCGTGGCGCGTCTTGCGGATGCCCACCGAACCGAAGTAGACGGCCAGGATGTAGAACGTCGTGTCCGTAGACCCCTGGAAAATGCAGGCCAGACGTCCCACAAACGAGTCCGCGCCATACGTCTGCATGGCATCCACCATCATGCCGCGGGCACCACTGCCACTCAGAGGCTTCATCAGCGCGGTAGGCAATGCAGCCACCCAGTCTGTCGCTGCTCCAACTTGCGCAACCAGCCAACCGATGCCCTCGATGAGCCAGTCCATAGCCCCTGCTGCGCGGAACACACCGATGGAAACAAGTATCGCAACGAGGTAGGGAATGATGCGCACCGCCGTGTCAAAGCCTTCCTTCGCCCCTTCCACAAAAGTGTCGTAGACATTCACTTTCTTGCGCATGCCCACAAGAATAAAGATGATGATGATGGTGAACAGGATAACGTTGGCAGACGTAGAGGCCACAAGGTTCATGGTGTCGGCATCCATCTGGCTGAAACCCCAGCACGCGGCAGCTACGAGAAGCGATGCCCCGCCCAGCGTGAGCAGCAACGTGCCCGAAAGAAGGTTGATGCGCTGGTAGATACAGGTCACCACGATGCCCGCCAGCGTGGCCACGAACGTCGCGATGAGTATCGGCACAAAGACGTCGGTAGGCTGTGCCGCACCTTGCTGGAAGCGATATGTCATCACCGAAATGGGGATAAGTGTCAGCCCGCTTGTGTTGAGCACGAGGAACATAATCATGGGGTTAGAGGCCGTGTCCTTCTTCTGGTTCAGCTCTTGAAGGCCTTCCATGGCCTTCAGGCCCAAGGGCGTGGCAGCATTATCAAGGCCAAGCATGTTGGCGGCAATGTTCATAAAGATGTTGCCATAGACGGGATGCCCTTTCGGTATGTCGGGAAACAGCTTTGAGAATAACGGCGTCAGCCCCCGTGCCAACACATTGACAACGCCACCCTTCTCGCCAACTTTCATCACGCCAAGCCACAATGAGAGCACGCCTGTCAGGCCCAGCGAAATCTCAAACGCCGTCTTTGATGTGTCGAAAGTGGAGTTCATAATGGCCGGAAACACCTCGACGTCGCCGAAGCACACCAGTTTTACCATTGCCACCACGAAGGCGACGAGGAAAAAAACTATCCAAATGTAGTTAAGTACCATGCTACAGATTCTTACAATTTGCCCGCAAAAGTACGAAATATCCCCCGCAGCGAGGCCCACATAAGAAAAAAAATGGCTCAACACTTTGCACTTCACGCCCCATTCGTTACTTTTGCGCCGCAAAACTAAGCCCAGATGGCGGAATCGGTAGACGCGCTGGTCTCAAACACCAGTGGGGCAACCCGTGCCGGTTCGACCCCGGCTCTGGGTACGAGTTTAACTCGACAGCAATCGCTAAACCTCTTGCTTTTAGTGGTTTAGCGATTCTTCTTTTCTCAAATTTTCCCCACATCTGCAAGGGTCCGTGCAAAGTGAGTCACGTATTCCCCACCAGAAAGGCTCAAATCAGAGATGAATTGTTGATTCTTATAACAATAATGAAAAGATTATTGCAGGCAGTCAATCAATGACTTTAATCGCAAATCAATACGATTAAACACCATCATTTCGGCAGTTTGAACTGCTAAATAAAGCTTTGTATTCGTTTCAATGAACGAATACAAAGCTAGAATACCCCATATTTGTATATGTGCATATCACTATGATTTATCAGTTACAACTGGTGACCTCTATATGCCCTTCGAAGTGAAAATTATTCACTAAAACCATATATATTTATATCTTTTTCCTTGAAATGTAATCGTCTTCGAGAAATACTTGCTAACTTTGCACCAGAATAATTATAATAAGCATGGAAGAAGCAAAAGATTTAAATCGCTTAAAAGTGATTTTGGCCGAGAAAAAGAAAACAAACAAATGGCTGGCGGAACAATTAGGTTGCGCACCAACCACTGTGTCAAAATGGTGCACCAATTCTTCACAGCCTTCATTGGAAACGATAGAGCGGATTTCTAATCTGCTTGATATAGATTATACAGAACTCATTAGAATAGATAGAAAATCATGAAGACCAAGAATACTTTCACCATACACACCGAGCTCCTTGATGGCAAACTCGATGGAGCAAGGAATATCTATATGGGTGCTAATTCCACATGCCACCTATATGTAATACCTCGTGAAGAGATCACACTGGCCAATACTATCAATGATATCTCTGGCCAACCAGCCTTCTATATTCTGCTTGGTTCTCCAGATTCTCCAAAGCCACAAGCTTACATCGGTCAAACAACAGACTTTGCTAATCGCAAGAACGACCACGTCCAAAAGAAAGACTTTTGGAACACCGCCTTGGTGTTTATTTCTGATAATCACAAAATATATGGCGATGATGTAAAATATCTGGAATATCTTGGCATTGATGCAGCTCAAAATGCTGGATCGTATGAGCTTCTAAATGGGTCTAACCCTAAAAAGCCAAACATTGCTCCTTACCGAGTCAATGATATGGAGGTATTCTTCCGGGACATTCAGTTGCTGTGTAGGTTTTTCGGATGCTATATTTTTGAGATAGCAAAGAAAGAAACTCATTCTGAGCATATGTTCTTTGTAAAGTCCTCTGATCGCCCTGCACAAGGTACAGGTTTCTATGATGAGAAAGAAGGAAAATTTATACTCATGGAAGGTAGCTTACTGGCAACGGAAGTGGTCAATAGTTTTAAATCTATAGCCTCGCGCGACCTATTCATTAAGGAACATTGTAAGAAAGACAAAGGAAAAATAATCCTTCTCCACGATGTTTCATTTGAAAGTCCAAGCGGTGCATCTGGCTTTGTCCTTGGGCGGCCAAGCAATGGTTGGGATGATTGGAAAGATTCTGATGGAAAGAAACTTAGCGAGATTGTAAAACGCTAATTTTGAGGTCCAACTTCCTATAATTCATATTATGCACTAT
>JAFSQD010000092.1 GCA_017446765.1 Alloprevotella sp.
ACCTCATGCTTGAGATTCTCCATGCTGTGCCTGAGGGCGACCGCCTGCTCCACCTTGACCTGCAGACGAAGAATGCCATGATGCAGGGCGACGAGCTGATGCTCATCGACATGGGGGAGATAGGCTACGGACATCCTATCCTTGACCTTGCACATGCCTATTCGGCCATGGTCACCCTCGTGGGCGACTACGAGAAAATCATCGGCATGCCGAAGTCGCTCGGCCAAGAGCTCTGGGAACGTGGCATCGGCTACTACTTTGAGGGCGAGACGCCGGAACTCATCGCCCACCGCAAGGAGCAGATCGAGGCTGTCTCCTGTGTGCGAAACTTCAGCTGGCTATCGCTGAGCGACAGCTTTCCACAGGAAGTCATTGACGAATGCCGCCGCCTCTTTGAGGTGCGTATCGGAAGCCGCAAGGAACATCTCCTGAAGGTTTGCGCCACGCTGGACGACTGGAAAGTGTAGAGAATGGAAAACGGAGCATAATCCCCCGAAACATTTCCCTGGGGGATTAGCGAATGTACAAAGGGAGACCCGCTACGGGAGTGCGTCTTTCACGCAAACTCCCGTAGCGGGTCTTTCTCCTTTTCGGACGTGTACTTACGCCTTCACGATAGCATCGGAGAGGGCATTTGCCTTCTCGGTGAAGTCGGCACGTAGCGCCTTGAAGTATTTTCGGGCTTCCATGCCGGGCTCAACGTGGCTGATGCGGCATGTGGCGTCGGCGTAGAGGGCTGCCACTTCGGCCATGAGGCCTTTGAGCGTCTCGCTGTCGCCTTGTTCCACCATGCAGAGTGCTACACAGTCGGCAAAGAGTTCGCCGCACACATTCTTTACTGCTTTTTTCAGGTTCCTTCTGCTTGCCATAGTCGTTTTTATAGTAAAAAGGGTGTGAAATGATGAATTTGTCTGTCCTTCAGATGGCCTTGATGATGTCCATGCCTTTGCGTATGGCCTCCTCGTTCATGGGCAGGAGGTTCCAGTGGCGCTCGGGCAGAGACTTCTTGAGGGCTTTCATGACACTCTCGATGCTGACGATGGGGTGGAGTTTGAGGAATCCGCCCAGTATCATCATGTTGAACGTCTTCATCATCTTCATTTCGGCCGCAGTGTTCATGGCGTCGATTTCAAAGATGTGAAGGTCCGAGCGTGTAGGACGCTCAAGGATGCCGAAACTGTCGTAGATGATGGTGCCTCCCGCCTTCACCTTGGGCTGGAATTTGTCCAGCGAGGGCTGGTTGAGGAGAATGGCCGTGTCGTACTGGCTGAGGATGGGCGAGGAAATCTTCTCGTCCGAGACGATGACAGTCACGTTGGCCGTGCCGCCGCGCTGCTCGGGCCCGTAGGCCGGCATCCACGTCACCTCTTTGCCTTCCATAAGTCCGGCGTAGGCCAGGATTTTTCCCATGGAGAGCACGCCCTGTCCGCCGAAGCCGCTGATGATAATTTCTTCTTTCATAGTTTGCTGCTGTCTTTTAAGTCGCCGATGTGGTAGTAGTCGAACATGTGTTCTTCCATCCATTCGTTTGCCTTGACGGGCGTCATCTTCCAGCCCGAGTTGCAGGTGCTGACGACCTCGATGAGGTTTGAGCCCTTGCCGGCCATGGAGTTTTCAAACGCCTTGCGTATGGCTGCCTTGCACTTGCGTATGGCTGCCACGCTGTGCACGCTCTGTCGCGTCACGTAGGCCGTGCCTTCCAGCTGTGCGGCAATCTCTGTCATCTTCAGGGGGTAGCCGTGAATCTGGGGGTCGCGTCCATAGGGGCAGGTGGCGGTCTTCATGCCTACGAGTGTCGTGGGAGCCATCTGCCCGCCCGTCATGCCGTAGATAGCGTTGTTGATGAAGATGATGGTGATGTTTTCACCACGGTTGAGGGCGTGGATGGTTTCGGCCGTGCCGATGCACGCCAGGTCGCCGTCGCCCTGATAGGTGAAGACGAGGCGGTCGGGCCATAGGCGCTTGCATGCCGTGGCCACGGCGGGAGCACGTCCGTGGGCGGCTTCCTGCCAGTCGATGTCGATGTAGCGGTAGGCAAAGACGGCGCATCCCACGGGGCTTACGCCGATGGTCTTTTCCTCCATGCCCATTTCGGCTATCACCTCGGCCACGAGTTTGTGGACGACGCCGTGGGAGCAGCCGGGGCAGTAGTGCATGGGCACCTCGTTCATGAGTTCCGGCTTTTTATAGACCAGATTCTCAGGTTGTATGATTTCTTCTCGTGTCATTTCGGTTTTTACCTTTAACAATTCTTGTTTAAGTTTCGGAAGTCACTCATCGCCTTCCCCGCAATCCCTTGGGCTTCTGCAGCATGGTGGTCATGCGCATGGTGGCTTCCACCATCTTCAGCAGTACGGCTGCGATGCCGATGCCGATGCCGTATAGGCGCAGTGTCGGGGTGGGGCGGAACCAGCTGTAGGCGATGAGCCCCATCGCCACGCAGGCCATGAGGATGAAGATGCCGTTCAGCAGGTTGCGCAGGAAGAGCAGGCGGCGTTCTTTTTCTGCCGTCTTGTCGTGCTCAGCCTCCCGTTGGGGGTTGTTCAGGCGTTCCAGGAAGTCTTGTTCTTCGCGGGTCATACTCGTCACTTGTCACTTCTTGAGCTTCTCCATCGCCTCGATGATTTCGTCGGGGTCGGGCACGATGCCGCCCAGGCGGCCAAACTGCTCGATGGGTACGGAGTACTTGGCGGCGGCACGCACGTCGTAGACCATCATGCCGGCATTGATTTCCACCACGAGGATTCCCTTGACGTGGCTGGCCAGCTCGTGAATCTCCTTCTCGGGGAAGGGCCACAGGGTGATGGGGCGGAAGAGGCCTACCTTCTCGCCTCGTTCGCGCATCATGTCCATGGCTTTCTGCGAGATGCGGCTGGCCGAGCCGAAGGCCACGATCACATAGTCGGCATCTTCGCAATGCTGTGCCTCATAGCGCACTTCCTTTTCCTGTATCTCCTTGTATTTGCGTTGCAGGTGGAGGTTGCGTTGCTCCATCACTTCGCTCTGGAGCTCCAGGCTGGTGATGACGTTGGGTTGCCGGCTCTTCAGGCCGTGTCCGGTGGCTGCCCATGGGCATTCCTTGGCAATCTCCTCCTCTGTGCGGCGGGGCTTGAAGGGGGGCAGTACGACTTTCTCCATCATCTGTCCGATGACACCGTCGGAGAGTATCATGGCGGGGTTGCGGTACTTGAAGCTTAGCTCAAAGGCCATGTCCACAAAGTCGGCCATCTCCTGCACGGAGTTGGGGGCGAGGACGATGAGGTGGTAGTCGCCATTGCCGCCGCCGCGCGTGGCTTGGTTATAGTCGCTCTGTGAGGGTTGGATGGTGCCCAGCCCGGGACCACCACGCTGCACGTTGACGATGAGGCCCGGCACCTCGGCACCTGCCATGTAGGCCAGGCCTTCCTGCATCAGGGCCACGCCGGGACTGCTGGAGCTCGTCATGACGCGCTTGCCGCAGCCGCCGCCACCATAGATCATGTTGATACTTGCCGTTTCGCTTTCGGCCTGCACCACCACCATGCCTGTCGTTTCCCAGGGCTTCTCCGCCGCCAGTGTCTCGAGGACTTCCGACTGCGGCGTGATGGGGTAGCCGAAGTAGCCGTCGCAACCGCAGCGTATGGCGGCATGGGCGATGGCTTCATTTCCTTTCATGAGGAGAACTTCTCTTTCTTCCATAAGCTTATTCCTCCCTTTTCTTGTAAACAGTGATACATCCGTCGGGGCACACAATGGCACAGCTGGCACAGCCTATGCAGGCATCCATGTCGGTCTGTCGGCAAAAGGCATAGCCCCGGTGGTTCACCTCGCCCACGCTGAGGGCAAGGCAGTGGGTGGGGCAGGCCACAACACAAAGGTTGCAACCCTTGCAACGGCCTTCGTCCACTACTACGGCACCTTTGATTTTTCCCATAATATATATGTTGGTTGTTTGGTTGTCTGGTTTCGGGGTCGCTTCGCTCAAAAATATAATTGAAGTGTTCGGAGTAAAAGGGGGAGTAAACTCGCTACGCTTGTGGGAGATAATGGACACTCCCAGTTCTACTTCCGAAAGTTGAATTACTGATTATACATATCCTTGTTGTAGAACGCCATGATGTCGTCAAGCATCTCGCGCGCTTCGCGTGCCGGTCCGTCGGGGTCAAGAGCCTCTGACTGAAGGAAGAGGGAGATGGCTTCACCCCATGCTGAGCGCTTCATGGCGGCCTGCCCGTCGCGGTAGAGCGCACGGGCACGCTCAAGGTCGTTTGCATGATTCATGCCCCAAAGGTAGGATAAAAAACCTATAACGGGAAGGCTTGCGGAAAAACTTTTTTTCGCAAAAAAACTGCTACATCTGCTACCTGCATTTTGCAACATGTTGATATGTAGGACTTTGCGTACACTTCGCGGGTAGCAGTGGGTAGCAGTAGAGCCGAAGAAAAGGCCTCTTTCAGCGTCGTTTTATGGTACATTTAGGAAAATATAAAGAGATTTTATTTTTTAATATAGCGCAAAGCTTATATATTTGCATCGCAAATCACACAAAACGATACGTTTCACAAATAAAAACTATCTATTATGAACACTTTAAAAACAAAGACCCGCTATTGGTGCCTTCTCGCCGCATGCCCGAAGGCCAAAGCGTGCCTCCGCAGCCGTTGGGCCAGGGAGGCTTCTGCCGCAGCACCGTTGCTGCAATGCGTCAATCCGCTCCATCCAGGCGTGGCCACCGAGGCTTGCCCGATGTTTCGCTCGCCAGACCCCGTGCGCATAGGTTTCGGGCTCACCCGATGCCTGGATCAATTGCCCACAGGCATTTGGAAACGCCTCACTCGTCGTTGGCGCCATGAGCTTGGCAAGACGTACTACTACCAGTACGTGCGTGGCGAAAAGCCCATCCCGCCCGCGCTGCACGACTATTTTGCACGTTGTCTGCAGTGTGAGGGCATCGGCTTCCCCTTCGCCTGCGACCGCTACGAGGAAGATTTCCCGACGGAGGGCTAAGCGATGCATTCCCAAGCCTTCGGAATCTATTCCCAAGCCTTCGGAATCCATTACGAAAGCATTACAAAATCTAAAAACTCAATTTACTAAACAACTAAAAACTCATGAAAACATCTCTGACAAAAGAAAAGGGTAGTTTCCGCTGCCGCCATCTGAGCCTCGGGC
>JAFSQD010000009.1 GCA_017446765.1 Alloprevotella sp.
AGCCAAAGGATTATGTATGGCTGAATATTCAGATTATTCCCAACCCAAAGCACTTGCTCCGAGTACAGCGGCTTCGCTACCGTTCAGGGTGCTGACGAGGAGTTTGCACTTTCCTTTGTAGGTAAAGAGTGAGTTCTCGTCAAAGGCTTTCTGGATGGGATCCATAATCCAATGTCCGGCTTTTGTCAGTCCGCCGAAGAAAACGATGGCCTCGGGGGCGTTGAAGAGGGCGTAGTTGGCGCACGCAGCTCCGAGGATTTCGCCTGTATAGTCAAAGATGTCCTTGGCAATCTTTTCGCCGGCCTCAGCGGCCTTGTAGACTTCAAAGGATGTGATTTCCTCTGGTTTCAGATTGCGTAGTTGACTGGGCTCGTCACTCTGTTCGAGGAACATGCGCGCAGTTCGGGCCACGCCTGTGGCGGAACAATAGGTCTCAAGGCACCCCTTGCGTCCGCAACCGCAGTCGCGCGCGTGTTCACTACGATCTACGATAGCGTGTCCCAGTTCACCTGCAAAGCCGTCAGAACCGTAGACAAGTTCGCCGTTGACCACAATGCCGCTTCCGACACCCGTGCCAAGGGTGATCATAATGAAGTTTTTCATGCCGCGCGCTACACCGTAGGTCATTTCGCCGAGTGCGGCTGCGTTGGCATCATTGGTGACACGTGCTGGAATGCCAAGGGCGTCCTCAAAGAGCTTTGCTATGGGTACAAGGCCTTTCCATAGGAGGTTGGGGGCATATTCAATCATACCGCTGTAGAAGTTTGCGTTGGGTGCACCAATGCCCATGCCCTTCACGTTTTCGATGCCTCCGATGAGGTCAAGAGCAGGCTGAAGCGCCTGCACGCCTGCCGCTACGTAGTCGTTCACGTCTGGGTAGGCCTTGGTGCTGATGACGCTTGTGGCCTTTACTGTGCCACGCTGGTCGACAATGCCAAATACGGAGTTTGTGCCGCCCATGTCAAGGCCAATCACATACTGTTTCTCGTTGTTTTCTGTCATGGTTGGATTGTATTATGGTTATATTTTCTAAACTTCAGGGGCAAAATTACGGAAAAGAATCATGCGGAGGGGTATTTCGCCTGTATTTTTTGCCTTCAATTCGGAATAAAGTGATATTTTTGCACAGCATTTCAATCTCTTTATTCCTATGAACAACGATTCTTTTATGGTTTTCTCCGGCACGAAGACACGCTATCTTGCCGAAAGGATTTGCAATGACCTCCATTGCCCTCTTGGCAACATGCAGGTGACCTATTTTGCAGACGGAGAATTCGTCGTAAGCTTTGAGGAGTCCATTCGTGGGCGTGACGTATTCCTCGTACAGTCCACGTTTCCGAATGCTGACAACCTGATGGAACTACTATTGATGATTGACGCGGCGAAGCGTGCCTCGGCAAAGACCATTAACGCCGTTGTACCCTATTTTGGCTGGGCGCGTCAGGACCGAAAGGACAAGCCACGTGTCAGCATCGGTGCAAAGCTTGTGGCCGACATGCTTTCGGCGGCAGGCATCAACCGTTTGCTGACGATGGATCTTCATGCAGACCAGGAACAGGGCTTCTTTGATGTGCCCGTCGACCACCTTTATGCGAGCACGGTATTCCTTGATTGGCTGAAGAATCTCCAGCTTGAGAATCTCTGCATGGCTTCGCCCGACGTAGGTGGTTCGAAGCGTGCCAGTGCCTACGCTAAGTTTCTGGACTGTCCTCTTGTTCTTTGCCATAAGACGCGCAAGAAGGCCAACGTTGTGGGTGACATGCAGATTATCGGCGATGTAGAGGGCATGGACGTCGTCATCGTGGATGACATTGTAGACACGGCTGGCACCATCACCAAGGCTGCAAAGCTCATGATGGACAGCGGCGCGCGCAGCGTGCGTGCGATGGCTTCTCACTGCATTATGTCGGGACCTGCCGATGAGCGCGTGGAGAATTCGCCATTGAAGGAAATCATTTTCACGGATTCCATTCCTTATCGCGGTCACTCCTCGAAGGTGCGCCAGCTGTCGTGCTCAGGAATTTTTGCAGAGACGATACGGCGCGTGGTGAACAATGAGAGCATTTCGTCTCAGTATCTCATATAGGAAATACCTACTTATAAAACAAATGTGCGCGCATACGTATACACATACGCATGCGCGCACATTTTTTATAGTACATCTCCTGGGCGGTGACGTGAGGTTCAGATTACGATCCGGAGCCCTTCTTTTGCAAGGATGGTATCGGGAAACACGGTCTTGGCCTCATCTAGGAAAACATCGTCGGTGTCGTAGCGCTGGGAGAAATGTCCGATTAGCAGACGACGAACCCTGGCCTCTCTTGCGACGAGTGCCGCTTGACGTGCCGTGGAATGTTTGTAGAGGACAGCCTTTTCTATACGGTCCTCGAGGTAGGTGGCTTCGTGGTAGAGGAGGTCGACGTTGTGCAGGTGCTCGGCAAGTTGTGGCATGTATGCCGTGTCTGAGCAGTAGGCATAGGTGCGTGGCGGATTGGCAGGTCGCGTCAGACGGGCGTTTGGTATCACGTTACCCTCGGGCATTACCCAGTCGGCGCCCTGTTTGATGGTATTGATGGCAAAGTTGGGGATGTGGTAGAAGTCTATCATGTCGCGGCGAATGTGGGGAAGTGTAGGCTTTTCGTGGAAAAGGAATCCGCAGCAGGCGATATGATGGTCGAGGGGGATGGTAGATACGGTGAGGCTACGATCGTCGTAGATTATTTCGGAGCGCGTCGTATCAATGTTGTGAAAGACGACATCGTAGCCAAGACTCCCACCGAAATAATCGAGCTGTGGCTTGAGCAACCTCGGCAGGTCGCGATGGGCGTAAATATGGAGAGGTGAGGTACGGTCAAGCATAGAGAAGGTGGAGAGCATTCCGATAAGCCCGTAGTAGTGATCTCCGTGGAGGTGGGAGATGAAGACTGCGTAGATGTGCTGGAAGTTGACATGGTAGCGGCGCAGCTGGAGCTGGGTACCTTCGCCGCAATCTACCATGAAAAGTTTTTCGCGCACGTTGACAATCTGCGAGGACGGAGCATGCTGTGTGGTGGGCAGGGCGCACCCGCAGCCCAGTATGGTGACTTCAAATTTTTCCATAGTTCCAAAGAATATTCCGCACAAATATATGTGTGCAGGGACTGCAAAGATACAAATAATTCACTACCTTCGCTGCCGTAAACAACGTCAAATTATATAGCAAGTATATACTATGCTACGCAGATATATACTCTTATTGGCTTGCACAGCCTCCCTGTGCGTACATTCACAAACCTTTCAAGGCGAAGCGTTTGAGTCATGGTGGTTAAACCCTCAGATTAATCGTGTGAACGCGCTTGAACCCCGTTCGGACTTCTTTGCCTACGAGGATAAGTTACATGCCAGCAGTCCCAAAGAAGACAGCAGCCGCTTTCTTAGCATTGAGGGTATGTGGAAGTTCCACTTTTCGAAGGACCGCGACAAACGTCCCCTAGGGTTTGAGCGTCCCGACTATGATGACTCCGAATGGGGGCTGATGCCAGTGCCGGGAATGTTCGAGCTTAATGGCTATGGCTATCCTGTCTACAAGAATATCGGGTACGCCTGGGCTACTCAGTTTGAGAGCAAACCACCCTTTGTGGAGGAGAAGAATAACTACACAGGTAGCTATCGCCGATGTGTGGATATACCCGCCGAGTGGGTGAGCAGGCAGATATGTATGCACGTGGGCAGTGCCACGAGCAACCTTGCCATATGGGTGGACGGTGCATTTGTGGGCTACTCGGAGGACAGCAAGGTGGCCGCCGAGTTTGACATCACGCCGTATGTCACGCCTGGTCGTCCGGCCTTGATTGCCATGCAGGTGATGCGATGGTGTGACGGCAGTTACCTTGAAGATCAAGATTTCTGGCGGCTAACGGGCATTGCCCGCGAGGTGTATTTGTACGCACGTCCTCAGTCGCATATCGAGGACTTCCGCGTCACATCCTCGCTCATAGGCGCAGGACTCACGAAAGGCGACCTTCAGCTGTCGGTAAAGGGCGTTGGCACGGAGGGCTTCCAGCTCCGGGCCACGATGGTGTGGACGAAGCATGAGAACATGGGCACCGCGACGGCACCCTTCGGCAAGGATGGTGAGGCACAACTTCACATGACTTTTTCCAAGGTGAAAGCCTGGACGGCCGAGACACCCAATTTATACACCCTCTACCTTGAGCTGCTGGACAAGGAAGGCAAAGTCGTGGAGGCTACGACGTCGCGTGTGGGCTTCCGCAATGTGGAGATACGCGACGGGCAGCTGCTCGTCAACGGCAAACCCATACTTATCAAGGGGGCCAACCGCCACGAGCTCGACCCTGAAGGCGGTTATGTGGTTTCGGAGGAGCAGATGAGAAAGGACCTCATGCTTATGAAGTCGCTCAACCTCAACGCCGTCCGCACCAGCCACTATCCTAACGACCCGCGCTTCTACGACCTTTGCGACGAACTGGGGCTCTACGTGACAGCCGAGGCCAACATAGAGAGCCACGGCATGGGCTACGGCGAACGTACGCTGGCGAAGGTGCCCCTATGGGAGCAAGCCCACCTGGAACGCAACCGCCATAACATCCAAGTGCTCAAGAACCACCCGAGCATCATCGTTTGGAGCCTGGGCAACGAGGCTGGCTACGGGCCCAACTTCGAGAAGGCCTACGAGATGGTGAAGGCCTACGACCCGACTCGCCCCGTGCAGTATGAGCGTGCCGAGGTGGAGGGTAAGACCGATATCGCCTGTCCTATGTATGCCGACTACAACTGGTGCCGCAACTATTGTGAAGATGCCGCACGAACCAAGCCGCTCATTCAATGCGAGTATGCCCATGCCATGGGCAACAGCATGGGAGGCTTCAAGGAATATTGGGAGCTCGTAAGGAAGTACCCGAAGTATCAGGGCGGCTACATCTGGGACTTTGCGGATCAAGCCATCTATGCCCACCGCGACTCAAACGGACGCCTTGTGCCCGGGCGAAACAAGGTGGACGATAGCAAGACCGTCCTGGCCTATGGCGGCGACTTCGGGCGCTATCCCGCTTCCGACCACAACTTCAACTGCAACGGCTTTGTGCGCTCGGACCGCGTGCCCAATCCGAGTGCCTACGAGGTGAAGTATTTCTACCAGAACATCTGGACAACGCTCACGGACATAGAGCGTGCTGAGATTGAAGTGTATAATGAATACTTTTTCCGCGACCTAAGCGACGTGAAGCTGTTGTGGAATGTGGAGGTAAATGGCGAAAAGGAGCAGAAGGGCATCGTCGAATTCCTCAACGTGAAGCCGCAGGAACGCAGGCGCTACCGGCTTGAAGCCAATCTGGGCGACATCCTCCGTGATGTGACCGAGCAGGCGGACGTCACGTTGAATGTCCGCTACGTGAAAAAGTATGAGGACAACGAGGGGAACCATGAGGAAGTGGCGCGTCAGCAGATTGTCATCCAGGAGTTTAATCCCTTGACAGTCGACGAACTGCGGCGTCCGATTGAAAGCAGCTTCCGCCCGCGGCCCATCCTGGACGAGACGCTCGCCTGCCTGACAGTGACAACCCAGAAGGGAACCATCTATACCTTCAACAAGCATACGGGCTTTATCGAACATATTGACGTGGGTAGCGTCTTGCCCGTGGTGTACGACGACACTTGTACCACAGATTTTGACGAGCTTTTCGCGGACACAGTAGCCCTTGACTCCGTGGCTGTCGACGACGGTACGGACCATGCCGATGTGGGAGAAAGCCTGACGGATGAAGATGCTGGGGAAGAACTGGCGGACAGTCTTGTGGATGCTGAGGTCGAGGAAATCGAGTACTCCGACGAGGCAGACTCCTTTGAAGATGCCGTCCTGCCCGATGCGGAGATGAAGGCTCCCACCTATTTCGGAGCCGTAGAAATACTTCAGGACGGCTATGCCCTGCGCCCCCTCTTCTGGCGCGCGCCCACCGACAACGACTACGGAGCAGGCTTCCAGCAACGGTTCCGCGCATGGAAAGAGCCCGTGATGAAACTGACGTCTTTGCGCCACGAGCCCTCGGGTGAGAATTCCCTTTGCATCATGGCCGAATACGACATGCCCACCGTGGGCGGCCGGCTGACACTGGACTATGAAATCCTTGCCGACGGCGAGATGATTATCACGCAGCAATTCCACGCAGGCGAGAAGGCCCCCCGAGGCGCGGAGTATCTACCCGTCTTCGGCATGCAGATGGTGATGCCCAAATGCTTTGACACCATCGACTACCTGGGGCGAGGACCCGGAGAGAGCTATTGCGACCGCAAAGAGTCGCAGCCCTTGGGACGATATAGGCAGAAGGTGGCCGACCAATACTTCCAGTGGGTGCGCCCGCAAGAGAGCGGCAACAAGACGGACGTGCGCCTCTGCATCGTCTATAATTCCGACAAGCAAGGGATGGCTCTGATGGGCTTGCAACCGCTGGAGTTCCAGGCCTTAGACTTCCTGCCCGATGATCTTGATGACGGCTCAGAAAAAGAGTCATGCCATTCCCACAGCGCCGAGCTCCAGCCTCGTCCCTTCACTGTCCTGCGTGTGGCAAGCTGCGTGATGGGCTTGGGCTGCGTCAACAGCTGGGGTGCGTGGCCACGTGATGAGTACATGATACCCTATGGCGACCAGAGGCTGCAATATGTCATCTACCCCTCGCTGAATTAATCAATAATTTCAGTGTTGGAAGGATTAATAGGAAGTAAAAGTAGGAGATAAAGGGGTAGTAAAAAGGTAGCTAAGGTGGACATTCTCATGTGGGCAGAGAGCTACCAAAGCTATCGTTCAGCACGAAGTGCTAAACACCCCCTTTATCTCCCATTCTAACTCTCCCCTCTTTATGAATCAACAAAAAGACGGCCTTAGTGTGGATCAATCAGGAAAAACTTCTGTATATTTGCACGCTAAACAACATTGATATCCTAAATGCAAGACTTCATACATCTCCACGTCCACACGCAGTATTCCATCCTTGATGGTCAGGCCAGCATTCCGGCATTGCTCAAGAAAGCCATGGCCGACGGCATGCAAGGCATGGCTGTCACAGACCACGGCAACATGATGGGCATCAAGGAGTTTTTCAATGAGACCAACAAACTTGTGGGGATAGCCCGCAAGGAGGTAAAAGCCTTGAGCGAGGTGCCCGAAGGCGAAACTGCCGAACAGCGACGGGAGCGCGAGTTTAAACTGGCAGATGCTGGGCGTCGTGCGGCCTTCAAGCCCATCTTCGGGTGCGAGATGTACGTAGCACGTCGCGGCATGCTTCGTAAGGAGGAGCGTGAGGACCAGAGCGGATGGCACCTTGTGGTACTTGCCAAGAACGAACAGGGCTATCACAACCTCATCAAACTCGTCTCGAACGCATGGGTGAACGGCTTCTATATGCGCCCGCGTACCGACCACGATCAGTTGGAAAAATACCACGAAGGGCTCATCGTCTGCTCGGCCTGCATCGCAGGCGAGGTTCCTTCGAAAATCCTTAGGGACAATCTTGAGGGTGCCGAAGAGAGCGTCAGGTGGTTCAAGAACCTTTTCGGCGACGACTACTACCTGGAACTACAGCGCCACCGCGTGACCGACCCCTCGCAGCATGCCAACCGCGAGACCTACCCCCTGCAGGAGAAGGCCAATCGCGTGCTCATTGAGCTGGCACGGAAGTACGGCGTGAAACTCGTCTGCACCAACGACGTGCACTTTGTGGATGAGGAGAACGCCGAGGCTCACGACCGCCTCATCTGCCTGTCTACTGGTAAGGACCTTGACGACCCAACGCGCATGCTCTACACGAAGCAGGAGTGGTTCAAGACGCAAGCCGAGATGAACCAGATATTTGCCGACGTCCCAGAGGCCCTCGCAGGCACGATGGATGTGCTCTCGAAGGTTGAGACCTACAGCATTGACCACGCACCCATCATGCCTAACTTTGACATCCCGTCCTCCTTCGGTACGGAGGAAGAATATCGTGCGCGCATCACGAAGGAGCAGCTCTACGACGAGTTTACACAGGATGAGAACGGCCAGGTTGTCATGAGTCGCGAGGATGGCGAGAAAAAAATCGAAAAGCTGGGTGGCTACGAAAAGCTGTATCGCATCAAGTTTGAGGCTGACTATCTTGCCAAGCTTGCTTACGAAGGAGCTGCCCGACGCTATGGCACGCCTCTCGCAAAGGACGTTGATGACCGTATACGCTTCGAGCTGCATATCATGAAGACGATGGGCTTCCCCGGCTACTTCCTCATTGTTCAGGACTACATTAATACAGCGCGCGAGGAGTTGGGCGTGAGCGTAGGGCCTGGGCGTGGCTCGGCAGCAGGCAGCTGTGTGGCCTATTGTCTGGGTATTACGCAGATAGACCCTATAGAGTACGACCTCCTGTTTGAGCGTTTCCTCAATCCCGACCGTATCTCCCTGCCCGATATCGACGTGGACTTCGATGACGACGGGCGCGGTCGCGTGCTGGAATGGGTGACGAAGAAATACGGCGAGGAAAACTGCGCCCACATCATCACCTACGGCACGATGGCCACCAAGATGGCCCTTAAGGACGTGGCTCGCGTGCAGAAACTCCCTCTCGCCGAGAGCAATCGCCTCTGCAAGCTCATTCCCGACCGCCTGCCTGAGGGCCCCGATGGCAAGGTGCCAAAAATGAACCTTACGAATGCCATAGCCGCCGTGCCCGAGCTACAGTTGGCCGAGGCCTCGCCCGACCCCGTCGTGCGTGACACCTTCCGCTATGCCAAGATGCTGGAAGGCAACGTGCGAGGCACGGGTGTACACGCCTGCGGATTCATCATCTGTAAGGACAAAATCAGCGACTGGGTGCCGGTGAGTACAGCCGATGACAAGGAAACGGGCGGCAAGCTCCACTGCACGCAGTACGAGGGCAAGGTCATTGAAGAGACGGGACTCATCAAAATGGACTTCCTGGGGCTGAAAAACCTCTCCATCATCAAGGAAGCACTTGAGAACATCCGCCTCAGCCTCGGCATCGAACTGGACATAGACTCCATCCCTACTGACGACGCAGCCACCTACAGGCTCTTCAGCGACGGCGCCACCATCGGCACCTTTCAGTTTGAATCCGCTGGTATGCAGAAGCACCTTCGCGACCTGCAGCCTTCCTCTCTGGGTGACCTCATCGCCATGAACGCCCTCTACCGTCCAGGGCCCATGCAGTACATCCCTCAGTTCATACGACGCAAGAAGGGCGAGGAAGCCATCACCTACGACCTCCCCTGCATGGAGCGCTACCTAAAAGACACCTACGGAATCACGGTCTACCAGGAGCAAGTTATGCTCCTCTCACGAGAGATTGCCGGATTCACACGCGGCGAGAGCGACACCCTGCGAAAGGCCATGGGCAAGAAGATGAAGGACAAGCTGGACCACATGTACCCCAAGTTTATCGAAGGGGGCACCAAAAACGGCCACGACCCCGAAGTGCTTAGGAAGATATGGAAGGACTGGGAAGCCTTCGCCTCCTACGCTTTCAACAAGAGCCATGCCGCCTGCTACGCCTGGATAGCCTACCAGACGGGGTACCTAAAAGCCAACTATCCTGCACAGTTCATGGCCGGCACCTTGAGCCGCAACCTGACCAACATATCAGAAATCACCAAGTGCATGGACGAATGCCGCCAACTCGGCATACGCACACTCGGTCCCGATATCAACGAGAGCCTGCTCAAGTTCTCCGTCAACTCGACGGGCGACATACGTTTCGGGCTCGGGGGCATCAAGGGTGTGGGAACGGCGGCCGTTGAGAACGTCCTGCACGAACGCGAGGCGGGAGGACCCTATAAGGACATCTACGACTTTTTCGAGCGCATCAGCTTCACCCTCTGTAACCGCAAGACCATTGAGAGCATGGCCATGGCTGGTGTCTTCGACTCGCTCATGGCGAAGCGTGTAGCCTTCTTCTCCCCCATGGTGAAGGGCGGCTCCGATACTTTCCTTGACCACCTTATGCGCTATGGGCTACAGTACCAGACCGACAAGCAGCAGTCCCAGAACTCGCTCTTCGGAGGCTTTGAGGCAGTCGAGATTGCAAAGCCCGCACAGCCCGAAGAAGTGTTGCCCTGGAGCGACATGGAACTTCTTGAGCGCGAGCGTGAAGTCATCGGCATCTACATATCGGGCCATCCACTCGACCCCTACAAGGTCATACTCCAGCGCGGATGCAACATGAAAGCCTCCGACCTGGACGACATCAGTAGTTTCGAAGGGCACGACGTCACCCTTGGAGGCATCGTCACGTCCGTGCGCGAAGGCCTGACAAAGCGCGGGGCCCCCTACGGCATCGTGCGCATCGAGGACTATGCCGGTAGCGGCGAACTTCCCCTCTTCGGCCAGCAATGGCCCCAATGGCGTTCCATATTCGTCGTGGGCTATCCCGTCTACGTCCATGGCCACGTGGCAAAGCACCCCTACTTTGAAGGCCGCCTTGACCTTAATGTGACAAGGGTGGACCTCCTTCCCGAAATCAGCGACGACTTCGTGAAGAAACTCACCATCTCCACACGCCTTGACCAGATTGACGAGCAAAGCATCAGCGAACTATGCACCATGCTCACCGAAAAGAAAGGAAACACTGAGGTGTTCTTCCACGTCAAGGACCTCGAGGAAAACATGAAGGTGGACCTTGAGAGCCGTATTAAGGTGGAGGTCGATGCACGACTCTATGACTATCTTGATAACAGCGAAGTCTTCAGTTTCAAGATAAACTGAGCGTGTATTTGAAAGGAAATGAGTCTATCCACCTCGGTTGAGGACAATCTTAGACCTTAAAATGCAAGAACCAACTTAATGGTTTGGCTGTTTTGCAGTTTGACAACGCAACCCGCCCTACCCTCATGGCATAAAGAAATACATATACTTGATACGAACAACACAAAAAATGAACGTCATGGCAGCATCATGGAAGACCATCGCCCTGGCGGCATGCAGCCTCCTGCTTGCCGCATGTGGCACGAAAGTTGCTAAAGAGCATTCACAAGAAGAATCAACAACTCATCAACAACAAGTACAAACCTCAAACACAACCAAGACAATGGAAAAAGTAATCAACGACACGAACGCCCAGGAGGTTATCTCCCAGAACCCTCTCGTAGTCATCGACTTCTCGGCCGCATGGTGCGGTCCCTGCCGCAAGATTGCCCCCGTCATCGACGAGCTGGCACAGGAATACGACGGTCGCATTGCCGTGTGCAAGTGCGACGTGGACGAGGCCGAGGAGACGGCAGGCCGCTTCGGGGTGCGCAACATCCCCTTCGTCGTTTTCCTGAAGGACGGCCAAGTGGTCGACCAGGTCGTAGGCGCAGCCGCCAAGAGTGTATTTGTGGAGAAGTGCGAAGCTCTGCTCGCAAAGTGAGCCACCTCTTTTCACCCACTCCCCCGCCCTATGGACGAATTCATGCAAGACGCGGCTGAAGACGCACGCCTCGTCGAGGCCATGCGCCGGCGCCTGCCGCAGGAGCTTCAGGAACGTCTTGACGACGACACGCTCTACTATCTCCTTGATCTGCTAGTGGAACACTATGCCGAGAGTGATGTCCTTGACGCCGAGCCCGATGCCGACGGCTATGTCAACATCGACGTGGACAAGATAGCCGCCGACCTCCTCCCTACAGCCCACAAGGAAGGCTATTCCGACCTCACGGCGGACGACTTGGCCTTCGTCATTGAGGCCCACCTGGAGGCCGAGGCCTGAATATGCTCATCGCCTGAACACAGGCAAAACACTATCGGAGAGCATGCCCCCTTCGCCGGGGACATGCTCTCTTTTATATGTAAATGGCATTCCATCAACAAGTTACAAGGCTGTTACGCCCAGGATACTTGGAAGTTCAGGTTCTGGCCTGTAACGGTGGGCAGTAAGGCAATAAGCAATCAGCACCCTTTCGGGCTAAATCCCTACAACATATTGTCCTATAATTCTATAATCTATTCGCACTATACCGAATCCTAAAACTAATAAAAGCGTCCAAGGCTCATTGGCTCTTGGACGCTTTCATATATGTCGCTATGGTCTGTTCCCCTGCTTTCCTGCTTAATAGCTTTCCATTTGCCTATTGCGGAAGAGGATGCGTGGGGAAGAGTCGATCTTGGGTGACTGCGGGATTACCTCACCACTTTCCTTCCGCCCAGGATGCTGATGCCGTGAGTGCCAGTGGCGTCGCGCAGGCGGCGGCCCTGGAGGTCGTAGGCGGCACCATCGGTAGGTTGGGTCGTAATGCTGTGGATACCAGTGGGGTCGTAGAGGACGGGCATCGTGGCGGCGTTGAAGACGGGGCAGTTGGCGGGATTGGTGCTGTCATAGTCAGCCACGAAAGCGACTACGTGCATGTTTTTGAAGTCCGTCGGCACGTGGTTGTCGCCATAGGTTGTGTTGCCGTAGGTGCTCGGCGTGGTTTCGCCCAGGAGGTAGTTGTAGGTGCGTGTGACCTTCTGTCCGGGCACGAGCTGAATCTCGTCGCCGTAGTAGCTTGTCAGCGTCGAGCGGAAGACGTCGTTGTGGACGTAGGAGCGCTGGTTGCCGTTGTCGTAGTCCATCTGGAAGCCGAAGATGCTGTCTTGTGTGATGAAGACGTTCAGTCCGTGCTGTCCGTTGGAGGGCGTGGCGAAGGTCTCGACGGTGACGGTCACGCTGCCGCGTCCTGTCGTCTCGTCAAATTCTCCCGTCATGTCAATCTGCAGGGGGGCGTCGGTGGAGAGCATCTGGTTGACGGCCTTTAGGCACATGTTATAGTCTGTGGTAGGAAATACGGCTACGCTCTCGCCCTCTACGGGTGTGCGGTTGAACATGATGGCAGGGGCATAGGTGCCTCCGTTCTCGCCGAAGAACCATGTCCACTGGTAGTCCTCCATCGTCGTGAAGCGGTCGACGCCGAAGGCCGAGTGGTGGTTGACGATGACAAAGTCGTCGGGGCTTTTTTCGAGCACTTTGTGGAGCACTTCGTGGCCAGCGGGACAGTTTCCGCATCCCTGCGTGGTGAATCCCTCGACCAGAATCTTGCGCTTGACACTTCCCGAGAGTACGCCCAGGGTGAAGGTGCTCGTGTTGTCCGAGAGGTCGGCATCGGTCTTGCCCTCGGGGGTGATGGTGATGCTGAGGGTCTGCTGTCCTTCCTCCTGCAGGGTGTAGGAGGCCGTCGTGTAGGTGTAGGCGGTGCCGGGCAGTATGTTGAGGTTTCTGCGTGTCACGCTGCGCTCCTCGCCGTTGCCCACCCGCGTAGTGATGGTCAGGGCGTGTATGGTGTCGGTGCCCATGTTGAAGACGTCGCCCTTGAAAGTGTAAGCCTTGCCTACCTTGTAGACACCGTTGGCGATGAGCCGCTTGTTGACGAGGTCAGTCGTGGCGGGTCTATCCTCTAGAATGAGTTGTAGGTTGCCTGCCCCGATGCCCACGCAGCTGGCGTCATGCCATTCGTCATCCTCAATGGCCCAGAAGGTGCCCGCATTGCAGTCAGCCGCACCATCAAAGCCGAGGGGCGTACTACGCGAGGATGCCATCTGGAAGAGGAATCCTGCATAGAGGCCGTCGCCCTCTACCTCGTAAGGCTCCTCGAAGAGATAGTCGGTCCATTGGTTCAGGGCATCGTCCACAACAGCTGTACGTATGGGCTCGGCCTCAAGGTCCTTCGTAAGGAATACAGAGACACCGCGATTCTGTAACGCACGGAAGACTGTGCGCACGCCGAGGACGCGCAAGCCTTTGAGCGTCTGTGCCTTTTCCGGACTGATATACATGGCCAGTCCTTGCTGCTTCTGTGTGCCGAAGTTGTAGCCTGCACCGCGCGTGCCATCGGTGTAGCCCACGTAGGATTGTGCTACGGCCGTGACGCTTGTTGCCATCAGGCCGAGCGAGAGAAAGAGAGCGTAAACTTTTCTCATTTTTTGTATCTGATGTTGTCTTGTTCTCGCAATAATGCGCCGCAAAAATACGGAAAACGGATTGAATCTGCACAAATTTTAGCCCTATTCTTTTTCATACTCCGCATTTTATTACTCCTGTCACGGGAGGAGTGGGAAGAATATGCTACCTTTGCAGGGGATTGGCAAGGGAAGATTTCAGAAATAAAAAGCCAAGCCACTCCCACGTGAATACTTAAAAAACAAGAATTATATGGAAAATCTGAACGAAGGTTATCCTGTGCGCAAGTTTGACGGCCCCACGCGCCGCTATTGTCAGACACTTGATCTGCGCGACGACCCCGAGCTCATTAGCGAATACCGCCGCCTTCACTCGCGCGAGGGTATATGGGCAGAAACCCTTGAAGCCATACGCCAGGCGGGTGTCCTTGAAATGGAAATCTACCTCCTCGGTACGCGCCTCTTCATGATCGTGGAGCTGCCTGCCGATGCCTCGTGGGACGACGTGATGGGCCGCATGGCCGCCATGCCGCGGCAGGCAGAGTGGGAAGCACTCACCGCTCGCTTCCAGCAGGCCTCCCCTGAGGCCTCGAGCCACGAAAAATGGCGCCTCATGGAGCGCATATTCCACGTCTATGATGAATAGCTGTTGTGCCGAAGGGAGGAGAGAGTACGTATGGCCGCAACACCAAGGGCTACATTGTAGCGTTGCAGTCCTACAGTAAGGATTCTACTTTGCCCTTCATTACCGTGCAGAGGTTTTGAACATTATCTACTATAAAAAATGCCGATAATAAGATGTCAGACCTATCGCCCTGAGCGATGGGATACACTCTGATAGGTTCTATCCATTCTCCAGAATTCATGAAGCCATGAGCCGATTATATGTTGCTTTTAGTCCTCTATTTTTCTGATTTCAGGGGAAAGGGCCATTTACATTTTATTTTTATCTTCTTAATACTTGTCTTTCGAAGTGTGAGAAACGGCCTGAAAGGGTAAAAGCTTTGATTGGGATTTTTTCAAGTGGACTCAGTGAATATTGAAAATCTTTTTTCGCTGAAAAATTGCCACCTCTGCTACCCATTCTTCGTATTTGATTTATATACAGGATATTGCGAGCATTGTCTGGGTAGCAGTAGGTAGCAGTTGGGACATCAGGAAACCTCGCTTAGCGTGTTGCCACCATGCAATTTGGAAGGGTGGAAACGCCGTTTCGGGTGCTCTCGTGGCCCCAAAGCACCCTTATACTGCGCATGTATTGTGCTTAGCCTGCCGCTTCTGATGGAAAAAGTGGCTTATCGTGTCGCCTCGATGCCTACGTGCCCTTTTGCCGCACGCCGTACGTTGAGGGAGTCGAGTCAACGTGAAATAAAATTAAGTTTAATCTGGGTCAACCCTTATTGTGAGTAAGACAAAAAGCAG
>JAFSQD010000093.1 GCA_017446765.1 Alloprevotella sp.
ACGGTGTCAAAAAAGCAAAAATCCAACTCGCTTATGGGCGATTTAGTACGGAGAGCGGCTCATTCCAACCCCATTTTTGCCATAAAGATGGCGTTTGAGAGGCAGAAGTGAGCCATAGCGACACGCTAAGACCCCCTTCAGTACCCCCATATTGCTACCTACTGCTACCCAGGCAGCCGTTGTAAGTCCTTGCTTATGAGTGCGATACTGGTGGCTGGGTAGCAGATGTAGCAGTTTTTCTGTGAAAAAACTATTTCCAGTATTTGTGCTTATGGTGCACCTTGATGGCGTGGCCTCAAGGCCGGACAATGTTTCTGTGTGCCTCGGCTTTACGCTGTTTTTCTTGTTCTGTGGCCAGGCGGCGCAATTCGTCGGAGAAACTCCAGTCGGCAAAGCGTTGCCACACGTAGTCGGCCGCCTGGGCCGAGGGGTGCAGCATGTCGGGTTCGTAGAAGCGGTAGTCGCGGAGTTCGTCGGTCACCATCTCGTAGGCCGGGAAATAGTACACGCCAGCGTGTTCGGCACAAAGCTGTGCTTGTGCCAGCAGGAGTGTGGCTTTTGCCAACTGGCTGCCGTGGAGCCCATATTTGGCATAACGGTAGGGACTTACTGTCAAGACGATGCGCAAGTTGGGGAATGCGCGGCGAAGAGCTTCAAACGTAGCCGTCCACGACGTGACGATTTCCTCTACACTTAAGGAGCGTTCCACAAAGCGTGCCGGCACTTCCTTGTGACAGTTGCCTACGAGGAGACCCTCGTCGCGTAGCACGTAGGCGCGATTGGTGCCCCACGTGAGGCATAGCAGGTCTGCACGGCCGAGGAGTGTTGCAGCGTCGTTAGTGGCTTGGAGTATGCGTTCGCGGCAGGCCTTTTGGCTGGTGGCAGAGAAGGCACCGCTGTGCAGCCAGCTGTGCCAGAGCCCGTCGCGGCCTTCAAAGATATAGCTGTCAGGAAAGAAGAGGTCTCCGAAGGCGATGATTTCCAGGGCACGGCGCACGCTTTCAGGATTATAGAGTACACCGAAGGGATTCACACACACGTTTCCTTCCGGCATGGCATTGGCCATGCGGTTTCCTATGCTCTCAGCAAAGCACGAGCCAAGGGTCAGGGCGGCGCTCTGCGGCGTGAGGCTGAGGTGCTCGCGGGGGAGGTCTACGGGAGTGCGGAAGATCATTGGAGTGACAAGTGACGAGTGACAAGTGACAAGTGACAAGTGACGAGTCGGAGGGATTTGGCGGGGCAAAGATAGCAAAAACTTTCCAGGTGGCACTTTCCTTGTGCTTTCGTTTCTCATTTAAGAATCATTTGCCTATCTTCGCAGCGTAAAAATGTCGAAAGCAATATGGAAATAGGTATTCTCTGCGTATTCTTTCTGGCTCTTTTGCTCATCGCTACCGAGCAAGGCCACCGCATGAACAAAGCCGCAGTGGCAATGTTTGCCGGCACTGTTTGCTGGTTGCTCTACATCATGTGGGGCACGGATTTCGTGACGGCGCAGCATGCTTTGGAGTACGGCGTTTTCCTTGACGGCGGGCGCTCGTCTTCATGGAACGTGAAAGAGTTTGTGGCTGGCACCGTGTTTCTGCGCTATACGCTGGAGGCAGCAAATGTTGCCCTGTTTCTCCTGGCCACAGCCAGCATCGTGGAAGTGCTCAACAACAATGGTTGCTTCGATTTCATCCACGAACTCCTTTATACGAAATATCCCAAACGTTTCCTTTGGGGGGTGGCATGTGTGACATTCCTACTCTCGGCAAACCTTGACAACTTGACGACGGTGTGCCTCATGCTGGCCATCATACGTACGCTCGTGGCGCAGGAGAAGCTGCGCTGGGTCTTCGGTGCCGTCGTTGTGGTGGCGGCAAACTGCGGTGGAGCATGCACGGTGATTGGCGATACGACCAGTCTTGCATTGTGGACAACTGGGCTGGTGACGCCTACCAACTATAGTTTTTCCCTGATGGCTTCCGCAGTGGTAGCCATGCTTACGGTGATAGGCCTGATACACCTGCGGCTTCCTCATACGATGGAACTCGTGCGCGCGTTGCCTCCCTATAGGGGTGACGACACGATACTCAACCGTTGGCAGCGCGGGCTGATGCTCCTTGTCGGCATTGGCGGACTTTGGTTTGTACCCACCTTCCATCGCCTGACTCATCTGCCGGCATTCCTTGGTGTCCTATGCGTACTAAGCGTCCTTTGGATTGTAGACGAACTCTGCAACCGCCATCTCCTGCGCGACATGATGGTTAGAAAGCGTGCCCCGATGGCCCTGCAGTATCAGAATATCCAGAACATGCTCTTTTTCATCGGTATGACCCTGGCGGTCGGCGCCGTGAACGAAAGCGGTATGCTCCCGGCCTTCTGCCGTTGGACCACCGAGCATGTCCCCAATATCTACGTAACAGGCGTGGCTTCAGGTCTTGCTTCCGCCTTTGTGGGCAATGTGCCGATGATGCTTGGCAACATGGCCACATTTGCCCATGAATCCGGCATACAGGAATTTGCTCCGGACGGAACGTTTTGGCCTTTGCTGAGCTATTGTACAGCCGTTGGCGGCTCGCTCTTGGCGGCAGGTACGATGGGCGGCTTTGCCCTTTGGCGCCTTGAGGAGATACGACCGGGATGGTATGTTCGCCACATCCTTCCAAAGGTGTCGCTCGGCTTTGTGGCTGGCCTCCTCGTGTTTTGGCTTGTGAACGGGTAGGACAGAGATATTGAGATAACTCCCGAAACTTAATTGGTGAGATAATGCACTATACGATAGAGAAAATCGCGTCGCTTGTCGGCGCGCGCGTTGAGGGTGCCCGTGACATGGAGCACCTTATTGATTGGCTGCTGACAGACAGCCGTTCGTTGGCATTTCCTGAAACTACGTTGTTCTTCGCCTTGCGCACACCTACGGGTGATGGGCACAGATATGTGGCCGACTTGTATCGGCGTGGCGTGCGATGTTTCGTGGTGGAGCACGTGCCGGCCGATGCTGAGGCTATGGCTGAAGCCTGTTTCCTCTGCGTGGGTTCGCCCTTGCTTGCATTGGGACGTCTGGCCGAGCGCCACAGGGAAGAATGTCACATTCCCGTGGTAGGCGTGACGGGCTCAAACGGAAAAACGATGGTGAAAGAGTGGCTCTATCAACTGCTTTCCCCCCATATGGTCGTGACACGCTCGCCACGTTCCTACAATTCCCAGGTCGGCGTCCCCCTCTCGGTATGCCTTCTCACCGCACGCACGGAGTTGGGCATCTTTGAGGCTGGCATCAGCCAGCCCGGCGAGATGGAACGTCTCATGAATATCATCCAGCCTACCTTGGGCGTGATGACGGGCCTCGGGCAGGCGCATCAGGAAAACTTCCTTTCCATGGAACAGAAGTGCATGGAGAAGCTACAACTTTTCAGGAATTGTGAGGCTTTGGTCTATGACGCTGACGACGACATCGTGGCACGCTGCATTCCCCGCAGTGGTTTTCAAGGTAGCAGACTGGGGTGGTCGTTCAAGGATAAAGGCGCTTACGTCTATGTGGAGGAGATGAAGCTGGAGGGAGCAAGTACGCGCTTTGACTTTTCTCACGAAGGCCAGCGGGATTCGTTCACGATTCCCTTCATTGATGAGGCTTCGCAGAGGAACGCACTCCACTGCCTGACATTCTGCCTGGCCTTTGGCATTGACAAGCCGACCCTCATCGAGCGCATGGCGCGCCTTGAGCCCGTAGCGATGCGCTTGGAAGTGGAGCAAGGCATACGTGGCATCACGCTCATCAACGACAGCTACAATACGGACGTCAACTCCCTTGGCATTGCCCTGGATTTCGTAGAGCGGCGAGGTGCTGAGGGCTACACGCTGGTGCTGTCCGACATCTACCAAAGTGGGCAGTCCAGGGACGAACTCTATGCAAAGGTGGCCGACATGGTGGCCCATCACAACGTGACATGCCTTGTCGGAGTGGGCAAGGAGCTATCAGCAACGCGCGCCCTTTTTGCTTCACTCACGTGCAAAAAGCACTTTTTCCTCACTACGGATGAACTTCTGGCTTCGCCGGTCTTGAGGGAGTGGGCCGACGAGACCATCTTGCTCAAGGGTGCACGCGATTTCCATTTTGAACGTATCAGCGATCTCTTGATGCGGCGAGTGCATGAGACGACGCTCGAGGTGAATCTCGAGGCCTTGGCCGCCAACCTCAACCACTACCGGAGTTTTCTAAAGCCCGAAACAAAGATGGTTTGCATGATAAAGGCTTCCGGCTATGGAGCAGGAGCGGTCGAGATTGCCCGTACCTTGCAGGATCGAGGTGTGGACTACCTGGCTGTGGCTGTGGCCGACGAGGGTGCCGAGCTTCGCAAGGCTGGTATTACGGCCGACATCATCGTGATGAATCCCGAGATGACGTCCTTCCATACGCTCTTCGAGTACCGTCTCCAGCCCGAGGTGTACAGCTTCGACCTTCTCGATGCCCTCATCCGTGCCGCTAAGCGTGAGGGTATCACCGACTTTCCGGTACATATCAAACTCGATACGGGCATGCGGCGTCTCGGTTTCAATCCCGAGAGTGACATGCCGCGCCTCATCGACCGACTCCATCGTCAGATGGCACTCATCCCCCGCAGCGTGTTCTCCCACTTTGCGGGTGCCGACAGTGCAGAGTTCGACGACTACAGCGACGAGCAGTTCCGCCTCTTCGATGCTGCATCACGCCAGCTGCAGGAGGCATTTCCACATAAGATTTTGCGGCATATCTGCAACTCCGCCGGTATTGAACGCTTCCCCGACCGCCATCTCGACATGGTGCGCCTGGGACTGGGACTCTACGGCATCAACCCCATCACCAACGAGATTATTCATAACGTATCTTCTCTGAAGACCACCATCTTGCAGGTGCGCGATGTGCCTGCAACCAGTAGCGTGGGATATAGCCGGCGTGGCCGACTGACTCGCCCCAGTCGCATTGCCGCCATACCCATCGGTTATGCTGACGGCCTCAACCGCCATCTCGGTAATGGACATTGTTACTGCCTTGTCAACGGTAAACGTGCTCCCTACGTGGGCAACATCTGCATGGACGTCTGCATGATTGACGTGACGGACGTTCCCTGCCAACCAGGCGACCCTGTGGAGATATTCGGCGACAACTTACCCGTCACTGTCCTCTCTGATGTCCTGCAAACCATACCCTACGAAGTCCTTACGGGTGTGTCCGAACGTGTAAAGCGCATTTATTTCCAATGAAGATTTCTCTTTCCGGCATTAGGGTCAGAGCTTTTCACGGTTGCCTCCCGCAGGAGCGCACCGTCGGTAACGACTATCTCGTCGACCTCAGCGTCGACGTGGTGGAGACCGCTGCGGCATTGCGCGACGATGACCTCATGGGCACTGTGGACTATGCCCGTCTTTATGCCCTTGTGCGCGAAGAGATGGCCATTCCCGCACGACTGCTTGAGCATGTGTGCTATCGTCTTGTGCAGCGAGTGCTGCACGAGTTTCCACTGGTACAACAGGCAGAAGTGACAATCACAAAACTGGCTCCCCCCATTCTCGGTGCTGACTGCATGGGAGCCAGTGTCTCCTATCAGGCAAAGAAATAATAATGATAAGGCAAATACTCTATCCGATCTTCTTCTTGACGCTCGTGATGGCGTGTGGCAAGGTCGAGATTCCCGGCGATGATGACGAGCCTGGGACCGAGAAGCCCGTGACGCCTGGTACTACAGGGGACGACGAATATCTCACCGTGGCAGAAGCACTGGCGGCGGAAGGAGGAACGTATGCGCTTGTTGTGGGCTACGTCGTGGGATATGTAGATGGCACGACATTGTCGAAGGCTGTTTTCGGATGTCCTGAGGATAAGGTCAACACAAACCTCCTCCTTGCCGACAGTCCTGCGGAGACCGCCCCTAACCAAGTGTTCCCCGTAGCGCTTCCGAAGGGTTCTTTGGTGCGTGACGAACTGAATCTCTATGACCATCCGGAATACCTTGGGAGTTGTGTAGGCGTGGAAGGGGTGATAGAAAAATACTTCAGCATCATGGGGATGAAAGAGGTAGAAGACTTCTACTGGATAGAGTTTGAGGATGATGATTCCCATGGAGGCGGTGGCGGTGATGATAAAAACAAGGAAGGCGAAACGTCCGACACGCTACGCCTTCCCTTGAAAAATGACGGCCAGGTGGTACATGGCCGTTGATGCGCTTTTTAGCTTGTGGCACCTTCGTCGGATGTGCCGCTACTGATGTATTTCTTCAAGGCACGCTCCACACCCACGGTCCATGTGTTGATGTCTTCGCTTTCCATCTGCATGGAGCTGACAAGGCGTACAACGTTTTCCAGAGGCATGCCATAGCGCAGCACGCCCGATATGAGCTTGGCGTAGTTCCAGTATTCCTTGTTGAATTTCTCTGAAAGCCCTTCGACGGTCGTCTTGTAGCCGCGCTTGTTTTCAAACTGGAAGTCGTAGCGGTGGCTGCCGTCGGGATTGGTGGCTTTGATGATGCGTCCCTTGGTGACGAGCTTGGGCAGTACGATACCCTCCTCGTCGTCTTGCAAACCTGTGAATATCTCGTAAGGATGTCCATCCATCAGCCCCACGAAGGCTACCCACTTCTCCTTGTTGTTCTGGAAGCGCACAACGTCGCACTCAAGCACGTCGGGACGCTGTTCTACTACCTTGCTGAAGCGTTCGCTATGTTTCAATATGTTATTGTCCAGCAGGTATAGGAGGCGGCTGGCATTATCTTCGTCCATCTGACGGATGCGTTCCATCAATTCTTTCTTGCTATCACTCATGGTCGGGGTGGTTTTTTATGTGTTGGCTATAGTGTGTGGTTGTTAATAAGTAATATCGCAGCAACTCTGTTCAGAAGCCCGTTAAACTGAAAAGGGGTTAGCCTTCGATCTCCAATGCGCTATCTCTTGCTCGATGGTCGTTGCTTCACCATGTCCGGGAAGCACGCGCGTATTGGGGGGCAAGGTGGTGAATAGTTTGTGTAGGCTGTTTTCCATGTCTTCCCACGAACCTCCTGGCAGGTCTGTGCGGCCACATGAACTCCAAAAGAGTGTGTCGCCGCTAAAGAGGAGAGGTGCTGTGGAAGGAGAGTCGTCGGGTTGAGGGTTGAGTAGGAAACAAACTCCGCCCTTCGTGTGGCCTGGTGTAGCGATAACTTTTAGCGTAAGGCTTCCTATTGGGATTTCTTCTCCCTCCGATAGGTCTTCTCCAAGTGCCGGGGTGGAGCAGGGGAGTCGGCGATGAAGAAAGATTTCGGTTTGCTCGTCTGCCATGTGGTAGTTGGCGTGTTCCAAGGGGTGCATGCGAGGCCGAAGGCCGTATGCTTCATAAAGAAACTGTAGACCGAAGATATGGTCGAAATGTGCATGCGTCAGTAAGGCACTGACGGGATGCAGCTTGTGGGCAGCTATAAAGTCCGCTATGGCACGCTGCTCTTCTGGTTGCCAAGCTCCGCAATCCACTATGGCAGCGTCGCGCGTGTGCGTATCCCATATTAAATATGTGTTCTCTTCAATGAAGTTGAACATGAAACGATGAAACTCAAAGCTGCACATAGATGAGTTTTTTTGTTTCAAAGAAATCTTCTTCAAAAAAATCGCTTAGATTCCACGTGAGGGCTTGCTTGCGGAAAGGGTGCAATTCACCTTCAAGATTTCCTCCCTTCAAGCAGAGTAATCCAGGCGGCAAGGAATTAAGTTGGCGATGCTCCACATTTTTCTTTATGAGTCTGGCCAATTCGCGGAGGTCGGCAACGCCTCGGCTTACTATAAAGTCGTATCGCCCATGTTCTTCCACGGCGTTACGGTGTGCCGTCGTCACGTTACCAAGTTTTAGCGCATCTGCCACCGCCTGCGCCACACGCACTTTCTTGCCTATACTGTCAATGAGGTGAAAGTGACATTCAGGGAAGAGGATGGCAAGTGGAATGCCAGGAAAGCCTCCGCCCGTACCGATGTCAAGCACTTTTGTGCCGGGGCGAAAGGAAATGGCGCGTGCAATACCCAGCGAGTGGAGTACATGATGGGTATAGAGATTATCTATGTCCTTACGGGAGATGACGTTGATCTTGGCGTTCCAGTCACGGTAGAGCGTGTCAAGTGCGTCGAACTGGTCCAGCTGTCGCTCGGTGAGTTCGGGAAAATATCTCAGGATGATGTGATCAGTTGGGCTCGTTCCCATCGTTCTGGTTCTGTTGTTCTTTCCACTGTTCGCGGGCATACTCTTGCATGTCGGTAACGGTGTCGTTCTCGTCCACGATTTCAGTACCCAGCATAGTCTCGATGACATCTTCCATGGTGACGATGCCGCGCAGGCAGCCGTATTCGTCGATGACGGCCGAGATGTGCTCCTTCTTTTCCAGCATGCGCTCCCATATGGTGGAAACGCTGTCACCTTCATTGAACGAGAGGATGGGCCGCGCGATGTCCGAGAGGCGAAGGTCAAACTTGTCCTCCGAAAGACTCTCGAGAATGTTCTGGCGCAGCACGTAGCCAGTGACATAGTCGTCGTTGTCGCGATAGACGGGGATTCGGGAGTGCTTGGAACTCTCCTCCTCCTTACGGAATTCGCCTACAGTCATACTTTCTTCCACCATTTCGACGACGCTACTGGGCGTCATAATGTCGCGTGCGGTCACTTTCGAAAGCTTCAGGAGATTTTGTATCATGCGGTCCTCCTTCTGCTTGAATACGCCCTCCTCCGTGCCGACGGTGAGCATGGCGGACACTTCCTCACGGCTCACAGTCTGGACGGGTTCATCGGGCTGTATGAAGTGGGTGATGTATTCCGCCAGTTTCACGAAAGGCCATGTCAGGATGACAAGGCTACGGATGACGGGCACGGCAGGCATGATGATGTGTCGCCAATAGGTAGCCCCGAGCGTCTTGGGGATGATTTCCGAGCATACAAGGATGAGCAACGTCAAGGCACCGCTGATCCAGGCGAATACCTCAGGTGCTTCAGGAAACGTAAGGCGTGTCTGGAATCCCACGGCGGCAGCACCGGCCGTATTGGCAATGGTGTTCAAGGTGAGGATGGCCGAGATGGGACGATCGATGTCCTGTTTGAATTGTTTTAGGGTACGCCATCCCTTTGCCTCTTCTTCTTCCTTCATCGTGACGAAGGTGAGGGGCGTAGAAAGCAGCGTCGCTTCAAGAATTGAGCAACTAAAAGATATCACCAAAACAAGGATGATATAGAAAATAAGTAGGCCCATGAAAACGTGTGTTGGTGAAACATAGGCATTGCGGCGTCGCGTGAATATGGGCATATGCGACGGTATGCCGTGGCTTTTTACGGCGCGAAGTTACTGCAAGAGCTTCAAAGGAGCAAACCTTTTTCTGCTTTTTTTGGTTTCGCCACTATTTCCCTTGAGGGGCAAAGAGCTGCAATGCCACACTTTTCGCATTTGGGACGTAGTGCCGTGCAGGTGTATCGGCCATGCAGGAGAAGCCAGAAGTGAGAATGAGCCAGTTCTTCTTTGGGGATGAGCTTGCTCAAGGCTTGTTCCACTTTGTAGGGCGTGTGGGCTGTCTTGGGGACGAGCCCCAGCCTGTGACTCACACGAAAGATATGGGTGTCCACAGCCAGTGCGGCCTCGTTGAAGGCTACCGCCAGCACAACGTTTGCCGTTTTCCTTCCCACACCAGGCAGCCGCACCAATTCTTCGCGTGTCTGTGGCACTTCTCCGCCAAACTCATCGCGCACCATGCGTGCCATGCTGGCCAGGTGGGCGGCTTTCGAGTTCGGGTAGCTCACCGACTTGACGTATTCATAGAGCACTTCGGGCGTAGCCTCGGCCATGGTGACGGCATCGGGATAGTCGGCAAAAAGGGCAGGTGTCACCATGTTGACGCGCTTGTCCGTGCATTGTGCAGAAAGCATGGTGGCCACGAGCAGCTGAAAGGGGCTTCCGAAGTGGAGCTCCGTCTCAATGTTTCCGTGGATGGGGGCAAGGTAGTCCAGGATTGCCCGCATCTTTTCCTTTTTTGTCATTCTCTGCGGGGTTCAGTCAAAATCGCGCAGGCGGGCAATGTATTTTCCGGGGATGTCGAACTCGATGTTCACGACGGTGCCCACCTTGATGGCGTGGAAGTTCGTGTTGTCAAAGGTGTAGGGGATGATGGCCACCTGAAACGTGTCGTCGGTGGGATTGCAGACGGTGAGGCTTACGCCGTTCACGGTGACGCTGCCCTTGTCCACCGTCATGTAGCCACGGCGTGCCATGTCGCGGTCGGCCTCGTAGTGGAAAGTGTAGAGGTGGCTGCCGTCGGCATCCTCCACCTTTGTGCAGGTGGCCGTCATGTCTACGTGCCCTTGGACGATGTGGCCGTCCAGGCGTCCGTTCATCATCATCGAACGTTCTACGTTCACCTCGTCTCCCACCTTCAGTAGGCCAAGATTGGAGCGGCGCAGTGTTTCGTCCATGGCGGTGACGGTATAAGTGTCATCGGTGCGGCGTACTACGGTGAGGCATACGCCGTTGTGGGCGATGCTTTGGTCGATTTTGAGTTCTTTCACAAAGTCGCACGCAAGCGTAAAATGGAGGTTGGTGTGTTCTTTTTCGATGGCCACGACGCGTGCCATCCCTTCTACAATTCCTGAAAACATATACTTTTGATTTCTTGTTGGTTGGTTTACTTTGGCGTGCAAACATACGAAAAAAGCGTGGGATGGGGAGGAAAAATACAAAAAAAGCAGTGCGGATGCGTTCTGTTCCAAAGGAAAGCCGTATCTTCGCGCCCGAAATTTCCAAAGTTTCACAAATTCACATGTTTAACCATTAACGACGGTGCGGTAAGAGCGTTCGCCAAAGCGTGCGCCGCTGGCCGTCAAAAAAGCCAGAAACAAAAGTATTTATGGCAGATTTCAAAACTGTGCAGCCGTTGGCTGATTTTGACTGGGAAGCCTTTGAGACAGGCTCAGTCGTAGGTGGCGAGAGCCACGAGGAACAAGAGAAGGTCTATGCAGAGACCCTTGGTAAGGTGAACGAAAACGATGTGGTTGAAGGCACCGTAGTGGCCATCACCAAGCGTGACGTCACCGTCAGCATCGGCTACAAGAGCGAAG
This sequence comes from Alloprevotella sp., assembly GCA_017446765.1. Classification (GTDB taxonomy): domain Bacteria; phylum Bacteroidota; class Bacteroidia; order Bacteroidales; family Bacteroidaceae; genus Alloprevotella. The sequence goes on from JAFSQD010000093.1 coordinate 11,066, forward strand.
GTTCCATCTCCATCTCCGAATTCCGTTACAATCCCGACCTGAAAGTGGGCGACACCGTAGAGGTCTACATTGAAACGCAAGAGGACAAAAATGGCCAGCTCATCCTTTCCCACCGCAAGGCACGCCTCAGCAAGGCTTGGGACCGTGTCAATCAAGCGCTCGAGGACAAGGAGGTCATCAAGGGATTCATCAAGTGCCGCACAAAGGGCGGCATGATTGTCGACGTATTCGGCATCGAGGCATTCCTGCCTGGCAGCCAGATCGACGTGAAGCCCATCCGCGACTACGACGTATTTGTCGGCAAGACGATGGAATTCCAGGTTGTCAAGATCAACCAGGAGTACAAGAATGTCGTTGTCAGCCACAAAGCCCTCATCGAGGCAGAGCTCGAAGCTCAGAAGCAACAGATCATCAGCCAGCTCCAGAAGGGACAGGTACTCGAAGGTACGGTCAAGAACATCACATCCTACGGTGTATTCATCGACCTGGGTGGCGTCGATGGTCTCATCCACATCACCGACCTCAGCTGGGGCCGCGTCAGTGACCCGAAGGAAATCGTACAGCTCGACCAAAAGCTCAACGTTGTCATCCTTGATTTCGACGAGCAGAAGAAGCGCATCGCTCTCGGTCTCAAGCAGCTTACGCCTCATCCCTGGGATGCTCTTGATCCAGAGCTTAAGGTGGGCGACAAAATCAAGGGCCGCGTAGTAGTCATGGCCGATTACGGTGCATTCGTAGAGGTTGCTCCCGGTGTGGAAGGCCTCATCCACGTCAGCGAGATGAGCTGGAGCCAGCACCTCCGCAGTGCTCAGGAATTCTTGAAGGTGGGCGACGAAATCGAAGCCGTCATCCTCACCCTCGACCGTCAGGAGCGCAAGATGTCGCTCGGTCTGAAGCAACTCAAGGACGACCCCTGGGCAAACATCGAGGAGAAGTTCCCTGTGGGTAGCCGCCACACGGGTCGCGTACGCAACTTCACAAACTTCGGCGTGTTCGTTGAACTGGAAGAGGGCGTTGACGGCCTCATCCACATCTCCGACCTCAGCTGGACGAAGAAGATCAAGCACCCCGGAGAGTTCACACAGCTCGGTGCCGACATTGAAGTGGTCGTGCTCGAAATCGACAAGGACAACCGTCGCCTCAGCCTCGGTCACAAGCAGCTCGAGGAGAACCCCTGGGACGTATTCTCCACCGTATTCACGGAGGGTAGCGTTCACGAGGGCACCATCACCGAGCTCGTCGAGAAGGGCGCTGTCGTTCAGCTGGAGTATGGTGTAGAAGGTTTCTGCACGCCTAAGCATCTCCAGAAGGAAGATGGCTCGAAGGCACAGGAAGGCGAAAAGCTTCCCTTCAAGGTGCTCGAGTTCAACAAGGAGAGCAAGCGCATCCTTCTCAGCCATAGCCGCACCTTTGAAGAGGGTCGCGACGAGAAGCGTGCCGAGCGTAAGCCCCGCACTGCCAAGAAGGCTACCGAGGAAACGCCGAAGATCCAGAACCAAGCAGCCACCAACAGCCTGGGCGACAATGACACCCTCGCTGCCTTGAAGGCCGCCATGGAGAAGGGCGAATAACTCTCGTCCCTCTTTCACACAACAGACGGGCTGGCAAGTGGCACGGCATCGAAGCTTGCCGCCTTGCCAGCCCGCTTTCTTTTTCCGCAGCACAACACGATACCTATTTATATATACGTACGCATGAAACACCTTTTACGTTCCTTATTCCTCTTTTTGCTCCTGACACTATGCGCCACGAGTCTCAATGCTCAGCGGCAGCTGCCTGCACGTCAGGCCAAGCCTCATGTGCCTGCCCTGCGTGCCATCATCAGCGAGCAGCCCGACGGGCGCGTCATCGACAATATGAACCGCTCGGCACAGGGCTACTACATGGAAAACGACTACGCTTGGGAGGGAAATCTCTCCGGCGGCCTCGGAAAACTCGTCGTGGCCGAGAATGGTGACGTCTATGTCTATGAACCCTTTTCGCAAGTGAACATTGGTGCATGGCTGAAGCTGGAGAAAGGCGTCGGTGACACCCTCATCTGCCGCATGCCACAGGAGATGTTCTATGACTACTACACCGAGAACGAGGCCTCGCAGTACTTTGGCATCGACCATGATACCATTGTTGTTCTTGAAGCCCATCGCATGGTTTACGGCGAGGACGAGAACGGATCATGGTACTTTGACGATAAGAGTGGACCGACCGACGTGAAGTTTGTCTTCAGAAATGACACGCTGCGCTCCCTCGATGAAAAGGAAGTGCTCATCGGTCTGGCCGACAAGGCTGGCAACTGGCAGGGCTACGGCGACTATCGCATCGTATTCAAGCCCATACAGGAACAGCCCGTACAGGCTCCCGATGCTGACTGGCAGGACTACATGATGGATTGGGTGACAAACTCCGAGTTTGACAACCGCCTTGTGCGCCTTGCCATCGATGGAAACGACGTCTATCTTGACAACCTCTACGACGGCACGCCGGGCGGTGTGGTACACGGTACGCTCGACGGCGAAGGCATCGTCAGCTTCCCCACTCACCAGTATCTGGGTGTTGACGAGAACTATCAGCGCCATATCTTCTTCTATGCCGGCAACACCTATCGCCTCAACGACCGTTGGGGCGAGAGCCTCGACATCTTCGGCCACGGCGACGGCAGTCCCATCCGCCTGCGCCTCAATGCCGAGACGCGAGAACTCACGGCCGTGAAGGACAGCACGAACTTCCTTGTCAACGCTGGCGACGACATTGTCTATTTCTACGCCTGCTATACGCACCCCCATCTCGTGCCCTTTGCCGATGAGGCTCTCACGCCCGCGATGCCCGTCATCAACTACGACAATTACGTCATCTGGGATCCCGACTACGAGTGTGGCCACATCGACTTTGTCCTCCCCAAGCGCTCCGTCGACGGACGTTATCTCGATGCCTCGAAGCTCTACTATAACATCTACTTCGACGAGAAGCGCCTCACGTTGGCGTCGCCCGAATATGAGTATATCTATGACGCTTTGACGGATATCCCCTATGCCTTTACGGACGATTACGACATCATCCTTCGCGATGGCGGCGACCGCTCCTTCTATTTCTATAAGCAGGACTTCAACACCATCGCCGTGGAGAGCGTCTACATGGGGGGTGGCACTGTGACACGCTCCCAGAAGGCCTACCTCAACACTGAGGACGTAGCCATCCGTCAGGTGGAGGCGGACGAGCGCGGCCTCCACAAAGTCTACGACCTGCAGGGACGCTGCGTCCAGCAGCCTCGCAGCGGTCTCTACATTCGCGATGGGCGCAAGCTCATCTATTGATGAGGCTCAAACTATTTCTCATCATCTACTCTGGCGAGTGCTATCGGCGTTCGCCAGAGTTTTTTTGAAGACGACTGCGGGACAATAAAAGTACTTTCCGCATGAGATACTAATAGTCCCGCAGAAATGGCAGAAATGGCAGAAAGTGCTTCGCCGATGGGGATGAAGATTTCCTTGATTTCCTTTATTTCTTCGACGAGCGAAGCGGCAAAGCCGATGACTGCGTGACAAAAAACTTTCCGCACAAGATAAATTGTCCCGCAGAAAGAGCAGAAAGAACTTCGCGGGGGTCGGTAACTATAATTTCTGCTATTTCCTTTATTTCTGCGGGACAATATAAATCGGGACAATAAAAACTATCCGCATGAGAT
>JAFSQD010000094.1 GCA_017446765.1 Alloprevotella sp.
CACAAAGCCGCATAAAGCCTACATTTCAGACCTTGACACTCCATCCGTTTGCGCAAACGAATCGATCCGGAAGGCTTGCGGATTAATTTACAAGGCCTGCGGATTAATTTACAAGGCCTGCGGATGAAAACGCAAGTCATCAAGTTGGGGAAATGGCAGAATTATGTCCAAAAGCGCCCGATTTTGTGTATACTTTGTGTAGGCTTTGTGTATACTTTGTGTATACTTTATGGTACTCTAACAACCATATATACAAGAAGATAATTCGTGTTTTGTGTATAGTGTAGGCTTTGTGTGAGATTTTTTTTGAACAAACGGTTCTTTCCACCTCTTTTCCGCGTGTTGGAAATTTGTTACATGCGAGAAATATATAGACAAAATATGGTGACTTTAGCCAGTCATATAGAAGCCCCTAAGGTGCGGCGATATCTTCGTGTTTAGTGCGCCGCCTCTTAGGGGTATTTATTTCGCGATTTGACATCCTACCCCACTCCCTTAGGGGAGGGTTGTGGTGTGGCTTCTTTTCTCGGTGATTCTTATCGCTTGTTGCTTTGTGGAATTTCCTCGCCTTGCAGGCCGTATGCCAGCCCTCGCTGCACTTACGCGCAGCGGGCTGACATGTACGGCAAGGCTTCGGTGATTGTTATCGCTTGTTGCGATAAAAATTCATCAGGCAACCGTCGGCGAGGATTTGGCGCTCGTCGGGCGTGAGGTTCTGGAACAAGAGGTGAAGGTCGTGGATGCCGTCGCGGGCAATGACCTTGGCGTCGATTTCCTCCTTGCCCTCAAGGATGGCCTTTCGGAGGCCGGGGATGAAGATGCAGTCGCCCTCCTCGTAGGGGAAGGGTGTGCCTTCGGCAAGGGTGAAGGGTACGATGCCCCAGTTGATGCAGTTTGAGCGGTAGCGCTTCGTGGCGTATTCGTAGCAGATGTTGGCATCTCCTCCCAATACCTTCTGGCAGGATGCAGCCTGTTCGCGTGCCGAACCGTCGCCGGGTCGGTTGGCAAAGACGCACGAGCCGAATGAGGTGTCTTCGACCGAGCATGCCACATGGGCGGCCGCGAGTTGGCCAAAGGCCCGCTGGAGTGTTTCGGGGAAATCGGCGATGGTGGTGACACCTTGTTCGACGTGTTCGCGGCGCTCGCAGTCGTCACGCTGTATGCGTTTGGCCTTGCCCACATAGTCGGGGCAGCGGCGTGAGAGGGCAAACTCGGAGAGTTTCAGAGGATTGGAACGGTAGCTTGACGTTTCACCCGAAGGGATGAGCTCGTCCGTCGTCGTCACGGGGTCGTGGATGACGGCTGCCAGTTCGAGCATCATGTTTTCCTCAAGGGGATACATCGTGGGCCAGTCCTTGATGTTGGGGCCATAGCGCAGGGGCTCGTCGGGGTTGGCATGTCCGTAACCGTAGAACACGCGGCGCTCGTAAATTTTTGCGTCGTAGTCGTAGGGCAGGTGGTCGTCGGTGTAGTCAATGTCGGTGGCCGCCGTGATGATGCCACCGTTGGCGGCAGTGGCCGCGATGCTGCGAGCGTCCATCAAGGCGACGAGCGAGAGCTGTCCCTGGCCGGGTTTGGAGCCCTCGCGGTTGGGGAAGTTGCGTGTCGTGTGGCGTATGGAAAGCCCATTGTTGGCCGGCACGTCACCGGCGCCGAAGCACGGGCCGCAGAAGGCAGGCTTCAGGATGACACCGGCCTCGATGAGCTCTTCGGCAATCTTGTGGCGCGTCACGCTCATGTAGACGGGTACGCTCTGCGGATAGGCCGAGATGGTGAAATAGTCGTTGCCCACACTCTGTCCCTTGAGGATGGCGGCGGCGGCACTGAGGTTGTCGTAGGTCCCGCCTGAGCATCCGGCGATGATGCCCTGGTCAGCATATACCTTGCCGTCGCGCACCTTGTCAGTGAGGTGGACGTCCACCTTGTCGCCGAAGCGGCGGCGAGCGTCTTCCTCCACCTGGCGCAGAATCGCCTCGGGGTTTGCCTGCAGTTCGTGAATGGTATAGGCGTTGGAGGGGTGGAAGGGCAGGGCAATCATGCTCTCCTGCGTGGAGAGGTCGATGCGGATGACGGCATCGTAGTAGGTCACGCTGCCAGGTTGCAGCTGGCGGTAGTCCTCGGGGCGGCCGTGGCGCTCGTAGTGGCGGCGCACCTCGTCGTCGGTGACCCAGATGGAGCTCAGGCACGTCGTCTCCGTCGTCATGATGTCGATGCCGTTGCGGAAGTCGATGGGCAACTGCGCCACGCCTGGGCCGGCAAACTCCAGCACCTTGTTCTTCACAAAGCCGCTCTCAAAGGTTGCTTTGACGAGGGAAAGGGCTACATCGTGCGGGCCTATGCCCTTGCGCGGGGTGCCCTCAAGCCATACGAGGACCACTTCGGGCGCATTGATGTCCCATGTGTTGCGCAGCAGCTGCTTCACCAGTTCGCCGCCGCCTTCGCCCACGCCCATGCAGCCCAGCGAGCCGTAGCGGGTGTGGCTGTCTGAGCCCAGTATCATGCTGCCGCACTTGGTCATGGCCTCGCGGGCATACTGGTGGATGACGGCTTGGTTGGCAGGCACATAGATGCCGCCGTATTTCTTGGCCGCCGAGAGGCCGAAGACGTGGTCGTCCTCATTGATCGTACCGCCTACGGCGCAGAGTGAGTTGTGGCAGTTTGTCATGGCGTAGGGCAGGGGGAACTTCTCAAGGCCGCTGGCGCGTGCCGTCTGGATGATGCCTACGTAGGTGATGTCGTGCGACATCATGGCGTCGAAGCGCACGCGCAGTTTGTCGCCCTTGGAATGCTCCACGTCGTGCTGGCGCAGAATCTGATAGGCAATGGTGTTTTCACGTGCTTCCGCCGGTGAGGGAAGACCTTCCTTGTGCTCGACGATGCTTTTGCCGTC
>JAFSQD010000095.1 GCA_017446765.1 Alloprevotella sp.
CCAGCGTGTAGTAGCGTCCTGCACTGTAGGAAACAGAGCTGGTGGAGAGGTAGTAGCCCTGGGCTGCTCCCGAGATGCTACTGGAGCCTCCGCCCCATCCGCCACCGCCGCCTTGGCTACCACCGGCGCTGATAGCAATGCCTTTTCCTGTGATTTGAATATAGGAATTGTTGTCGCAGTCGAGACCTTCCTCAGCTCCACCCTTTGTGGAGAAGGCAAAGATGGTACCGTTGCCGATGGTGATGGCACCCGTGCGGCCGTAGTTGCTGTCGACAGCATCATTACCGTTGGAGTAGGCTACGGTGACACCTCCGTTAAAGGTGATGGTACCGGTAGTGCTGATGCAGTCGTCGTACGTGGCAAGGTAGTGTTGACCGCCACGGATGTCAATGCTGGTGCGGGATTCCAGGCCTTCCCCACCGTCAGCAGCTGTGTGGATCTCAGTGTTTCCGCCGTAGATAACGACGGCCCCCATAGACTTGATGGCCTTTGCGGCTCCACCCTGTCCGGTAGTTTTTCCGCCCATTCCGCCACCTCCCCAGCCGCCACTGGAAGAACTCGTGCCGAAGCGTGCTCCGCTGGTGCTGACGTAGACAGTGGGACCTTCTCCGTTGCTTGTGCCCTGTGTATAGGTACCGTTGACCTTGATGCCCTTCGTACCTGCCTGTGTGGTCGTTATGTTGAGGTTACCGGCGCTGAGGTTAAGGTTACCGTCAGTCTTGATGCCCTTCGCGGTGTAGCGGTTGTTCGAGAGCGTCTGTCCTGTTCCGGTGATTTTCATCGTGATGGTGCCTCCCGTCTGCGTCATGTTCGTCACAGAGATGCCTTTGCCTGCAGCACCGCTGTTGTTGATCTCAAGTGTACCTCCGCTCATGACGAAATCTGCGGCCTTGATGCCGCTGCTGTAGGAAGCGTCGCTGTTGATGACCTGCATGGCACCGCTGGGTGTCAGCGTCACCGTGCCGCCGCTGATGGTAGCTGTGGCCTTGCTCTTTAGGCTCTTGCTCATGGCTCCGCTGTTTTTCACCGTTACCGTGCCCGCAGCAATCGTGATGTTCCCGTCGGCCTTAATACCTGCTGCATTGTATGACGTGCCGCTATCCTCGCTCAGGTCGCTGGTGCCACCATAGGATGTGGTGACGTCAGAAATCTGATAAGTGCGCGTAGTGCCGCTCGTCGTGTAGCTGTTGGTGATGGAGTAGTAGATGTCCTGACCGTCGACGGGAGCCGTGAAGGAGGCCGAACGGATGGTGTAGGTGGTACTACCGCTCCAGCTGCCGGAGGTGTAGTCATCGGCCTTGAAATAGTAGGTTGTTGTGCCGTCACCAGCCGTCTTGAAGTCGTAGTAGTAGAAGGTGATGGTGCTGTAGCCGCTGGACTTGGAGACGGTGTTGGTGAGTTGCCCGACGAGGGTATTGTCACCTTTATAGAGGTAGACGGTCTTCCAAGCACTGTTACCGCCCATGCCACCGCCGGGGCCACCGCCGCTTCCACCTGTGGGGATGCTGACATAGACTTTATAAGATTTTGGAGTCTCTGTGGTTTCGCCGCTGGAAGTAGTCTCGGCGGTGCCGCCCTTACCATTTGCCGTAATGTCAATGATGGTGGTGGCATTCGTCTCGTCGATGTTGACGTTTCCGTCGGCCGAGAGTCCCTTGCCACCGGCTGCTGTGTTGTTGATGTTGATGGTGCCGCCCGTGATGTTGATGTCGGCATCGGACTTCACGGCTGTGCTGTAGCTCAGGTCGTCAGTAACCTCAAGGTCTCCGCTTTGTGTCACTTCCAGCGTGCCACCTTGTATCTGCACGTTGCCTTCTGCCTTCAGTCCCTTGCAGGCGGCAGCCGTCGTCGTGATGGAGATTTTTCCATCTTTGAGAATGATCTCGCCCGTGTTTTCGGTGCTCTCCTCGATGTTGCCGTCGTCGTCGGTGGCGTAGTCCACCTGTATGCCGTCACCATCAATACCCGTGATGGTGACTTCGCCGGCGTTTTGCTGGAAGTATTCTTCTACGTGGAAGCCATCGGATGCTGCTCCGAGGATGTTGATTTTTCCAGTGAACTTCTTCTTCAGCAGAGTGTATTCATTGCTTCGATAAGCGTGCTTGGCATTACCTGTGATGTTCAGTGTGCCACCCCCTGAAAATTCAGCGTGTCCCTTCACAAAGAAACAAGCCTTCTGCGCTCCACTGGCAGCATCGACGAGCGTATTTGTCGTGCCGTCGGCCACTTCTATGTTTATGCGTTTTCCATTATTGATTGTCAATGGGGCTCCCGTCGTGCTGGTCAGTGTGAGTCCGTTGAGAACGACGGTACTCTTCAGCTGTCCAGCCATCGTGAACGAACCGTTCGTGCTATTGCCACTAAGCGTGTAGGTGACCTCGTCGGCGAGAGTCTCAGCCTGCGTGATGCTGACGTCGGCACCGCTGACACTCACATCAAGGAGGCTCATCAAGTTGGCGGGCACGGCGACAGAGGCTGTCGTGCCGTTGTAGGTGACGTCTACGACGTTGTCCGTGACTGTAGTATTGTCTACATACAGCTGCTCAATGTCGCTGATCAGGAATGTTTTGCCGAGGATGGTCAGCGTGGCACCGTCGGCGAAGTTCATCACTTCTGCCTGATAGGCAGGGACGCGATAGATGACATTGCCCACCTGGACGTTGAGCGTCTGAGCACTGGCCATGCCCAAGGTGAGCACGGCCGCCAAAAGGATCAGAAAACGTTTCATTTTACTACAACTTTGCGAGTGACGCCGTTACGTTTCACCACATATACACCTGTGGGGACACCTTCGATGTCGCCCGTGGGACTTGTAGTTCCCACTCGGATGCCTTGGAGATTGTAAATTTCGCTTGCCTCCAGAGTGGCATTGCTATCCAGTTCGGCAATACCTGTCGTGGAAGAGAAATACATGCGTGACAGGCTGGCCGTAGGAAGGCTCAGCTCTGTCTCGTTGTTCTTTGCTGTCATTGTGCCATCAGAGAAGGTAATTTTCAGACCTTCCACACCAACGGTCTTCACTTCGCCGCCCGATGTCTCGAAAGAGAGGTAGGGCAATTCATCGGCCATGATCGTGCCAAACGGCAGGACAAACAGGCATGAGAGAAGAATCTTCTTCAACATGATGAAATAAGTTTTAATAGGTTTTTATTACAGATATGTTCGTTGGAAAAGCATGCAAGCTATGCATGCAATCGAACATTTTGACCCAAAAGAAGTGTAAAGGTTTAACGAAATGAAAGAATAATAAGGGAAAAAGCTACTCGGGAAGGTAGTTAAGCAATTGTCGGAGGGAGTTTTCGTCCCGCCAACTCCAGAAGCGGTCACCCATGAGCGTCTTGAAGGCACGCTTCATCTCAGGGCGTACGTGTTTCTTGAATTTCGACTCAACGGCAGGAATCACCTCTCCGCGCGCGATAAAGAAATATGTATCCTCAAGAGGGAATCCTTTTTCCTCTTCACGCAGGGGTTCGCGGTCAAGGTCGAGGAATGAGCCTACGCCAGAGGCGGAAAAGAGTTCGAAATAGGCAGGATTGGCACTGCCCGACATTTCTTCACGATAGCGAGTCTTGTTGATGGTGGTGACACAAACGAGGTAGTTGTAGCCACGCTGCTCAATGACGCGCCCCATCTGCATGTTTACCTTGCGATATTCCACGCTGTCGAAACGAACCCCCAGTACGTGGCTGATGTCGGCGGCATAGACTTTACCTTCACGACGGAAGCAGAGAGAGGCATCCTTCAGCAGGATGTTTACGGTGTCGATGACAGAGCGGCCAAAGGGTTGCATGATTCGTGCAGGCTGGAACTCTGCATGCTGGAAGATGGTTTTCGAACGTCGCTGCATGGTGGCTTGCTGAGCGCATAGTGCCATGGAGGCGGAAAAAAAGCAGATGGAAAGCAAAAAGTGTTTCATAGGTAAGGTAAAAAGAGTAGATGGATTTGAATAGGAACAAGCAAAAAGTGTTGAGGCAGGATGGCCTACCTCAGCACTTTCTTTCCGTTTTGGATATAGATACCACGTGCGGGCACCTCGCGAAGGCGACGGCCCTGCATGTCAACGATGATGGGTGAGGTAGACCCGTCAGCGGTGTGTGTGGCGATGCCTGTGGGTTCACTGATGCGCGTGACGGCGGCATTTACGATGTTGCCGCGTGTGCGACTGACGAGCAAAGCTACGATGCGAAGGTTATCCTTGTTCTGCACCAGAAGGTTTGAACTGGGGACGCTGAGTGTAGTCTCATGCGTTTGGTTCTCTTCCGCCACAATGGGAGCGCTTACACTATTGTTGATACCATCGGTGATGCCCGAGGAGGCAACAGCCACATGACTGAACGTCATGCCTGCAATCTTTTCTGGGGCATCGACAAAGGGCTTTAGATTGGGGTCGGATGTCACATAGTCGTAGCCGGAGAAATAATTTGTCTGTAACCAACTGTTGTTCTTCAGACTGTCGGAAAGTAAGACGTATGCCAGCGCATAGGGAGCTGTTTCATTGTCAAGGTGGAAGAGGGTGGTTGCCGTAGCACGCACTTTTGTGCGCTTTTCGTCTGTCCACTCTGCCTTCACCTCGATGTCGGCTTCGGCGGGGCGGGAAAGTTCATCGCTGATGACGTCGCCCAGGCCGAAAGGCTTATTCTCTGTCATGCCGTAGTAGGTGCCAGGCTTCAGACCATTGCGACTGATGTAGCAGGCCGGCAGTCCGGAGATCTTGCTCAGAATGGAGCTGTAGCCACCGCTGTTGCTGCCAGCCATCGCATCGTTCTGATGGACGGCGATACCGATATATCGGTCGCCGAATTGCTTTTCAGCCAGTTGCATGCCCACCATTCCCTGGGGGCACCATCCGCACCAGAGCCCCGTGAACTCCTCTTCGACGACGCGCTTACTATCAGAGGCACGGGAGATGACGAGCTGGTCAATTGTGCATTTTGCTTTGTCGGCAGTGATGCTGTTGTCCTTTCCGTTTACTTTCGTGATGGCGATTGTGGGTTTATGGAAACCAAGCTTATCGGTGGCGGGCAGGCCGATCTGCACCGTGCGCGAACTCATTGCTGTGGAGTAGCTGTCGAAATCCATGTGTACGGGTGCATGTTCCGTACCGTCCTCGTCGGTGACGACATAGTCAATACTGCGGATGCCTTCCGGCGAGCAGTTTTCAAGTGTCATCTCCACGACGTGTGGCGCGTTGGCGATGGCGGTGACATATCCTGCCTGCACAGCACGTACACCGGCAGGAAAATCTTCTCCAAAGAGGGCATATAGGGCAAGGGAGAACTCGGCGGAGAACGTTGTGCCCCACGAACCGCCCGAGAATACGCTGAAACGTGTCCAGCAGGCATCAGCAATGCCCGTCGATGCCACACAGCCCACGTTGCGTACGCTGGCGTCGGTGGCTGTGAAGGAATAGCCTAAGTAGACATCGCGCGTCAGCGTGTAGGGCTCGTCAAATAGCACCTCGTTCAGAGTGCCCGGCGTCAGCGCGGAAGCATCCAAAGCCTTGTAGGCAATGTTTGCCTTGCTGGCAGAAGTGGGGCGCGAAGTGCTGATCCATACGGAAAAATCTTTTACTGCAGAAGATTCCGGTACGAAGAAGCGTATGCCGCGCAGCGTGTGGCCGCTGAGGCCATACTTTGAAGCTGGCAAGAGGATGGCGAAGTCGCACGTCTCGGGCGGCAAGGTCTTGTAAACTTGTAGGGGGGCATCGCCAGCGTAGCTCCACCATGTGCCGCCATTGACGGCAGCAGCTAAAGCGTCTGTGCGCTGGGCATTAAGGCCCAACGCACAGCATGCGATGATGATAAGGGTGTGAAACCGTTTCATGGTGATGGTCGTTGCGATTTATTTCACGAAGAGTTTCTCCGTGTGCCCGTCGGCAAACTTCACGATGTTGATGCCTTGTGTCGGGGTGAGCAAGCGCTGGCCTTGCAGGTTGTAGCGACCCACTTCGTGGCGCGCGGCCACGTCGGTCTCCGTAGCTTCAATGCCTGTGTCGGTGTGGTCGAAAATCTCCGACTTGTGGGCGTTGACGATTTGTCCCGTCTCCGTGTTGAACAGAAGAGCCACGACATGGAGGTCCTTTTTATTCTGTACGAGCGACGTGCTGGAAGGAATGGTCATCGTGTAGGTGTGTGTCTTGGCCACGTTTGCCTGAATGGGCAGCGTGATGGAGCCGCTAATGCCCTTTTCAACTCCTGCTCCGGCGATGGCCACATGGTTGAAGTAGAGACCAGTCATGGCACGTGCGCCACTCGTGAACTTTGTGAGATTGGGGTCGCTTGAGGTGTTTCCGCTATAGTAGTTCTGCTGGACCCACTGCGAGGAGGTTCCGTGCAGGCTGTCCGACGTAAGTACGTAGCCGATGGCATAGGGAGCTACATCCTTCGAGTCCATCTTGAAATAGGCGTAGGAGTTGATCTCTATCTTTTTCTTTGTTTCGTCTGTCCATCGGGGGTGTACATAGATGTCTACTTCGGTGACTTCCTTCATGAGGCTTTCAATGTCCGACTTGATGCCAAACTGCGTGCCCTTCGTTCCGGAATAGGGGTCGGCATCTATATTGTAGTTGCGGTCGAGGAAGCAGGAAGGGAAGCCTGCCACATGCTGCATCACGGGGCTATAGCCGATAGAGCTGGCCACGTCCATGATGTCTGAGTTGTGGACAGCAATGCCGACAAAGCGGTCGCCGAACTGTTTCTCAGCCATTTCGAGTCCCACCATTCCGCGTGGGCACCATCCGCACCATGTGCCGGTGAATTCTTCCTCGACAACGCGCTTAGTGGCATTTTCGGCAAGGACAATCTGGAAGCCGTCGGTGTAGGCATCTTCATTCGTAATAAAGTTGTCGCTGCCGTTCACCTTTGTAATCGTCACGCGAGGAGAGAAGGAGCCTGGGCGAGCACAAGAAGGCATGTAGATGTTCAGCGTGCCTTGTCCCATTACGCGAAGCGCCGTGGAGAACTTCGCCGTCTTTTCTTCGCTTACGTTGCCGTCAATGTCGGTCACGGTGTATCCGATACTGGTGATGCCTTTCGGCGAATTGTTTTCTACACGGAAGGTTGTGCGTAAGTTGTCGTTGTTGATGACGGTTTTTGACGTACCGACAGACACGGCACGAGCAGCTCCCGTGGAGGGAAACTCGCCTTCCAAGAGACACATCATGGGGAAGGTGAGGCCGTCGCTCCAGTCATACCAGGACGTCTGTACGCCGCTCACGCGGAAGAAGGATTTCGGATTGCCAATGGGGTTGATGTAGGCAAAAGGCGTCTTAGCGTTGGAGGACGTGAGTCCCGTGATGTCTATCGTCACGCCTACACAGAAACCTTTCTCGGTAATCGTATAGCCCTCGGGTAGGGCAATGTCGTTGAAGCGACCCTTGCTGAGTTTAGAGTATAGCGTGTCGATGCATACGACGTCGGCCTTGCTGACATCAGAAGGCAGCGTGGTGGATACCCAGATTTTTACTTTGTCGTCGACATCGCTGGAGGAGATGTTGGGGATGTAGACGCGAACGGCACACAGTTTCTTGCCCTCAAGGAAGAAATGGTCGCCGGGAAAGGCAACGGCAAAGTCAAAAGTCCCCGTGACACCGCTGTTGCTGATGCCCGTAAACTTGATGGTGGACGTAGAGCCCGTTGTTGTTCCCCACCATACCTGTCCGTCGGCAGCGGAGATGCTGGCGGCCTTCACACCGATGGCAGTGAGGGCTACCATGAAGAGGAAAATGATTCGTTTCATTGTTATTATATGTGTATGGATTTTTGGTGGATAGAGGTTATTTGAAGAGGACTTTTTCGCTGTGTCCGTCGGCATACTTCACGAGCATGACACCGCGCTCGCCCACGCGCATAGGCTTTCCTTGCAGGTTGTAGCGACCCACTACGCGTTCGGCATCCTTTGCCACAACGTCGGCAATGCCTGTGGGTTCGGAAACGCGCGTCACGGCTGCGTTGACAATCTCGCCCGTTGTCGTGTCGAACAGCAATGCTACGACACGAATGTTGGCCTTGTTCTGAACAAGCGTCGTGGATGTGGGGAGGGTCATGTTGTTAGAGTAGACCTGCGTTTCACCATCCACGATGGGGGCGGAGACACTGCTCGTGAGTCCCTTGTCAACGCCGCGACCCAGAATGGCCACGTGGTTGTAGGCCAGCCCCACGATGCGCGAACCCTTCTTTGTCAGCTGGCTGAGGTTGGGCTCGTTTACAAAATCTGCTGCGTAGTTGGAGAAATAGTTTGTCTGAGCCCATTGTGTGGTGGTACCCTTCAGACTGTCGCTGAGGAGTACAAAGCCGATGGCATAGTTGGATTTGCTCGAGCTGATATAGAATGTCGTGTTCGTCGTAGCTTTGATGGTTTTCTTGGCGTCTGTAGTCCACTCGGCACTTACCTCTATGTCGGCTTCACAGGATTTCGCAAGGCGGGCATCAAAGTCATATTTCAGGGAGAACTCGCTCTGTCCTGTGCCGTAGTAGGGATCGATGGCACCACTCGTGCGGTCGAGCAGGCATGAGGGGAAACCTGAAATATAGTTGTTCATGACGTTTGTGTAGTTGTTACCATTTGTCTCCATCGGGTCGGGACTACCGCTTTGTCCTTTGTGGACAGCGATGCCGATGAAGCGGTCGCCATAGGTCTTTTCGGCCAGCTCCATGCCCACCATGCCACGGGGACACCATCCGCACCATGTGCCTGTGAACTCCTCCTCAACAACGCGCTTCAGTCCGCTCTTGGAGTATACCAGCATGGAGAATTCCTTCTGGCGTCCCGTTTCGCTGGCAGCATTCTCCACGCCGTTCACTTTCGTGATGTGGAGCGTGGGGGTGAAAGCCCCCGTTTCGTTTCCTACCGTGAAAGGCAATTCTACCGTCGCCCAGCCCATTTGTGTGAAAGGCTTCGCAAGGGTATGGGTGAGTTCTTCGGAGGTGTTGCCGTCTTGTGTCAAGGTGTAGGAAACGCTGCTGATGCCCCTCGGCGACTCGTTGTAGAGCGTAGCTTTCACGCTCGATGCTTTCCCTGCGGCACCTTTCGTGTCTTCAATGGTGTTGATGGAGGCACGCCCCTCGGGCATGTCGCCACTGAAGAGGAGATCTATGGGGAAGGAGAAGTCGCTGTAGTTGTACCATGAGGGGTAGCTGGTGGACGTGCGCAACCATCCGCTGCTGGCATTCACGCGGTCGATGGCAGGTACACAGTACATGGCGTTTGATGTCGAAGCATCGGCTATGCGGAAAGAGTAGCCCACATAGATGCCCTTGTTTGTGATGGTGTAGGGCTGGTCAAAGGCAAAGTCGTTGAAGGCATTGAAGGTGAGGTCGGCCTTGCTGACGACCTTTGCCTGTATGTTGGCCTTGCTGGCCGTCGTGGGGCGGCTGCTGGCAATCCATACGACTACGCTGTCGCCCATGGCATTGGGCGTCACGTTGGGGATGTAGACGCGGATGGCGTGTACCGTACGCCCTTCCAGTCCGTAGAGGTTGCCGGGGTAGTATGCTGCCAATTCGTAGGTTTCAGCGAGACCTCGTATGCCGTAGCCTTGGAGGTCGATTTCGCCTGCGCCGGGTCCCCACCACATTTGTCCTTCGCCAGCCTGGATGGTGGCCTTAGGATTGGCAGTAGGACTAACTGGCATTCTCTTGCTTAGAGGATGCTGTGCGCTCATGCTGACACATGTGGCAAGCATGAGCATGGAGAAGAGTAAGGTTTTCTTCATTTGCGGTATGTATTATAGTTTGTTTGATTCACAATCATTGGATTTCTTCCGTGACTTGGATGAGCCATTGGCGAACTTCCTCTTCGGCAATCAGCGGAAGGAGCCGCCGGCGCACCTCAGCATGGTAGACGTTGAGATACCTCACTTCTTCGGCTGTGAGCATTTCGCGGCGTACAGGACGAAGGTCAATGGGGCACAGCGTCAGGCTCTCAAAGCGGCAGAAGCGGCCAAAGGGTGTTTCCCTGTCGGATACGACGAGCAAAACGTTTTCGATGCGGACGCCGAATTTGCCTGTCACGTAGATGCCGGGCTCGTCGGTGATGGTCATGCCGGGGAGGAAGGGGACGTTTGTGGTGCAGGTCCGTATGTTCTTGCGGATTTGTTGAGGGCCTTCGTGAACGCAGAGGCGACTGCCCACGCCATGGCCCGTGCCGTGTCCGAAGTCGTAGCCTTCCGCCCACATGGCACGTCGTGCGGCAAGGTCGAGTGCCAGGCCGCACGTGCCTTCGGGAAAACGAAGGTTGGCCAACTCAATATGGCCTTTCAGCACGAGGGTATAGACGGTGCGCTCTTCCTCCGTCAGCGGGCCGAGGGGGATGGTGCGCGTGATGTCGGTAGTGCCGTCTTCATATTGTGCTCCGGAGTCTACGAGCAGAAAGCCGTGAGGTTCCAGGGGGACGTCGCTGTCGGGCGTGGGCTCATAGTGAACGATGGCACCATGAGGGCCATAGCCTGAAATGGTTTCAAAGGACAGGCTGCAATATCTGTCTTGTCGGCTGCGCTCCTGCTCCAGAGCACGGGAAAAGCCCAGTTCTGTTCCGAAGGAAGTAATGCCTTCGCGGTCAAGCCGGCAGAGCATGTGTACCATAGCCACGCCGTCGCGTTCCATGGCGCGTCGGAAACCTTCAGTTTCTGCCTCGTTCTTTATGGCGCGAAGCATGGGGACAGGCGAGGGCAGGATGGCGTGTTCGCCGCCAGTGGCGCGTTGGGTCACCGCCGTCCAGACGGCAATGTTAGTTTCGGCATCCATACCGATACGTCCTGCGGTGGCAGAGAGAATCTCCTCAACGGCCTCGTAGGGACGGATGTTCACCTTTTGTTCGGCGAGGCGATTGCGGATGGCCTGAGACACTTGCCTTTCGTCGAGGAAGAGCGTGGCGCTCCTGTCGGCATGGAGCAGAAGGTAGGACATGAATACGGGGTTGAACTGTATGTCGTTGCCGCGTAGGTTGAGCGTCCAGGCAATTTCTGAAAGGTCGCTGAGTAGATAGTGGTCTATGTCGGCCTTTTCGTCCAGGGTCTGCCAGATGTCGGCCATCTTGTCTTCCGTAGCCTTGCCAGCCAGCTCTCTCGGCTGTTCTACGACGGGCGCATAGGGAAGCCTGGGACGCGAGGTCCAAAATACATCAAAAGGGTCGTTTTCGCCCTTTAGCCTCCAGCCGGCATCGGTCAGAACCGAGAGCTCGTCGTGCAAGGATATGGACACCATTTGCCCGACATAGCCTAACACGGGCTTTGCGTCACGGCCCTCTCCGGCAAAAAGGCTTTTGAGCCATTGGGTAACGGTGGGCGTAGCGGGGTCGCCGTCGCGCATGAGTGCGATGTCCGTGCCCTCAAGGTGCGCTGCAGCCTGCAACCAATAGCGGGAATCGGTCCACAGCGCATGCCCATGCGTCGTGAGCACAAGCAGGCCGGCCGAGCCCGTGAATCCCGAGAGCCATTCACGCACCTTCCAGTGCTCGGGCAGGTACTCGCTGCCGTGCGGGTCGGCCGTAGGGATGAGGTATGCCGAATAGCCTTGCTGTTCGCAATGCCTGCGCCAGAAGGCCTCTGTTCGAGACATGTCGGGATTATTCATGAGAATGGGACGTACTTATGCGGCGGGGCAAAAATAATGCTTATGTTGTGAAGCACAAAACCCGACGCGGAGATTCATTGTTCGTGCGCACGTAGCGCACGTGGTGTCAAAGCTGTTCGTAGGGGATGTTGAAGGTGGGAGCTTCCTCAAACCTCCCGCATTCCAGGCCGCGCTTGAACCATCGTGCACGCTGTTCGCTGGTGCCATGGTTGAAGGATTCGGGGACGGCATAGCCTCGGGCTTGCTTCTGGAGATAGTCGTCGCCTATTTTCTTTGCGCAGTTGATCGCTTCGAGGATGTCTTGGTTGTCAATCGACCCGTAGTTCTTCTGGTCGTGGTGTGCCCATACGCCGGCGTAGTAGTCGGCAAGGAGCTCTATGCGGACGCTGATCTTGTTGGCCTCGGTTTCGGACAACTGTTGCATCTGTTTGTGTGCCTTGGCCAACAGGCCTGTTGAGTATTCAATGTGGTGTCCCACTTCGTGGGCTATAACGTAGGCATGTGCCAAGTCGCCGCCGGCTTTCATTTCCTTGTCCATCTGCTCGAAGAATGAGAGGTCGATGTAGAGTTTTTGGTCACCCGAGCAGTAGAAGGGGCCTACCTGCGAGGTGGCGTTTCCGCAGGCAGACTGTACGGCATCGGTGAAGAATACGAGCGTGGGAGCCTCATACTGCCATCCCTTTTCCTGGAAGAGGGACGTCCATACGTCCTCTGTGCCGGCCAGGATCTGGCGCGAGAATTTTTCGAGTTTCTGCTCCTCGGGGGTGGGCTGATAGTCGGCCTGTTCGGTAGTCTGCCCCTGTGTGGCCTGCTGCGCCACAACGTTGAGCACCTGGCCGAGGTCGCCGCCGGTTGAGATCCAGGCCATGATGGCTGCGATGATGATGCCGCCGATGCCCACGCCGGTGGCAACGCCGCGCCTTCCGCGGCGGTCTTCTACGTTTTTGCTTTCGCGTCGTCCGTTGAGTTTCATGCTATTGGGGTGTTGTCGTTTTTATCCGAAGAGGTCGAGCTGTATGGGCTTTTCGTCGTCGTAGGGGCCTTCGTGTGGCGTCGTCGTGGATTCTCCGTCGGCGTCGTCCTGTGGGGCCTCGGCTTCGGGAATATCTTTTTCGGTTTCGGTTTCGGTCTCGGCCTCGGGTTCGGGACTGATGCTTTCCAACTCGGCGACGCCATCCACCTGGCAGGTGGTGACGCGCTTTCCCTTTGCCTTGAAACCCTTGACAGCCACAAAGTCCTCTGCCAAGATTTCCAAGGGGTCGCGGAAGGCGTCGGCACCCCCATAGGTCACCTGCAGTCGCGGCTTCGGGGTGTCGGTCAGCAGGAGGAGGCGTGAGCCCGGCGCTTCGCTCATGAAGTTCTGATGGCGGCTGCCCGAGGCTTGCTCCATGCGGAAGCGCTTGATGTAGAGGTAGTCATCCTGTGCGGCG
This sequence comes from Alloprevotella sp., assembly GCA_017446765.1. GTDB lineage: Bacteria > Bacteroidota > Bacteroidia > Bacteroidales > Bacteroidaceae > Alloprevotella. The sequence goes on from JAFSQD010000095.1 coordinate 13,001, forward strand.
TCAAAGAGTGCCAGCGTCCATACCTTCTGCTCGTTGAACTTTTCGATGCGCAGGATGTCTGTCTCGTAGTGGTTGTTGGGGTCAAAGTTCGTGGTGTAGTAGTCGCCGTTGGGGAGAACGACGAGTATGCTGTCGCCCGTGTGAAATTCCCCGAGGTAGCGCCCGTGCTCGTCGAAGTTGATGCGGCTGATGTCGTCGTCGAACCACACCTTGCGACCTCCCAGCGTGCTGGCACCATGTGCCTTGAGGAGGATGCGGTGTACGTCAAGCTTCGTGAGGATGTTGCCCATGCTCCCGCGTCCCTTGACGAGTATCTTGCTGAAGTCGGCATCGATGAACGAGCGTTTCAGCTTCGGGTTGGGCTTGAGCATCACCTTGATGGTCTCGGCCTC
>JAFSQD010000096.1 GCA_017446765.1 Alloprevotella sp.
ACCTCCCTGCGGGCCTCGTCCATCGGGAACGAGGCCCACGGCGTCTTGGCCTGGACCGAGGCGTTGGCGACGAGTATGTCGGGCATGAGCCCGTCCGCCTCGAGCCTGTCGAAGTAGGCCTCCACTGCGGCGGGGTCCTCGAGCTCTCTCTTGTTGATGGTAATCTTGCCGGTACCTTCTGTGACGAAGATGCGGGCGATGGCGCGTTTGCGACGGCCGAGTGCATTGATCATTTCCATTTTCGCTCTTGTTTATTTGTAGAGATTAATATCAATAGCCTTGGGCGACTGTGCTTCGTGCTTGTGCTCGCTACCAGCATAGACATAGAGGTTGCCAAGGAGCTTGGCACCGAGTTTGTTCTTGGGGAGCATTCCCTTTACGACACGACGCAGGAGGCGGTCGGCACCATTGGGCTTAGCCATGATGGTGGCAGGCGTGTTCTCACGCTGTCCGCCGGGATAGCCGGTGTAGTGCAGATAGATGCGCTCGTTCCACTTTTTGCCGGTGATGTTCACCTTGTCGGCATTGATGATGATTACGTTGTCGCCGCAGTCTACGTGAGGGGTGAAGTTGGGCTTGTACTTTCCTCGGAGCAGCTTGGCGACCTTTGAGCAGAGGCGACCCAGCGTCTGGTCGGTGGCGTCAACGACGACCCACTCTTTCTTGACGGTCTCTCTGTTTGCAGAAATGGTCTTGTAGCTTAAAGTGTCCACTCTTTTGTTTGTTTTGTTGTTTGTAACTACTAATTTCTTATCACGCCTGCTTCGTCCGATAGACACTCCCGGCCAAAGGATATGCCGTAACTTGCAGACTTACAGCGCTAAGTCGCTGTCTTGATAATAATCGGCGTGCAAAAGTACGACAAATCTTTAATACGGCAAGGCTTTGGGTACACTTTTTTTCTCTCTACTCCACACTGCCTACTATGTCGCTGATGTCGGCAATATGGTGAGCGTCGAGCCAGTCGTTGATTCCGTCAGCTATTTTTTCAGACACTTTGGGGTCAACGAAGTTTGCGGTTCCGATTTGTATGGCTTGGGCGCCGGCCATGAGGAACTCTATAGCGTCCTCGGTGCAACAGATGCCGCCCAGTCCTATGACGGGAATGTTGACAGCGCGAGCTGTCTGGTAGACCATGCGGAGGGCAACGGGTTTCACGGACGGTCCGCTCAGCCCTCCTGTTCCGATGCTCAGGCGGAAGCGGCGGCGTTCGATGTCGATGCTTGTTCCCATCAGGGTGTTGATGAGCGAAACCGCATCGGCTCCCTCGGCTTCTGCGGCGCGTGCAATCTCGGTGATGTCAGTCACATTGGGTGAGAGCTTTACGATAAGAGTCTTGTGATAAGCCGCACGCACCGAGCTTACTACGCTTGCGGCAGCCTTTGCATTTGTGCCAAATGCCATGCCGCCGTCATGTACGTTTGGGCACGAGATGTTCAGTTCTATGGCGGGGATGCCGGGCAGCGTGTCAATGCGGCTTGCGCATGCGGCATAGTCCTCAGGCGATGAGCCCGAGACATTGACGATGATGGCCGGCTGGGGTTCTATGTCGCGTTTTTCGAAATGGAAGAATGCATCCAGTTCGGGGTAGATATGTTTACAAAAATAGTCGGCTCCTTTGTTTTGCAGTCCCACGCAGTTCAGCATGCCGCTTGCCGTCTCGGCCATGCGGGGGTAGTCGTTGCCTTCGCGCGGCGTGAGTGTCGTGCCTTTTACGATGATGCCCCCCAGGCGGCGAATGTCCATGAGGTTAGCATACTCCAGGCCGTAGCCGAATGTGCCGCTGGCTGTCATGACTGGATTCTGAAGGTCCAGTCCTCCTATTTTGACGTTGATATTTGCCATCTTCCTTAGTCGATAATCAGTTCCTTTGCATTGAAGACGGGGCCTTCCTTGCATACGCAGAGGTTGCCGCGCCTCGTCTTTTCCACGCAGCAGAGGCAGGCGCCCAGGCCGCATGCCATGAGGTTTTCGAGGGAGAGCTCGCATTCGATGCCGCGTTTTAGGGCTTCGTGTGCCACGGCCCACATCATGGGCTTAGGTCCGCAGGTGGCGATGCGGGTCCACTTATCCTTTAGGGCGGGGTGGTGGGTGACGAAGCCGCGTACACCTGCGCTGCCGTCCTCTGTGGTGAGGTGGACCTCGCCATAGTGTTCAAAGAGGTTGCGTTGCAGGATGTCATCCTTTGTGCGTCCTCCCAACAGGAAGGCTACTTCCGCACCCGCTTTGCGTAGCTCGTGGCCGTAATAGAGTAAGGGAGCAGTTCCTACGCCTCCGCCTACGAGCAGGATGCGTTTCTCTTGAGGTAGCGCTTTATCCATAGGCATCCAAAATCCTTGTCCTAAGGGAAATATACAATCGAGTTTGCTCCCTTCCTTTAATCTTCCCAATGTGCGGGTGCCATCCCCCACTATGTGGACGAGCAGCCAAAGTTCGTTGTGATCTCGGTCTACGAAGTTCACGGAGATGGGACGGCGCAAGAATGTTCGTGGCGAGCCTTCCACGCGTACCTCTACAAACTGTCCCGGTCTTATGTCGGGCAGGGAGCCTTCCGGAGATGTGAGGCGCAGGAGGACGTGCCCTTTTGGCAACGTCTCTACGGCCACTACGTGCAGGTCGGCTTGAATGGGTGGATTTTGCATAATGTTGATGTGGGGGATAGTGATTGGCATACACCTTTTTTAGTGTGTGCAAAAGTACTAATAATCTGCAAATGAAGCGACTTCCGAAGCTGAAAATCGCCACGAAAAGAACTTTTCTGGATTTTTTCCCAAAAAAAGTATGCATAGTCTACATCAACTATTGTATTTGTCACATAATCTGAAGCTTACATAGATTTTAGTATACACAAACCCTACACAAACCCTACACAAACCCTACACAAACCCTACACAAAGTCTACACAAGTATACACGGAAGCCCCACTCCGACCCTCCCCGAAAGGGAGGAAGGTGGAACCTATGTCGGCACATACTTCCTTCTTGTCTTATTTTGTTGGTGCACAGCAGAATAATCCAACGGTAGCATGTTGTTTTGTAAGCCTTTCGGATTGTTTTGTAAGCCTTATGGATTGATTTGTAAGGCTTGTTTAAGTTTTGGATGTTGCTATAGGTCTGCCTTCGGCCTCGAAACTTCAGGGTCAGGAACTTCAGAAAGTTAAATAAAGGAATTTTTCTTATCAACCTGCGAAGTCCTTTCTGCCATTTCTGCTCTTTCTGCGGGACATTATTATCTCATGCGCATAGTATTTTTATTGTCCCGCAGAAATAAAAGAAATAAAGGAAATCTTGTTACTCTCACTCTGCGCAGCCCTTTCTGCCATTTCTGCTCTTTCTGCGGGACATTATTTCATGCGCATAGTATTTTTATTGTCCCGCAGTCATCGGCTTTGCCGCTTCGCTCGTCGAAGAAATGAAGGAAATAAAGGAAATTCAAGTTTCGGATGTTGCCTGTGGACTCCACGTTGAGAATGTGGCACGTACGGAGAACTATCTCCGCCACATCGGTTATTACAAATTTAGTGCTTATCTCTATCCTCTTTTGACAGGGCTTCCGTGTATACTTGTGTAGGGTTTGTGTAGACTTTGTGTAGGGTTTGTGTAGGCTTATATGTGGTGTAAGGTGTTGGGAAACAGTCTGTGAGGGTGCGTTTTGTGTATAGTGTATACTTTGTGCGTGATTTTTTTAGGAAAAATGTATTTTTGCAGTGCAAACTAACGTCTTTTTTTGGATATGCAGGAAACATCAAAGGCACCGCGCCCTCTTTTGGAGGTGTGTTGTGGTACAATAGGAAGTGTCGTGGCGGCTGCACAAGGCGGTGCCGACCGCGTGGAACTCTGTAGTGGCCTTGATGAGGGTGGCCTTACGCCTTCTCTGGGCTTCCTGCGGGCATCGTTGTCTGTTGACGCGGTGCGCACGCACGTGCTCATCCGTCACCGAGGCGGTGATTTTCTATATTCCGAGCGCGAGCTTCAGCTAATGCTCGATGACATCCGCGTGGCTCGCGATGCCGGCGCGCATGGTGTTGTGGTCGGTGCCTTGACGGCCGATGGCGATCTGGACATGGCAGCTTTGGAGGCCATGCGCGAGGCTGCGGGAGCGATGTCCCTCACCTTCCATCGCGCCTTCGACATGTGTCGCAATCCCGAGGAAGTCCTCGAGCAGCTCATATCGCTGGGCTTCCATCGCATCCTGACCAGTGGGCAGGCATCTACCGCCGAGGCGGGCATCCCCCTGTTGCGTCGGCTTGTGGTTCAGGCCGCGGGCCGCATTTCCCTGATGCCTGGTTGCGGCGTGTCGCCAGCGAATGCCGGGCGCATCATCTCTGAGACGGGGGCGCGAGAGATTCATGCCTCCGCGCGCACGTGGGTGAAAAGTAAGATGAAGTGGCGCCACGACGGCGTTTCCATGGGAGAAGCTGGTGTCGACGAATATGCTTTCCGGGAGAGTTCTGCCCTCGTAGTACGACAAATTCGGGCTTCGATAGACGAATTTTGATGCTTTTTTCAAAAAAAACGCCGAAAAATTTGGAGAGTATTGAAATTCGTTCTACTTTTGCACCGCTTTCGACGAAGGAGGGCGCTTAGCTCAGTTGGTTTAGAGCGTCTGCCTTACAAGCAGAGGGTCGGGGGTTCGACTCCCTCAGCGCCCACAAAATATCAAAACTTCCTTTGTTGAATGGCAACGCCTCAAGCGTGAGGGCGCTTAGCTCAGTTGGTTTAGAGCGTCTGCCTTACAAGCAGAGGGTCGGGGGTTCGACTCCCTCAGCGCCCACAGTGAGTTCTGCACATGGTGCGGGACTCGTTTTTTTGTATTTTTCTGTATACTTCTTTGTATTATTTCTTGTTGTCATCATTTTTTATTCTATCTTTGCAAAGTTATTCGTGGATGTGCTGCGGAATGTAGCACGAAGCTTTTAATACAAATAAAACACACACAAACAATCAAACTATGAAGAAAATCAAAATTCATTTGGCTGTTGCCGTGTTGTCAGTAGGCTTGCTGACCAGTTGTGCAACAATCAACAGCGGAGCTTCTCTTGCCGAGAAGGCTCCCATCGGGTTGAAAATGGGAGAAGCAAAGTCTACGCTTTTTCTCGGACTCTGGACTTCCAAGGGGGAGGAGAACAATATCCGCAAGGCCGCCGAGAATGGGGGCATCAAGAAGGTTACGCAGGTGGAGTACGTGAACACAAGCTATTTTGGGGGGTTCATTATTACACACCTGACTCGCGTATACGGAGAGTAGGGAGCCCATATAGGGATGTCCCGTAGAAAGTAAACGGGGATGCGCTGCATATGGCACGCATCCCCGTTGTATTGATTATTGTGACGATTTGTCTTATCCACGAATGGCAGCAATGCCCGGAAGCACCTTGCCTTCGATGGCTTCGAGCAGGGCACCGCCGCCCGTGCTGATGTAGCTCACCTTGTCGGCAAGGCCGAACTTGTTGACGCATGCCACGCTGTCGCCACCACCGATGAGGGAGAAAGCGCCCTCGGCCGTGGCTTCGGCCACAGCTTCGCCGATGGCGCGTGAACCGGCTGTGAAGTTGTCAAATTCGAAGACGCCGGCAGGGCCGTTCCAAAGGATGGTCTTGCTGCCCTTGATGGCGTCGGCAAATGCCTTGCGGCTTTCGGGGCCAGCATCAAGGCCTTCCCAGCCTTCGGGGATGTCGCCGGCAGGACATACCTTCGTGTTGGCGTCGTTGCTGAAGTCGTCGGCTATGACGCAGTCGGTGGCGAGCACGAGGTTTACGCCCTTCTCCTTTGCCTTGGCGATGACGTCAAGTGCCAGTTGCAGTTTGTCCTCCTCGCAGATGGAGTTGCCCACGTGGCCCCCCTGAGCGCGTGCGAACGTGTAGGTCATGCCGCCGCAGAGGATAAGGTTGTCCACCTTGTCCATGAGGTTTTCGATGATGCCAATCTTCGTGCTCACCTTCGATCCGCCCATGATGGCCGTGAAGGGGCGCTGGATGTTGGAAAGGATGTTGTCGACAGCCGTCACTTCCTTCTCCATCAGCAGGCCCAGCATCTTGTGGTCGGCGTCAAAGTAGTCGGCGATGACGGCCGTGCTGGCATGGCGGCGATGGGCTGTGCCGAAGGCGTCCATCACGTAGCAGTCGGCGTAGGAGGCCAGTGTCTTGGCAAATTCCTTCTGGCTTTCCTTCATTTCCTTCTTGGCGGCGTCGTATTCGGGCGTACCTTTCTCTACGCCAACGGGCTTGCCTTCCTCCTCGGGATAGAATCGGAGGTTTTCCAGCAGCAAAACGTCGCCTGGCTGCAGGGCTGCGGCAGCATCCTGTGCCTTTGCGCAGTCAGGTGCGAACTTGACGGGCGTGCCGAGTGCAGCGGCAACGGCATCCGTGATTTGTCCGAGGGAGAGTTTGGGGTTCACTTTTCCTTTGGGCTTGCCCATGTGGCTCATGATGATGAGGGCTCCTCCGTCGGCAAGTACCTTTTTCAAGGTGGGCAGGGCGCCACGTATGCGCGTGTCGTCCGTGATTTTTCCGTTTTCGTCAAGGGGTACGTTGAAGTCAACGCGGACGATGACTTTCTGACCCTTGAAGTTGCATTCGTTGATGGTCATGATTGTATTGTTTGTTTTAGAGTTAGAACTTTCAGGCGCAAAAGTAAGGGAAAGAACTCAAACGGCAAAGAAAATGTTGTCGCTAATGCCAAAACGGCGATGGTCATAGCGTCCTTTTTCGCCACTGGACTTGCTGATATGTGGCACTTCGGGCTGATTTGTGTGAAGTTTTCGCCTGTTCATATCCCGCCATATAATAAAAATATGTAATTTCGCGCACTGAAAATAGCCAAAGAAAAACTTATGCCACTTTCCCCACTCACCGCCGTGTCGCCTGTCGACGGCCGCTATGCAGCCAAGACGGTAGCTCTTTCTCCCTATTTTTCCGAGTATGCCTTGATGAAATACCGCGTCCGCGTGGAGGTGGAGTACTTCATCGCCCTATGCCGCCTTCCCCTTGAGAAACTCTCGGGTGTCGGCGAGGAGCAGTTTGCCTTGCTCCGCAGTCTCTACGAGGACTTTTCGGAGGACGACGCCCGTCGCGTCAAGGAGATAGAGAGCGTGACCAATCACGACGTGAAGGCCATCGAGTATTTCATCAAGGAATGCCTCGGGCGCGATGCCTTTGACTGGGCTCCCTATGCGGAGTTTATCCATTTCGGCCTGACCAGTCAGGATATCAACAACACCGCCTTCCCCATGATGCTCAAGGAGAGCCTGCGCGATGTCTATCTTCCCCTGTTGGAAGAGGTGATCTCCCAACTTGATGCCTATGCCGACGAGTGGGCTGACGTGCCTATGCTGGCACGCACCCATGGGCAGCCGGCCAGCCCCACGCGCCTCGGAAAGGAAATCCGGGTGTTTGCCTATCGCCTGCGCCAGCTTCGCCGGCGTTTTGGGGAGGTGGAGTTTGAGGCTATTTCGGGAAAGTTCGGAGGGGCTACGGGAAATTTCAATGCCCACCATGTGGCCTATCCAGACGTAGACTGGCAGGCTTTTGCCAACCATTTCCTTGAGGAGAATCTCGGCATACGGCGCGAGGCCGTGACGACGCAGATTTCCAATTATGACAACCTGGCCGCCGTCTTCGACACGATGCGGCGCATACACACCGTCCTCGTAGACCTCGACCGCGACGTGTGGCAATACATCTCAATGGGCTATTTTCGTCAGAAGATAAAGGCCGGCGAGGTGGGTTCCAGTGCCATGCCCCACAAAGTGAACCCCATCGACTTCGAAAACTCCGAAGGCAACCTTGGGGTTGCCGATGCCTTGCTCGCGTTTCTGGCACAGAAGTTGCCCGTCAGCCGCCTGCAGCGTGACCTGACCGACTCCACCGTCATACGCAACATCGGCGTACCGATGGCTCATGCCCTCATTGCCATGCAAAGTACCCTTAAGGGGTTGCGCAAGCTTGTGCTCAACGAGGTCGCCATTCGTGCCGACCTTGACAATTGCTGGGCAGTCGTGGCAGAAGGCATTCAGACCATCCTGCGTCGCGAAGGCTATCCCCATCCCTACGAGGCCTTGAAAGCCTTGACGCGTACCAACGAGGAGGTGACGGCCGAGCGCATCCACAATTTCATCGACACACTTGATGTGCGTGATGAGGTGAAGGTCGAACTCCGAGCCCTGACCCCACACGGATATACGGGTGTGACAAGTGGCGAGTGACAGCATACTCAGTTTTTAATGTTAAAACTTATCTGGCCGCGAGGCCACAACCAAAATAAACCAAAGTTATGATAAACGAAGATTTCGGAAAGAACGAACAAGGAAAGCAGGGCTACAACCGTGATGGTTTCGGTCCTCGCAACGAAAACCGTGGAGAACGTAGTGGGCGCAGTCCGCGTCCGCGCATTAACCGTGCCCAGTCAGTAGGTTACAACGCTCAGGACGAAGGCGGCTTTAGTCCCCGTCCTCGTCCCCGTTTCAACAGCCCCCAGGGCGAAGGCGGCTTCCGCCCGCGTTTTCAGCGCGGCGACTATCAGCGTCGTGGCGGCAGTGAAGGGGGGTATCAGCAGCAAGGCGGCGGATTCCGCCGCCAGGAAGGTGGCTATCAGCGCCAAGGTGGCGGCTTTGGCCGTCAGGGTGGCGGTTTCAACCGCGACGACCAGCAGCGACGCGGAGGCTACCGACCCGACCGCAAGTACTCACAGAAAAAGCGTTACGAGTATAAGGAGGAAAACATCGACCCCGATGCACCCATTCGCCTTAACAAGTATCTGGCCAATGCCGGCATCTGTTCGCGTCGTGATGCCGACCGCTACATTGAAGCAGGTGTGGTGAGCGTGAACGGTCAGGTGGTGACCGAACTCGGCACCAAGGTGCTGCGCACTGACAATGTCGTCTTCCACGACGACCCTGTGCGCCCAGAGAAGAAAGTGTACGTATTGCTCAATAAGCCCAAGGGCTACGTGACGACAAGCGACGACCCCCAGAACCGTCGCACCGTCATGGACCTCGTGCGCGGAGCTTGCCGCGAGCGTATCTACCCCATCGGTCGCCTCGACCGCAACACCACGGGCGTACTCCTCCTTACGAACGATGGCGAGTTGGCTTCCAAACTGACTCATCCCCAATATCGAAAGAAGAAAATCTATCACGTATACCTCGACCACAACCTCGCGGTAGCCGACATGCACCGTATCGCCGAAGGCATCACGTTGGAGGATGGCGACATCAAGGCCGACGAGATACAGTACGTCAGCGATAGCGACCGCTCGCAGGTGGGCATTGAAATCCACAGCGGCCGCAACCGCATCGTGCGCCGTATCTTTGAGAGCCTCGGCTACCACGTCACGAAGCTCGACCGCGTGTACTTTGCCGGTCTGACGAAGAAGAACGTAAAGCGCGGTGACTGGCGCTATCTCACGCCCGACGAGGTAAACTACCTCCGCATGGGTGCGTTTGAATAATCCCTAATAGAACGCAACGATAATGAAAAGAACAAAGATAATTGATGTGCTGCAGCGTACCGACTACGGCAGCACAGTGAACGTGAAAGGCTGGGTGCGCACGCGCCGAGGCAGCAAGGCTGTAAACTTCATAGCCCTGAACGACGGCTCAACCATCAAGAACGTGCAGATTGTGGCCGACGTAGAGAAGTTCGACGAGGAACTCCTCAAGCAGATCACGACGGGTGCATGCCTCAGCGTGGACGGCATACTGGTGGAAAGCCAGGGTGCCGGGCAGGCATCCGAGATTCAAGCCACGACCATCACCCTCCTGGGAGCCTGCGGCTCAGACTATCCCATGCAGAAAAAGGGGCAGACCTTCGAGTACATGCGCCAACACGGTCACATGCGTTTGCGTACGAACACCTTCGGAGCTGTCATGCGCATACGCCACAACATGGCAATCGCCATCCATACCTATTTCCATGAGCATGGGTTCTACTACTTCCACACGCCGCTCATAACGGCCAGCGACTGTGAAGGTGCCGGCAACATGTTTCAGGTAACGACGAAAAACCTCTACGACTTGAAGAAGGACGAGAATGGGAAAATTGACTACAGCGACGACTTCTTCGGCGAGCAGACATCTCTGACGGTAAGCGGGCAGCTGGAAGGCGAACTGGGGGCAACGGCTCTCGGTGCTATCTATACCTTCGGGCCGACCTTCCGTGCAGAAAATTCCAACACGCCGCGCCATTTGGCTGAGTTCTGGATGATTGAGCCTGAAGTGGCTTTCCTTGATCAGGAAGAACTGATGGACCTTGAGGAAGACTTCATCAAGTATTGCGTGCGTTGGGCACTCGACCACTGCAAGGACGACTTGGAATTCCTCAACAAGATGATTGACAAGGGGCTGATAGAACGTCTCGAAGGCATCCTCAAGGACGACTTCGTGCGTTTGCCCTA
>JAFSQD010000097.1 GCA_017446765.1 Alloprevotella sp.
AACTTCCAGTATGGCCTCACCGCCAACTACAACGTGAAGCGCGAGGCTGAGAGCCATGCTCCCCGCTGGCTGCAAGGCTTCAGTGTGGCCACAGACCTGAAGATGTTCTCACGGCGAGGCTACGGCGACAGCAGCATGAACCGTGATGACCTTGTGTGGAACATCTCGCTCTCCCGCTCCTTCCCAAATCCATTCGGCAAATCTGCCGCTGGCACCCTCGTCGCACGTCTCGAAGGCTTCGACATTCTCGGACAACTCTCAGGAACTAACATCGTCATCAATGGCCAAGGACGCACCGAGACCATCCACAACACCCTGCCCCGCTACCTCATGCTTCACTTGACGTACAACTGGAGCAAAATGCCCAAGAAGAAATAACTTCAGGACTTTTTCAAGTGGACTCATAATATATGATGTCGGCATGTCTGTGAACGTCGTTAAACGAGAGACATAGGTTGGCGGATTGACCCATGCGCATGGAACGATTGACCCATGCGCACGGGTCAATCGTTCCATGCGCATGGGTCAAGTGTTAAATAAGGGTGAATTGAGGCGTGAATATGGACTTTTTCGGACGAAAAGCTTGGTTCGTCGGGGGTGAACAACTACCTTTGCGGCACAAAAAGCTAAATACAAAGGATTATGGCAATTATCTGTCTGCCTCGGTTTCCTACCTTTTGTTTCTCCACATTATTATCTCTTACAGGCCGTCCGTCGTGGCGGTCTCTTGCTCGCTATTCCCTCAAGTCTGAGGGCGAAACGCTGAGGAACTTCTGCACGTAGCGGGTGAAGTAGGAGGGTGAGGAAAAGCCGTAGAGGTCGGTGAGTTCGGTGAGCGTCTTGTTGCGGTTGCGTAACTGGCGGCTGATGTCGAGAGCCGTGTAGCGGTTGATCCAATAGTTGGCAGCGTAGCCGCTGACCTTCTTCGACACCTCCGAGAGGTACTTCGTCGTGACGCAGAGCTTGTCGGCATAGTAGCCTATCTCACGGTTCTTGCGGTAGTCGCCACGCTCCAGCAACTCGAGGAACCGCTGCATCACCTGGGCATACTGCGTGGTGATTTTCTCGCCCAGCCCGTTCAATTCTGCATGGAAATCGAAGAAGTCGATTATCATGCACTGTATGGCATTAATCATCGCATCGCGGTGAAAGTTATGCTTGCTGTACGTCAGTCGGCGCTGGAGATAGTCGAAGTCCAGCGCACATACCTTCTGCTGCTCGGGCGTAAGGTGCATCACGGGGTTCTGAAACAGTGCCATCGACCCCTTCATGCCGTAGTTCGACTGTGGTGTAGCAATCTCGATAAACTCAGGTGTGACGTAGATGACCGACACACGGAAGTCTTCCGTAGGGTGAAGGCTCTCCACCAAATCTCCCCGTCGCAGTATCAGACAGTCGCCAGCCGCCAGCGTAAACACCTTATTGCTATACGTAAACGTGCAGCAACCCTCATGGCAGTAGGCATGACAGAGATAGTCGGCAAGTCGTCCCCAGCCAATGCCCTCCAGCGTGGAGGCAATGATGATATGCTCTTGATAGTCGTCCATTTGCGGGCGCAAAGATACGAAAAAAGGTTGTAACAAACGAGCAATTTTCGAAGATTAACGCAGAACTATCGTAAAATAAAGGCAATACGGGGAAAAACGAGGAATTGAGGCATGGAGGGAAAAGGCAACTTGATGCGGATAGGCGCAAGAGTTAGGTCTCTAAATCGTAACCCGTTTGGACCAACTCTGACAGTTAAACTTTTCTAATTCCGAGGGTACGGAAAAGGCAGAATGACGCAGTTCAAACTGACTGGTTTTCGACTCAACGATTTACAATGAATTGCCGAAAAAGCATCTCAGAA
>JAFSQD010000098.1 GCA_017446765.1 Alloprevotella sp.
GCACGCCGCAAAAATATGAATAATAATCAGAATACAGCATATCCCCGGCAAAAGTTTGTGTACAATTCTTTTGTACAGTCTTTTTTACAGAAACTTTCACTATTCTTTCCATGTTTGAGTGGAAACCTCTACTTTTGGGGCAGAAAAGGCTTATTATTCACAAACTAAAAGAATTAGTCCTCATGAAAACACTATTGAAAATCCTATTTGTTGGAAGCGCACTTATACTGTCCTGCGCCACCACTAAGGCACAAGTCATTGGGACAATTAAAAACGCAGCAAGAGTTTCAGCAAAGGCTGCGAAAGCCGCAACTTTTCGCCACAACATCCTCACGCCAGCAGGAGTTAGTACCATCCATGCGTCTGAGCAGCTGAAGCAAATTCAAAAACAAAAACAGCACACGATTAAAGTACCAAAACCTATTGTCGGCACCAGACCTGGGTTAACCAAGCGCCTACGCATCAAAACTGACGTCCCCAAAGCGCCTTTGGCTAATCCTCTAAAAAGCACACAGCACGATAAACGCCTCCAAGAGACGCCGAAAGACGCTGAAGAATCAAAGGTTGTGATATCAATGCCAGATGAAACCGACACTACCGACAAAGGACGAGTAGCAGACAAGAAGGAGGAAGGCAAGGAGCAATAATAAGAGGTCGCATACACCTTCATACGGAAAAGCCGCCGACTGTATTGAGAGCAGTCGGCGGCTTTCGCGTATTCTATTCTATAGAGGCATATCAGCGGCGCAGCACCTTTTGCGTACGAACGACGCGTCCGTCCTGGACATATTGCAGGACATAGATGCCAGGCTCGCGCTTCATCTGTTCCTGGGTGACGGGACGACCCTGCACGTCGTAGGCACGAAGTGCGCCTTCGGGCACGGAGGCATAGATGTCGTCAATGCCTTCGGGTACGGAGATCTCAAGGTACTCGGGAAGTTCCTTCGTAGCCGAGCCCCAGAGGTTGGTGAGTACGAGGCGTGCATCGTACTTGCCAGCGGAGGGATAGGCCACAGTGGCTGTCTTGTCATCGGTTGAAAGCACGTTACCACCCTCGAGCTACCACGTCGGAGTCGTCTTGATTTCCAGCGAACCAGGTATGCCGGGATAGCCAAGGGCATCGTTCTCCGCATTGCGGGTCTGATAGCTTGCGCCCGACGTGCTTTCACCACCCGTGTCAGCCTTTGTCACTACGCGCCCAGGCTTGGTGCCGGCATGTCCAAGGTTGCGGAACGTACCGTCGGCCTCCTTCTGTTCGAAGGTGTAGTAGGCCTGCAAACCTGTCGGGATGCTTCCCTCGGCATAGCCCTTCATGGCCTGAAGCACCTCGGCATCGGAAAGTGCTTTGTTCCATATCTGCACCTCGTCGATCCATCCGTCGAAGCCAGACTTGTAGACGCCGCCTCCGCCAATTGTGATGGGCGCATCCTTTTCGGCCGACACGTTGACGCGTGAATCGTTGTTCCAAGGCGTGTTGGAGCGATCGTCGCGGCGACCGTTCTGCCCGCTGGGAGCCGTAGCCTCTGCCACCTTCTTTCCGTTGAGATACATCTTCTGAAGATTGCCCTGCTGCGTTACGACGAGATGGTTCCATACGCCAGGCGTCACCTGGTAGCCCGTGGACATCATCTTCTCATAAGGATCGCCGTGGGCAGTCCAGCCGAAGGTGTTGAAGGCAATCTCGTTTGCCGGATGATCGACCGTGGCCTTACCGATGGTCTCGCCACTGTTTGTGAAGCCTTTGGCTATTGCCACACGGATGACAACCCACAGGTCGCCCCAGTTGTTGTGAGGCCAGGAGTCGGCCATGGACATCTTGTTGATGAGGTTGGTGCCGTCGCGTCCGTGTGAGAACTTGTCGGCCTTGAACCACAGCGCGTAGGAGTAGTTCTTCCCCTGCTGTACGTCGCCTGGAATGTAGAACATGTTGGGGTCGTAGATGTGGAGTGCACGCGACACACTGCCTTCACCGTCGCGCGAAGTATAGTTAAGCTGTACGTTCTCGTTCACCTTTGCCACAGATTTGTCAGCCTCAAGACTCTCCACGACGGGCACGGCACCGGTGCTCTCGGGCGTCACCTGAATGTAACCGCGCGTGATGACCTGATTGCCGTTGGCGTCGGTGAAGTAGAGGTCGTAGAGCCCTTCCTTGGCGATGCTGGTCTGGAGGTTCGCGCTGTTCTGAGCCGTGGCCATCGTCTCACCCGTAACGGGATCGACTATCTTCCACTCCTTTGCAGCAGGACTCATCGTATCTTCGAGTCCGACGGTGAAGGTCTCGCCGGGCTTCACGACAGGTTTGTCGATGACAACAGTCGTGAGCGTCTGATTGTAGGGGATATCGCGATATTCCGTCCAGTTGATGGCGCTGCCATTCTTGCCGTCAGGGGAGACAGCACGCACGCCAAAGCGTCCGCGGCGCCCTTCCGTACCAGGCACAAGGGGAGCGTCCACCACGTAGGCTGCCCAGGAGGTGGTAGCCGTCAGCAGGTACTCCGGTTGTCCTTCCTGCTGGAAGTAGATTTCGTAGTACCACGTGCCGACCTCGTCGTTGTAGGTCTTCATACCCTTCGTCTCATGGCGGCTTTCGTAGCGCACCTTAAAGTCAAGGGCATTGTAGCGTCCGCGAAGGATTTCGAGCTGTATGATTTCGGGTTCGGCTGTTGCGAAAGTCTGTGCGGGATCCTTCACGGCCAGTTCGCCGATGAGCATCTCGTAGCCAGCGGGCGTGCCGTCAAAGGTAAGGCCTATCATGGAGATTTGGTCGCCACTATTGATGCCCAGTTTGTCGAGCGTCGTCGTAAACGTCGTCCACTCTCCACCAGCCGTAGCGGCAGGTATTTCCACTTCCTTGTACTCCGTCAGCTTTCCGCGCAGGGCCACAAAGAGCTTGGCGTGCGTAGCTTCCGTCGTCTTCATCTTGTAGGTGAGTGAAAGCGTGTTCTCTGGGTTGACGGTGAGGAGCGTCTTGAAAAGTTTCACACGACTGAATGCAGTAGCACCACTCATGCGCAGGCAGGAACCCCCGAAGTATGCATCGTCGAAGGTGAGCTCGGGCTTGATGAAGTCGGAGAGGCCGGCCTTCGTCACCTGATCTTGGCGATCGGTAATCCACCAGCGCCATGTGGGCATGAAGTCCTGCGTATTGATGTTGTACCATTTATGGTCGAATGCTACGCGGCCCTCGTTGTAGAACTTCTGTCCGTTACCAAGGTTGAAGCGCGTCACAAAGGGAAGCTGCTGGATGGTCGACTTCGCCGTGAGGTATGTTGCCAGTCCCTGGAAGGTCTTCAAGTCACTGTTTGACAAGGACGCATCCGTGCGGGTGGCAGGAAGGAGTGCCGGATTGTGGTTACCACCGCTGAAGAGGAGTTCCTGCTTGAGGAGATAAGCCTTCTGGATGGCCAGATCGGACGTACCGTCGTCGGTGGCCGACTGCTGGATGAGACTCTGGGCATGAGCACCCCAGAATCCGATGGATATCTTGTTTGACTTCAAGGCGTCCCAATAGTCATTCTTCAAGGCTCTGCCCTGGATGTCAAAGCCCGCATAGAGGTCGAAGGGGTTGCGACCGAGGTTTTGTGCAGCATTGACAGAGGAAGAAAGCATGGAGCCTGTCCAGTTGTAGTTGAAGAAGAGCTGGTCGGCTACGATATTGTCCTTGTCTCCAAACATCTGATTGTTGTGCGAACCCAGGCCACGGTCGAAGGAGATACCACCCGTGTTGTTTGTACCGTCATACCATGCCAACTGGAAATCCCAGCCAATCTCCTTTGCCTTCTTATGGCATTCCTTGATAAAGTTGCGGAAATCGGTGAGTGTTGCAGGATTGGAATAGAACTCGGAGTTCACGCCTATCTGGTCGATGCCATAATACTTCATAAGCTCCACGAGCTGCTGGGAATGCTTGAAGTTTCCCTGCGAGTCCTTCTCGAGAAGTTTCTGCATCTTCTTGGAGTTGTCGTCGGAAGCCGTCAGGTTCACTTGCGCCGCCCAAGGTATGCTCCATACGCAACCGACCTTCACGCCGTTTTTGTGGGCCACATCCATGATACCGGCCGTAGAACGGAACCAAGGAGCTGTCCAATTACCATGTACGTCCACATAGCTCCAAAGGCTGAAGTTGTCACCTTCAAAACAATAGCGAGGCAGCGATTTCCAGGTGACTGAGGGGTCGTCCATCGGCACCCAGAGCAACATCTTGCGTCCAGGATCCACCGTAGGCTGTACCTGATAGTCGGCATCGCCGCTGATGCGCTCGAGCGGGCGCACACGACTGATATAGAACTGGTCGTCGATGGAGGAAACGCCCTTGGGAGGGGTACCGGCTGTCCACGCATCGAAGAAAGAAGGAAGGTTCCCGCTCACATCTTTGATGTCGAGGGGATGGGAGGGCGTGCTTTGTGCCCATGCAGCCGTGCCTGCAAGGAGTGCCACGGCCATAGTGAGTAGTCTGTGCCTCATTTCAGTGTATAGATATTTGGTTTATGATTTTGCCCTGTGATAATTTGCGGCGTAAAAGTACAAAAAGAAAGCCGTACGCTCCGCGTTTATTCACAAAAAAAAATGCCGCCCCCGATTTGACTCGGAGGCGGCAGAAGTTCTCCGCAGATGGAGATGTTCTCTATTGCAGGATTAGTCCTGCTCCTGAAGGCGCAGCTTGCGCACATAGTCGGCATGCTCCTTCTGGAGGCGCTTCAGCACAGAGGGCTTGTCGAACTGCTGGCGGCGGCGGAGTTCTTTCGTCACACCAGTCTTGTCGAATTTTCTCTTAAACTTCTTAAGGGCGCGCTCAATGCTTTCGCCTTCTTTTACGGGTACGATAATCATTGCGTTGTGTTTGTTTTATTGTTTTGTTATTACTTTCGTCTGTTTACCACTCAGCCGCACAAAGGCGGCCGCATAGTGGGCTGCAAAAATATGCAATTATTTCAGATAGGACAAACTTTCGCTGATTTTTCTTACGCCCCCTTTCTTTTTCCGTTTAGGCTTCCAACAATTCTCAGTCTTTTACAATATGCACAGTCTGCGTCTGGAACGGGATATTCAAGTGATCATCCTCGTTGATGGTGCGGTAGAAAAGGCTCTGCATTTTGAAGTATGCGGCCCAATAGTCCGCAGCCTTGCAATAGGCACGCACTGTCAGGTCAACGCTGCTGGCATTCATTGCGCTGAGCTCCACAAAGTAGGGCACGAGGTCTTTGCCCTCCTTATCCTTCGGTTCGGGAAGGAGGAGGGGTTCGGCCTGCATGAGCTTCGTGAGAAGATTGCGAGCGTAGTCCACATCGTTTCCATATTCGATGCTGACCGTCCAGATGAGTCTGCGCACGTCATAACGGCTCACGTTGACCACGAGGCTGTTGCTCATCACTCCGTTTGGGATAACGACTGCACGAAGATCGACAGTTTCAATGATGGTGTGGAAGATTTGTATCTCCTTCACAGTTCCGCTCTGACCCTGTGCCTCAATAAAGTCGCCCACGCGATAGGGCTTGAAGAGAAGGATGATGATACCACCTGCAAAGTTCTGCAGGTTGCCGCTCAGCGCCATGCCGATGGCCACGCCGGCAGAAGCCAGCAGGGCGGCAAAGCTGGTGGTGTTGATGCCCAGTGCCCCGATGACGCTGATGACGAGAAGCACGGTCAGCAGGATGTTGACGAGGCTACGCAGGAAGGTCTTCACACCAGCATCAATCGTACCACGATTCAGTAAGCGAGCAAAGAGCTTATTGAGGAGTTTGATGACATAGCGACCCACAAAGAACAGCAAGGCTGCTGCCAAGATGCGCTGTCCGGCATCTACACCCATCGTCAGAAGCTGAGAGAGGAGTTGGTCGATTTGTGAAACTTTCAAGGATTCCATGTTGAATTATTCTGTTGCATTACGTATTGTTCCGTCGTTGTCGATGAAGAAGCTGCGACCTTGTATGTCGGCCTCGGTCAATGATTTTATTTCGCGCGCGGGTGCACACGTTTCGTCCCAATGGGGGCCTTCACCATGTTGCTGCACGAAGGAGTGGATCTTGCCTCCGAGAAAACGTCCGTCGCGTCCCAACTTCACCTCAATGGCAGGCGCATACCCGTTGATACCGGACACGCTGATGCCATAGGGCGTACAGAAGTTGCCAAGGCTGTAGGCGATGAAACGTTCCTTGTAGACTTCAACGGCACGCACCACGTGGGGGCCATGCCCGTAGACGAGGTCGGCACCGCTATCAATGCTGATGCGTGCAAACTCTCGCAAACTTCCTCGATCTTCACCGAGAAACGTCTCGCGCCCATCAGGCAAATGACAAAAGCCACCACCCTCGCCGCCTCCATGAAAGCTGACAATGAGAATGTCGCAGCGCTCACGGAGGTCGCTAATGATGCGTCTCACCTCCCCCGTTTCTTGGTGTCGGAGCGTATAGCGATTATGCCCAAAAGCACAGAATCCATATTTGATGCCGCCTATCTCCTTCACGACACTCTCCTCGTGCCCCTTGATACCAGCAAAGCCAATGCCTTGTTCCGTCAGGCAACGTTCGGTGCTGCGAATACCATCGGGGCCGAAATCGTTTGCATGGTTGTTTGCCAAGCCCAAAAAGTCAAACCCGGCTTCCGAGAGACGGGGCGCAAAACATGTGGGCATGCGGAAACTATAGCTGTGGGTACCGCCGCGTTTTGTAGACTTCCCTCCATCTGTCATGGCCCCTTCAAGGTTGCCACATGCCACATCGGCACGCCGCAGCAGATCACCGCAATCGCGGAAGAGCTCGCGGCCTTCATCGGGTGGTAACTGTACGCGGGGATAGGTAGTCCCCATCATGATGTCACCCACGACGCAGATGGTGACCGTATCACCAGCCACCGCTGTCGCATTGGGCCTTGCGGCCGGAGCTTCGGTGCTGAAGGCCCGTGCAGGCTGAGCGGCTGAAGGTAGCGTATCACGCACATCGGAAGCTTGCTCCGCCAATGAAGCAGACTTCCGATTATAGGTTCCCCCACAGGCTGCACAAATGACAATGCCACCCAGCAGGGTCAATAAGAACTTTCGCAAAATAACCTGATTTTAGATCACGCGGCGTGCGCCGATGTAACGGCGGCTGTAGTAGGAAGAGTTGCTTCGCGTTACCTTTACGCCGCCACGGGCTGCATGGACGAAGGTAAAGCTCTTGCCATCCTCCTCCACGTCGACCACAATGCCTACATGACCGACGGTGCGCGTGGCACGGCTTCCGCCAAAAAAGACGAGGTCGCCACGACGCAGGTTGCTGATGCCACCTACAACGGGCGTACCTTGTGTGTATTGCGTGCGGCTGCAACGCGAAAGACTGATATTCTCCTTACCAAATACGTAGCTCGTAAATCCGCTGCAGTCAAAACTTCGGGGACCAGCCGTACCATGCACGTAGGGAGTTCCAAGATACTTCATGGCTTTATCAATGATGCGGTCGCGCTGTTCTGCGTCAGCCTTTTCCTCTGCTTCAGCTTCTGCATCCACACTTGCTTCTTCTTTATCATCAACGGTGGCGACAATGGGCTCTACAGGCTCTATTGGCGAAATAAAGTCCATGCGCAGCGCCTGCGCAGCACTCATAGGAAAGGAAAATGTAGCTAAAAAACTGAAAGTCAGTATATATAATATTTTCTTACTCATAATCTTTTTGGAAATAGCTTGAAAAACCAAGCGCGAAAGTACAATAATAAGGAGGCAACCCGAAGCATATTCACATTCTTTAGGACTTTTCCTGCCGCCTTACGTTTTTTTAAGGGATAAAACGTTAGCAAATGTTAATGTTTCAAATGGCAAGAAGACCTCCCCTGCCCTTTTCCCACATTTCCATGGCACTTGCTATTCCTTCATTTCCAAAATTTAACGCAAGGGGTTTGCAACTATTACCAGTTTACATTACTTTTGCACTGAAAACGAACGAAGAAACGACAAAACCATACAATAACATATAGACAATGGACATTGTAAAACGCTTTTTAGAGTACACGCAATTTGACACACAGTCCGCCGAGGACTCCCAGACCACACCCAGCACGGAGAAACAATGGAAGTTTGCACGCTTCCTGCGCGACCAGCTTGAGGACATCGGCTTGAAAGACGTGGAACTGGATGACTGCGGATACATCTACGCCACACTGCCAGCCAACACGGACAAGGATGCGCCCACGGTAGGCTTCATCTCCCACTACGACACATCGCCCGACTGCTCGGGTGCCGACATCAAGCCCCGCATCGTGGAAAACTACGATGGTGGCGACATCGTGTTGGACGACGAGGCTGGCATCGTCACCAGCCCACAGAAGTTCCCCGAACTGAAAGCGCACGTGGGTGAAGACATCATCGTCACCGATGGCCACACGCTGCTCGGTGCTGACGACAAGGCCGGCATTGCCGAAATCGTGCAGGCCATGGTCTACCTCATGGAGCATCCCGAAATAGAACACGGAAAGATTCGCGTGGCCTTCAACCCCGACGAGGAGATAGGCCTCGGTGCACACAAATTCGATGTCGAGAAGTTCGGATGCGAATGGGCCTACACGATGGACGGAGGCGACGTGGGCGAGCTGGAGTTTGAAAACTTCAACGCTGCCAGCGGACATATTGACATCACGGGCATCAGCGTGCATCCAGGCTCGGCAAAAGGGAAAATGGTGAACGCCATTCGCGTGGCTTCGGAGTTCATACAGGCATTGCCGCAGAACGAAGTGCCTGAAACGACGGAAGGCTACGAAGGTTTCTTCCACGTGGTAGGCATAGAGGGCGGCGTGGAGCGTGCCAGCGTCAGCTACATCATCCGCGACCACGACCGCGAACGCTTCGAACAACGCAAGCGACTATTTCGCAAAACGGCCGATGCGCTGAACGAGAAGTATGGCACCGGCACCATACTGGCCACCCTAAAAGACCAGTATTATAATATGCGCGAGCAGATTGAGCCCGTCATGCATGTCATCGACATAGCCATCAAGGCTATGGCCGATGCGGGTGTATCACCTCGCGTACAAGCCATACGCGGCGGCACCGACGGAGCGCAGCTCTCCTTCAAGGGACTGCCCTGCCCAAACATCTTTGCAGGAGGTCTCAACTTCCATGGTCCCCACGAGTTTCTCCCCATCCCTAACATGGAAAAGGCCATGCAGGTGGTTGTGAACATATGCCGTCTCGTAGCCGACTTCAACGAGTAACGGGCTGACAAAATATTCACCGCCTCCCCATGCATCTCATTACAGACCTCGCACTCATTCTCATCATTGCCGGCATCACGACGCTCATCTTCAAGCGCCTGAAACAACCGCTCATCCTTGGCTACATACTTGCCGGCTTTCTCGCAGGTCCCCACATGCCCTACACGCCCACCGTGGGCGAAGTGCCGAGCATCCAAACGTGGTCCGAGATAGGTGTCATCTTCATCATGTTCACGCTGGGGCTGGAGTTTTCTTTCAAGAAAATTGTCAAGATGGGCATGAAACCCATCGTGGCCGCCCTATGCGTCATTTCCTGCATGATCACGCTGGGGAGCATGGTGGGACGCCTCTTCGGATGGACATTGATGAACAGTTTGTTCCTAGGCGGTATGGTGGCCATGTCGAGTACGACGGTCATCTACAAAGCACTTGACGAACTGGGATTGCGGCAGCAGAAGTTTGCCAGCGTCGTGCTGAGCGTTCTTATCCTTGAAGACATCCTGGGTATCTTGCTCATGGTGGTGCTCTCCACGATGGCTGCCGTGGGCAAGTTGGAAGGTGTGCAACTGGTAGAAAGCCTCACGCGACTTGCATTCTTCCTCATCCTGTGGTTTGTTGTCGGCCTCTTTGTTGTGCCGCAAGTACTACGGCGAAACTCAAAATGGATTGGCAAGGAAACGCTCCTCGTCGTGAGCGTTGGACTTTGCTTCCTCATGGTGGTGCTGGCTGAAAAGGCTGGCTACAGCAGTGCCCTGGGGGCATTCATGATGGGGAGCATACTGGCTGAAACCGTTGAGGCGGAAAACATCGAGCGCATTGTAGCTCCCGTCAAGGATCTTTTCGGTGCCATATTCTTCGTGTCCGTCGGTATGTTGGTCGACCCTGCCATTCTTGTGCAATACTGGCTCCCCATCCTGAGCATCATCGCTGTCATCCTCATCGGCCAAACCATCTTCGGCTCGCTCTCTTTTCTGGTTTCAGGGCAACCGCTGAAGGTAGCCATCCAGTGCGGTTTCTCGCTGACGCAGATTGGTGAGTTTTCCTTCATCCTTGCCACGTTAGGCGTAAGCCTCGGCGTGACGAGCGACTACCTATACCCTGTCGTCGTGGCAGTGAGCATCATCACAACCTTCACCACACCCTACATGATACGCCTCGCTACGCCAGCCTATGCCTTGGCGGAGCGAAAGCTTCCGGCCGTCTTGACCGACCGTCTCGTCGAAAGGAACAACGAAAAGGGCAAGTCGGAGGAGAAAACGCAATCTCTGTGGCAACAGATGCTGACCGACCTCCTGCTGACCACGGTTGCCTACAGCGTAGTGGCATGGGCGGCTATCGGCATCAGTTTTTCTACGGTGCTCCCTTTCTGCCGCGGCATTTTCGGCCATTGGCCCGGCAATGCCATCTGCGGTATTCTCACACTCATGCTGCTTGCCCTGCTCCTGCGCCCCATCGTCATCAAGAAATACCACAGCCACGAGGTCATCCTTTGGAGGAAACAGGGAAATAGCCTCGACCTCTTCCTCTTCGGCCTCACCATCCTCGGGCGCTTTGCCATTGCCACGGCCATCGCTTGGTATGTATTTGAATTTTTATCCCCCGCACGTTGGTACTGGCACGTTCTCTTGGCCGCACTCTTTGTGTTTGCGTTCTGCCTTGAGCGTATTGGTGGCAGAAAAAACCACTTTGCACGCATTGTAAAGCTCTACAGCATCCGCATGGAACGTACATTTAGACAAAATGCGCGCCAGCGCGAAGTGCGCGCACGCGCGAAACGTCCCGGCTATGCCACCACCCTGCTACGCCACGACATACACCTATCGCAGCTTTCCCTGCCAGAAGACAGCAGCTGGGGCGGGAAAACACTGCAAGAGCTGAACCTCGGCCACAACGACGGCGTCATGGTGGCGGCCATCATTCGCGGAGCAGGACGCATCAACATCCCCAACGGGCAGACGGTGCTGTTCCCTGGCGATCGTCTGGAAGTACTGGGCGACGACAACGGTCTCAACGCTTTGGCGCAGCGCATCAATGCCGAGGTCGCAGAACTCACGCCCAACGACCAGCACCACCGCCTCGTGCTTGAGCGATTCCGCGTGAGCAAGACCTCACCACTTGCAGGACGCACGCTCCATAGCAGTGGCATACGTACCGACTTCCAGTGTATGGCCGTAGGCTTTGAAAGCAAGGAGGGAGAAAGCGACACCCTCGAACTGGCCATTTCCGACCGCCCCATCCTCATCGGCGATGTCATCTGGGTCGTAGGCGAAGAAGAGCACATACGCACGCTCCTCAAAAACATTCAATAATCACAAACCAGCACCATACAGGCCATGAAGTTTCTCCGCACCTTTCTAACGTCCATCTATGTCGTCCTCATTATCTTGTTGTTGCTGAGATGCTGCGATGGATGTCACCGTACACCTCCCAGGCCCACTACTCCCACACAGCCTACGCCCACGCCATCACCCACAACACCTGACGAACCTGAAGTCCCCATCAAAGAGTCGTTCAAGGCCGACGTCGTCATGTGCATCGATATCACGGGTAGCATGGAGGCCATCATCAATACCATCAAGGAAAATGCCCTGCGCTTCTATCCCGACCTCAAGGCCCGCTGCCGACGTGAGGGGAAGGACATCAAAAGCATGCGCATTCGAGTCATCGGCTTCCGCGACTATCCCATCCCAGCCGGCAACGTGCCCATGCCTTCCATTGGGGTACCTTTTGAGACATCCGATTTCTTTACTTTGCCCACACACGAAAACGATTTCCGCACATTTGTGGCAAACCTGCGACCCATTGGCGGTGGCGATGGCCCCGAAGCGGGCTATGACGCCTTGGCATTAGCCTTGAAGTCTGAATGGGATCGTAGTGACGACGTGCGACAGGTTGTCATCCTATGGACTGACGATGCCTCACAGCCTGCAGGAAGAAATCCAGAGGTAGTCAAAAACTACGGAGAACTGGAGTCTTTGTGGAAAAACATGAGTAGTAGCAAAAAGCGCCTTTTCCTTTTTGCACCCCAACACCCCACATGGGAGACACTTGTCCAGCAGTGGGACAAGACGGTGCGTCACGATGTAACCCTCGGCGGTGGACTCACCGATGTGGACTATGAGGAAATCCTTCGCACCATCTCCGAACGCGTATGAACGCCTTCACCTTTTTTTGAGAAATAGGACACGCTTATACGCAAACGCCCCTCGAAGCTCAATAGCTTCGAGGGGCGTTTGTAATAATTTCAGAAACTTCTGCCGTTATTAAGCCGTGGGCACAGCCGGTGTAACGGGCTTATACTTCGGAGATTCACCATACTGATTGGGGCCGGGCTGGCCATCCATGATAGCCATCACGAGGGGCACAATACCACCCACACCACAAACGAGGATCAGCCAAAGCAGATGACCGCTCTTGCCCGTGTCATGCAGACGACGAGCCCAAGCTGCGAGCGTCGGAACGAGAAGGACAAGCATCAAAATGCTCACTATACCCATCACAGTGAAGAATAACGTATCAAAGCTGGCAGCTTCAGCCTCAATGGCACTGAGATCTCCGCCATTGAATGCTGCATCAATGGCACGTGTCTGAATCTCGGTCACCTTTGCGTTCTTCAATGTAACCATATAGGATGAGATACCGCCGAGTATAGCGTTAAGGAGATAGAACCACCAGAACTCTGAGCGACGGGCACGCCCGCTGAAGGTGGCGAACTTACTGAAACATGTCTTGACGGCTTCCACGAAGCCCATCATGGGGGTTACTGTTACGTTTGCCATAATGTTTGATTGAGAAGTTAAAGATTAATAAGCTGTGATTTGGATTATTTTTGCACTGCAAATATAGCGCGTTAAAAAGTATTAAACAAATTTTTAGCCATTTTTTCTTCTAACCATAACACAAGAAGGCTTTTCCAAATTTGGATGGCGAAACCTCAAGATTACTTTTTACAGACAAAACAACCTCCAGACCCGGAACGCCGCAACGACACCCATAGCGACCAGTCACCAACCATGCACGCTCTATGAACTCTCGCAATACTACGAACCCGATCTCCGCACCCTGCTGCAGCGGGACTTCCTCTTCGAGCGCGGACGCATGGCCATGGCATGAGATACTTTCAAAAACAATAGTGAAAGCTTTTCGGATTTGAAAAAGGAATCCATATATTTGCTGCAACAAACAACAACAACGCACACCATGGATCCATTATTCATTCATACTGGTATCTACCTACTGATTTTTATCATCGGCGGCATCTGTTACGAGAGCATGACACCGGAGGAGAAAAAGAAATGGGAAGAGGAAGAACAACTGCGCAAATACAGGAGATGGTCAAACAGAAATTATTTCTGGAGGGGGGTTGATGACGTTCGCGGACCAACCGAGTAGTAGTGTCTTTTCCCTACACAAGAGAAGTATTTTACTTTGCACACAGAAAGTAAAATACTCCTTTTCTTATGAACGCTACCGACATTAGGGAAATCGTCCTGAAGATGAACGACCAGGACGTTAAGCAAATAGTAGAAAATCTAAAGAAGCGTCTGGAGAGTGCACAGCGTGTCAAGGCAGACCTTGAGAAAGGCTTGCCGCCAGCCTTCGCAAACAAGAAAGTCGCCGTAAGTGCCTGACTTACGACGACTTAAAAAGATTTTGGTTGGGGTACCCGGACTCGAACCAGGAAAGGCAGGACCAGAATCTGCAGTGTTACCATTACACCATACCCCAAACTCTGAATTTGCACATCGCAAACTTCCAGTTCCGAAATGCGGGTGCAAAAGTAAGAACTTCTGATATTACCTCCAAGGACTTTGGCGATTTTTTTTAATTTTTGTACTTATATGACCTCTATTTGGAAGTTATATCGTATTTTTGTGCGCTAAAAAATGGTTATCATAGACATTACACACACAGTAGAAATCAGAAATGACGCAGACAGAACGTTTAGTAGACACCATCATTGAAGGAATGCAGGAGAAAAAGGGGTACGACATCGTGTCGGCCGACATGCGCGGCATCGATGCTGCCCCTGCGGAATTTTTTGTCATCTGCTCCGCTGGCAGTCCTCAGCAGGTGGACGCCGTGACCGACAGCGTGGAGGAGACTGCACGCAAGAAGGCGGGCGAGAAGCCTGCCGCCGTCGCGGGGCGCGACAACCTGCAGTGGGTGGCAATGGACTACGGCACAGTGATGGTACACGTGTTCCTCCCACAGGCACGCGAACATTATGACTTGGAAAATCTTTGGGAATACCGCGAACTCCACGAAGTGCCCAACCTGGACTGAGGGTCACCGTCGACAACTGACTTTATCAAACACACAAACCTTAGCCGCATATGGCGACAGACAACAGAAAAACACCCCAAAACCTCCCTCAACCTTCGGGAGACAACAACCGAAAGCCCCGTTTCAGCCTGAACTGGGTATACCTCATCGTGGTGGGCGCACTGGCATGGATTCTCTTCCAAGGCCAACAGACAGAATCCGCAGGTTTTGACAAAGAAGTGGCCTACACACAGTTTAAGACCTACGTGCAGCAGGGTTACGCGAAGAGCATCACCGTCAACAAGACTGATGGCATCGCTCGCTTCGTGGTAGTGCCCGAGAAGATACGCGACGTGTTCAAGCAGGGCACGGAGCAGGTGGGCCGCACGCCCACTGTGTCGGCAAAGATTCCCTCGCTGGACAAGCTGGACGAATTCCTCACAGCCTCTGCCTTCAAAGGGGCAGTGAAGTACGAGGAGTCAAGCCATTTGCTCTCCAACCTCCTCTATAGCATCCTGCCCATCGTGCTGCTCGTGCTGCTATGGTTTTGGATGCTCCGCGGTTCGGGAGGCCCAAGCGGAGGCATCTTCAACGTAGGAAAGAGTCGTGCGAAACTGGTGGAGAAAGGTTCCAAAGGCACTGGTGTCACTTTTGCCGACGTAGCCGGCCAGGAAGGTGCGAAGCAAGAGGTACAGGAAATCGTGGATTTCCTAAAGAACCCCAACAAGTACACCGAGCTGGGCGGAAAGATTCCTAAAGGAGCACTCCTCGTAGGACCTCCGGGAACGGGCAAGACGCTGCTCGCCAAGGCTGTGGCCGGCGAGGCCAACGTCCCCTTCTTCTCCATGAGCGGTTCGGACTTTGTAGAGATGTTCGTCGGTGTAGGTGCCAGCCGCGTGCGCGACCTTTTCCGTCAGGCAAAAGATAAGGCACCCTGCATCATCTTCATCGACGAGATTGACGCTGTAGGTCGAGCACGAGGCCGCAACGCCGCACTGGGCGGCAACGACGAGCGCGAAAACACCCTCAACCAGTTGCTGACCGAGATGGATGGTTTCGGAACAAACTCAGGCGTCATCATCCTGGCCGCCACAAACCGCGTGGACATCCTGGACAAGGCCTTGCTGCGAGCCGGACGTTTCGACCGCCAGATACACGTGGACCTGCCCGACCTCCCCGAGCGCATCGCCATCTTCAACGTCCACCTCAAGCCCCTTAAGTTCGACCCCAGCCTGGACATAGACCTCCTCGCCCGTCAGACACCTGGATTCTCTGGCGCCGACATTGCTAACGTCTGCAACGAGGCTGCACTCATCGCGGCTCGCCATGGGCATCCGATGGTAGTGAAACAGGACTTCCTCGATGCCGTTGACCGCATCATCGGAGGCCTGGAGAAAAAGACAAAGGTCATGACCGAGGGCGAAAAGCGTACCATAGCCCTCCACGAAGCAGGCCACGCCAGCGTATCCTGGCTGCTGGAGTATGCCAACCCGCTCATCAAGGTGACCATTGTGCCGCGTGGACAAGCTTTAGGTGCTGCATGGTACCTGCCGGAGGAACGCAGCATCACGACCAAGGAGCAGATGCTGGACGAGATATGCGCCACCCTGGGCGGACGTGCGGCTGAGGAACTCTTCACGGGTCACATCAGCAGTGGCGCCCTCAACGACCTTGAGACGGTGACGAAGCACAGCTATGGCATGGTGGCCTACATGGGCATGAGTGACGCCCTGCCCAATGTGTGCTACTATGAGAACCAAGAGTACGGATTCACAAAACCCTACTCCGAAAAGACAGCCGAGCAGATAGACGCCGAAGTGCATCGCCTCATCGCCGAGCAGTACGAGCGCGCCAAACGCATTCTCACCGAGAACAGCGACAAGCACGCCCAGCTGGCCGACCTCCTCGTGGAGCGCGAAGTCATCTACCGCGAAGACGTAGAGCGCATATTTGGTCCGCGTCCGTGGAAGAGTCGCGCCGACGAGCTTCTTGAACTTCAGGAGCAGGAAAATCGCGCACGCGCTGAGCAGATGGCCGAGGAACATGCCCGCAAAAAAGCCGAATCCGCCAATCAGACAGACACACAAACGCCTCCCCCACCCCCCGAAAATACCGAAAAGAAATGAACGAAGCCCTCAAACGCCTCCTCACAGGCACCGCCTTTGTGTGCGTCATGGTGGGCGGCATCACCCTTTCGCCACTCACGTTTGTCATGCTGTTTGGCCTCATCACAGCCCTCAGCCTCTGGGAGTTTTCCACATTGGTCAACCGCCACGCCGGCGCATCCGTCAACCGCACCATCAACACCGTGGGCGGCACCTATCTTTTCCTGGCCTTTGCAGCCTACGTCAGCGGCTATCAGGGAAGCGAAGTGTTCTTCCCCTATCTGGTGACACTCATCTACCTCCCTGTCAGCGAACTGTATCTCAGAAAGCCCGACCCGCTGAAAAACTGGGCGTACGCCTTTGCCTCGCAGCTCTACATCGCACTGCCCTTCTCCCTGCTGACGACGCTGGGTTTCGTGGCCGATCCCGTCACGCTCACGACTGAATACCACTGGATACTCCCCATGAGCCTCTTCATCTTCCTATGGACCAGCGACACGGGTGCCTACTGCGTCGGCTCGCTGCTGCACAAGCGGTTTCCCGCCAAACTGTTTGAACGCATATCGCCACACAAGAGTTGGGTAGGCAGCATCGGCGGAGGCCTGCTATGCCTCATGGCAGCCACAGTGCTTTACATGCTGGTTCCCAGCAACATGAGCCTATTCCATTGGTATGGCTTCGCCTTGACGGCATGCGTGTTTGGCACATGGGGCGACCTCGTAGAAAGCCTCTTCAAGCGCCAGCTGGGCATCAAGGACAGCGGCAACGTGCTTCCGGGCCACGGGGGCATGCTCGACCGCTTCGACAGTTGCCTGCTTGCAGCGCCTGCCACGGCGCTCTTCCTCTACACGATTGGCCTGTAACGCTGTTTTGCCCCAGCCCAACCTTCCAAAAAGATATAGGACATCTTCGCAAAAGATATAGGACATCTTCACAAAAGATATAGGACATCTTCACAAAAGATATAGGACATCTTCACAAAAGATATAGGACATCTTCACAAAAGATATAGGACATCTTCACAAAAGATA
>JAFSQD010000010.1 GCA_017446765.1 Alloprevotella sp.
AACTAAAATCGTTAAACTACAGACGCTACGCCTTGCAGGTACAGAGCGATGTTGTCCAATGCGTTCGGAATCCGTTCCAAAGGCATTGGACAAATTTTCTAAAGGCAAAAGATTGCAGCTTTACATCCCCATGCCAGATCCTGTGCCCGTGGCCGTACCAGAACTGCCACCTGCGCCTGCGCCCGACGTTGCGGAAGAACCGCTCTCACTGCTTTGGACATCATCGTTGGAGATGGTGCGTGCGGCTTTCTTGACGGTGGCCTTCAAGGAACCGAAACGCCAGCTGAGGCCGATACCTACGCGGCCAAAGCCGTGAACGGTTGTCGCATTTGTGCTTCGGAACTGTGCCGTCTCGATGATGGAGCGGAAGGTGCGCTTGGGGTTGAAGATACTGAAGGCATTGATTTCCACGGTGAGGCGGTCGTCCTTGAGGAAGGAGCGACTGAGCGAGCCGAAATAGAAGTAGAAGCTCTGCCCTTTGCCTTGCAGGTTGTATCGAGGCCAGTTGTAGCCTCCGCCAAGATTCATCTTAATCTTCCAAGGCCACTCATGGCGCAACATGCCAAAGACACGGCCGCTGAAGCCATGGGTGTGGTCGCCGGTACGATAGGACTTGTAGTCACCATAGCCCAAGTCGCCATTGAGCATGATGGTGGTCTTGCGGGAGAGCATCGTATTGGCAAAGAGATTCAGGGAGAACATCTTGGAGTGGAGGAAGTTGCCGTAGGTCGTGGTCTGTATGCCGTCTTCAACGAAAGAATAGGAGGTAAGCCCCGTGACGGAGGTAGAATAGCTCAGCGAAGCATTCACGCTGAAGAGTTGGGTGAAGTTGCTAAAGTTGAGCTCGAAGTTGTGGCCACGTTCGCTTGTGAGGTTGGGCGAACCGTAGCTGATGGACAAGGGTGAAGTATGGTTCACGTAGGGCGAGAGATACGTGATGTCGGGGCGTCCGATACGCATGTTGTAGTTTGCCCTAAGCATCATGGTGGGCTTGAGGTTATAGCCCAGGTTGAGCGAGGGCACGAGGTCGCCCAGTGTCGTGGAGAAGGGCTCGTGGGTAGTGTTTCCAGGATAGGTCACCTTGATGTGGCTGTTCTCATAGCGCAGTCCGGCGCGTGCCGAGAACTTCTTGAGCTTGAGCATATACTCTGTGTAGGCGGCCAGTATGTCGTTGCGGTGGCGATAGAGCAGGCTAAGTTCGTCGTCGCGCACAAAGTCGTCGTCTGTTCCTGCCGCACGCGTCATCTCCTCGTTGTCCGAGCGGTTGAGGCGATAGATGTATTTTGCTCCCACGCTAAGCGTATGGACCTTTCCGAGGGGCGTTGTGAAGTCGGCCTGAGCCGTGTGCTCGTTCGTCTTGCCGTCTGGATCTACGCGCAGGTCTGAGAGCGTGAAGGGGATGTTCACAAGGTCGGCATAGAGGTTTGTGGAGCGCTCGTCGCGCCGACTGGAACTGAATCGGTAGGAGAGCGTGAGGTTTTGGTTCTCGCGTGCAAACTGGTGCTGATAGTCCATGCTGGCATTCACGCCGTGGAAACGCTGACGGCTGTGGGTTTCAGTGTTGTAGGAATAGAGGCGGTCGCCATTGGCATTGAGCATCTCAGCAAATCCCGTACCGTCGCTCTTGGGACGGCCCACAAACATGTCGGCGCTGGCGCTGAGGAGGTCCTTGGCAGAAAGTTCATAGCTGGCATCCAATCCTCCGAAGCCGAAAGTGCCGCCACTCTTGCCCTCGCCCGTGCCGCGCGTGAGGTGGTTGACGGGGTCGTCATAGATTTCGCGCTCGGTCTCGGTCGTCGTGCGCATGCCACGCTGATGGGTAAGGCCTCCATTGAGCGAGAGGGTCAGTTTGCCAACCTGCGTCATGGCGAAAAGGTTACCTCCCATGTCGCGTGAGCTAAAACGAAGGTTGGGCGTGATGGTGTAGCCCGTTGTTTCGGCCTCGGTTTCAGTCACGATGTTCAGGATGCCGCTGACGCCCTCTGCGTCATACTTTGCGCCAGGGTCGGTGATGACTTCCA
The DNA here is from genome assembly GCA_017446765.1 of Alloprevotella sp. Taxonomy (GTDB): domain Bacteria; phylum Bacteroidota; class Bacteroidia; order Bacteroidales; family Bacteroidaceae; genus Alloprevotella. Next base: position 2,022 of record JAFSQD010000010.1, read on the forward strand.
CTTTCTTCACCACGCTGGCGGGGAAGCTCTTAAGGACAATCGAGGCGTTGTCGCTCATCATCTTGTTGGGTTTGCCGTTGACATATATCTTGAAGTCAGACTTGCCGTTGATGGTGATGTTGTCCTGCCCGTCCACGGTGACGAGAGGCACCTTGCGGAGCATTTCTATCATGGTGTTGGCCTTGGCATCGGGGTCGTCGGCCATGGAATAGGAGAGGCGATCTATCTGGCTTGTCACGAGCGGAGCCGCCGCTACGACCGTAGCCGCTGCGAGCTCGGTGGACACCTCAGTCGTGAGGATGGTGCCGAGTTCAAGCTTGTCGGCCTCTGCAAGTTCTACGGTTCTGACCACTGGCTTCCGGCCAAGTCCAAGCATCTGGAGCGTATAGCGTCCTGACTTGGTATAGCGTAGCGTAAAGCGTCCCTGCTCGTCGCTGGCGGCTACGGCCAGTACCTGCTGTTTACCCACGGGCATCAGGCGCACCGTGGTGTAGGCATCGGGAGCACCGCTGAGCGAATCTTGCAGCATGCCGGAAATGGTGTAGTCAGCTTTGCCTTGTGCGAAGGCCAGGGTGCTGGCAGCAAATACCGCAGCCGAAAGCACCGTCTTGAGAAGTTTCATATTGCTAATAAAATGTATGTTCATGATTCTCTATATACGAATCTGTTGCCATTGCGAGACTCCATACCCGACAGAGACTCCGGCCGAGCGACAAAAGTAGTGCATTTGCGACTATCGGCAAAGACTTTCACTTTTTTTAGTATAAGTGGGAGATAAAGTGGAAGTTTATTTCGTTCATTTTGTTTGGAATTTGTTTGGAGGTTGGAATTTATTTTGTACCTTTGCAGCAACGATTCCGTAGCTAATGACTACCGATTCGTTGCCAGAATGAGGAATGAGTAATCATTCCTCAAACTTTTTATATAGAAGTTTCAACTCAGAACCATCTTTAATCGAGCGTTACATCGTAGGTCTCGTCGTAAAGTCCGGTGAGGTGAGCGTATCGTGCGGAGAAGGATACCACACGTTCAGCACGGAGTCCGTACGGCAGACGTTCGGATTCTCGGCTACCGGACATGGCGAGCAAGCTCGAGCGACGCACTGCGTCCTGGACGATAGCTTTGAGGTGCTGGGTCGCTACGTTCAAAATACTTGCAAAGGCAAGCGTCACCCTCACGGGATGCCGAGCGATAAGAAAATTATACTAAAAATTTTTCTGTCTGATTCCTGGTTTGGTTTTGCATCTACGCTTTCCCTTGCGAAGCATTCAAATATTTTTTTTGTAACTTTGGAAGAGATCTCAAACTGTCTTTGTTTATCGGAGGTTTGGGAGATAACGCAGTTTTCGAGGTTACGATTTGGAAACCTTCTGATTTCCGTATTCTTCCGCGATATGCGTATTGTTAGAGCACTCAACGCAGAGCCACCAGCCTTTATCAATGGCTCATTGCCGGGGGCAAGGGTACATAGAATATGCGAGATTACAAAACTTTTGAGGGATTTTTCACTCTCTATCTTCTTTCGTCTCATGTTTTTGTGCGACCTTTGCACACATAATTTATATTAGAGACTATCCTATGGCAAGGAAGAATGAGATTATCGTTAAAGATGTTGCGATCAAGACTATTTCAAAAGATGGTATAGATTACATTAGCATCACAGACATCGCCAGGCAGAAGAACGCCACAGACCCCAACGGAGTTATAGCTAACTGGATGCGTAACCGCAATACTGTGGAATTTCTTGGTATATGGGAGACTCTTCACAACCCCAATTTTAACCCCCTCGAATTCGAGGG
>JAFSQD010000099.1 GCA_017446765.1 Alloprevotella sp.
ATCGAAGACGCCGCCGAAGGCTTCGGCAGCCGTTGGAAAGGACAGGTGCTGGGCACCTTCGGTGAATACGGCGTGCTGTCGTTCAACGGCAACAAGATGATCACCACCTCGGGCGGCGGTGCCCTCATCTGCCCCAACCCAGAGGCATGGCAGAAGATCATGTGGCTGGCCACCCAAGCCCGCGAGGCCTATCCCTATTACCAACATGAAGCCATCGGTTATAACTACCGCATGTCGAACATCTGCGCTGGCATCGGCCGTGGACAGATGACAGTGCTCGACGAGCATATCAACCACCACAAGCACGTGCAGAAGATGTATGAGGAGCTGCTGGCTGGTGTGCCGGGCATACATGTCCACTCGCAGCCTTGTTCCCTTTACGACCGTCATGCCGGACTTGATCCGGCATCTCATGAGATTGCGGGTCAAGCCCGCAATGACGGTATGCAAGGGGAGAAGTATGACAGTAACTATTGGTTATGCACCATCACCATCGACCCGTGTGTCCGCATCAAAGGACAGGAAAACGCCTATAAGACTGTCGTTCAAGGTGCCGTGGGTGGAGCGGCAGGCGTAGTGCATGCCTCCGACAGCGCCCACACCGACTGCGAACCCAACGCCAATGTGGAAGCCTTGCGCGTCATCCTCGACCAGGCGGGCGTGGAGGCACGGCCGCTGTGGAAGCCCATGCACAAGCAACCGATCTATAGAGACGCCCCCGCCTACGTCAACGGCGTCAGCGAAAGCCTCTTCAAGGTGGGCATGTGCCTGCCGAGTGGGCCGTATGTCACTGACGACGACGTGCGCTATATCGTGGACTGTATCAAGGAGTCAATACTTTAATAATTCTCAATTCTCAATTGTCAATTCAATATGAAGACCGCTTTACTCACCGGCATCACTGGCCAAGATGGCTCCTTCCTGGCGGAGTTCCTCTTGGAAAAAGGCTACGAGGTGCACGGCATCATCCGTCGCTCCTCATCGTTCAACACAGGTCGCATCGAACACCTCTATCTCGACGAATGGGTGCGCGACATGAAAAACAAACGCCTGCTCACCCTGCATTATGGCGACATGACCGACTCGTCGTCACTCGTGCGCATCATCCAGAAAGTGCAACCCGACGAGATCTATAATCTCGCCGCCCAGAGCCATGTGAAGGTGTCGTTCGACTGCCCGGAATACACCGCCGAAGCCGATGCGGTAGGCACGCTGCGCCTCCTCGAGGCCGTGCGTATCCTCGGTTTGGAGAAGAAATGCAAGATCTACCAAGCCTCCACCTCCGAGCTGTTCGGTAAGGTGCAAGAGGTGCCGCAGAAGGAGACGACGCCGTTCTATCCCCGCTCGCCCTACGGCGTGGCCAAGCAGTATGGCTTCTGGATTGTGAAGAACTACCGCGAGAGCTATGGCATGTTCGCCGTCAACGGCATCCTCTTCAACCACGAGAGTGAGCGTAGGGGCGAGACCTTCGTCACACGTAAGATCACGCTGGCCGCCGCCCGCATCAAGCAAGGCTACCAGGACAAGCTCTATCTCGGCAACCTCAACGCCCTCCGCGACTGGGGCTATGCCAAGGATTACGTGGAGTGCATGTGGCTCATCCTGCAACAGGAGCAGCCTGAGGACTTCGTCATCGCCACGGGCGAGTACCACACCGTGCGTGAGTTCTGCACGCTGGCATTCAGGCATGTCGGCATCGAGCTGCGTTGGGAAGGCGAAGGCGTCGACGAGAAAGGCATCGACACCGCCACGGGTAAGGTGTTGGTTGAAGTCGACCCGCGCTTCTTCCGTCCTGCCGAGGTGGAACAGCTCCTCGGCGACCCCACCAAGGCCAAGACGCTCCTCGGCTGGAATCCCCGCAAGACGTCCTTCGATGATTTGGTCAAAATCATGGTCGACCACGATATGAGGTTCGTGAAGAAGCTCTATCTGAAAGCTCATTTGGAGGATTGATGGGATACTCCTTCATATACGACATACTCACACTTTAAGGCTTCATCGCGGCCTCATCGCGGGCTTGACCCGCGATCTCCGCGATCTCCCAAGCAAAACGACAACCTTATGCCACTCCAAGGAATCGTATATATCCTCACGAATAAAAACAACACCACTCTTTACACAGGAGTGACCAGAAACCTTAGACGACGGTTGGCTGAGCATAAACTCCATATCAACAAAGGTTTTTCTGATCGCTACAATATAGAGAAACTAGTGTATTATGAAGTATACGACTACCTTGTGGATGGTATTCACAGAGAAAAGCAGCTAAAGAAATGGCGTAGGGAATGGAAAGAGAAGTTGATAAGTGATTTTAATCCTACATGGGAAGATTTGGCGGATTCGATAGGGTTGGATGAAAAGTATATTCAGTCTATTAAAGAAGCATACGATAATGGGGACTATGAAGCAGTGACACCCAAAGCGTGAGAGATGGCGGGTCTACGCCCGCCATGAGGCCTCTCGCTTCGGGTTTTTGTAATCAAACAATTGTTTTAGATTGGAGCAATACCCTATAAACAAATACCATAAAAATGAACAAAGACAGTAAAATATACGTCGCCGGGCACCGTGGCATGGTAGGAAGTGCCATTGTGCGCGAGCTGCAAAGGCAAGGCTACAATAACATCATCACCAGAACTCATAAAGAGCTTGATCTCACTAGGCAGGATGCCGTTGAGAAG
>JAFSQD010000100.1 GCA_017446765.1 Alloprevotella sp.
AAAGATAAACTCCTCCATCCTGGACGACAAAGTGCTCTACAAGAGTGCCGACCAACTGCCCACCTACCACCTCGCCAACATCGTGGACGACCACCTGATGGAGATCTCCCACGTCATACGCGGCGAGGAGTGGCTGCCCTCAGCTCCGCTCCACGTGCTGCTCTACCGCGCATTCGGATGGGAGGACACGATGCCGCAATTTGCCCACCGGCCCCTCCTGCTGAAACCCGACGGCAAGGGGAAACTCTCCAAGCGCGACGGCGACCGCCTGGGCTTCCCCGTATTCCCCCTGGAATGGAAGGACCCAAAGACGGGCGACATCTCCCGAGGCTACCGCGAGGACGGCTACCTGCCCGAGGCTGTCATCAACTTCCTGGCCCTGCTGGGCTGGAATCCCGGCACCGACGAGGAACTGCTCACGATGGAGGAACTCATTGCCCAGTTTGACCTCACGAAATGCTCGAGGAGCGGAGCCAAGTTTGACTACGTGAAGGGCACGTGGTTCAACCACGAGTACATCCTGCGGAGCGACGACGCCCGCCTGGCGCCGCAGTTTGACGCCATCCTGCGCGAAAACGGCATCGAGGCACCCATGGAGCGCGTACAGGAGGTAGTGCGCATGATGAAGGGGCGCGTCAACTTCGTCAAGGAGCTGTGGCCCCTGTGCCGCTTCTTCTTCGTGGCACCTACGGAATACGACGAGAAGACCGTGAAGAAGCGTTGGAAGGAATACAGCCCGCAGCAAATGCAAGAGCTGATGGGCGTACTGGAGGCTCTGCCCGACTTCGGCATGGAGACTCAGGAGGCAGCCGTGAACCAGTGGATTGCCGAGAAGGACTACAAACTGGGCGACGTGATGAACGCATGGCGCCTGACGCTGGTGGGCGAAGGCAAAGGTCCGCACATGTACGAAATCTCCTGCTTCCTCGGTCGCGAGGAGACGCTCGCAAGGATGAAAAGGGCGGTGGAAAGGTTATAGTTTAAGTTTCGGATATTGCTTTAGGTCGGCCTTCGGCCTCAAAACTTCAGGGTCAGGAACTTCAGAAAGTTAAATAAAGGAAATTCTCTTACCCGCCCGATGCGAAGCCATTTCTGCCATTTCTGCTCTTTCTGCGGGACATTATTATCTCATGCGGATAGTTTTTATTGTCCCACGGAAATAAAAGAAATAAAGGAAATCATGTTACCCTCACTCTGCGAAGCCTTTCTGCTATTTCTGACATTTCTGTGGGACATTATTATCTCATGCGGATAGTATTTTTATTGTCCCGCAGTCATCGGCTTTGCCGCTTCGCTCGTCGAAGAAATAAAGGAAATAAAGGAAATTCTCTTACCCGCCCGATGCGAAGCCCTTTCTACTCTTTCTGCCGGACAATTATTATCTCGTGCGGATAGTCTTTTATTGTCCCGATTTTTATTGTCCCGCAGAAATAAAGGAAATAGCAGAAATTATAGTTACCGACCCCCGCGAAGTTCTTTCTGCTATTTCTGCGTGACGATTATTATCTCATGCGGATAGTTTTTATTGTCCCGCAGTCATCGGCTTTGCCGCTTCGCTCGTCGAAGAAATGAAGGAAATCAAGGAAATCTTCATCCCCCTCGGCGAAGCCGTTTCTGCTATTTCTGCCCTTTCTGCGTGACGATTATTATCTCATGCGGATAGTATTTTTATTGTCCCACAGTCATCGGCTTTGCCGCTTCGCTCGTCGAAGAAATAAAGGAAATAGCAGAAAGGACACCGTCCTGTGAGTGTCGGCATTGTTCCTCGACTCGTGCTTGTCGCAGCCCTTCTCGGGCATCAAATTACCAGGGCTTATAGTCCTTTCAGGACTTTATCAAGTGGACAAAGGGGGAGGCCGAAAAGGAGCGTAGCATTTTGAGGTAAGACGGAATTTGCATATCTTCGCCGCTGGAAACTAAACATAGGACTATGGAAGAGACGACAAGGCTTGACGGGAAGGGGCGCGACGTGGCCCTAGTACTGAGCTCCGGAGGCGCACGCGGCTATGCCCACATTGGCGCCATTGAGGAGTTGGAAGCCCGTGGCTATCGCATACGTTCGGTGACGGGGTGTTCAATGGGGGCGCTTGTGGGTGGCTTGTATGCCAGCGGACACTTAGCGGAGTTGAAGGAATGGGTTCTTTCGATAAACCGCAGGAAGATTCTCAGCCTCACGGACGTGTCGATGAGCGTGAGCCATCTGGTGAAGGGCGAGCGCATCATTCAGGAACTTAATAAGATAGTCCCCGACTGTCGCATAGAGGATATGAGCATGCCCTTTCGCGCCGTGGCAACCGACCTGCGCCGTCAGCGCGAGGTGGTGTTTGATCGTGGCAGCCTCTATGCCGCGATACGCGCCAGCATCAGCATACCTACCTACTACGACCCTCTGCGCACGCGCAAGATGTTGCTTGTGGACGGGGGGATCACCAATCCCTTGCCCCTCAACCGCGCTCCGCGCACGGAGGGAGACTTGCTGGTGGCCGTGAATGTGAGTGCGCCCTTCAGTGAGGAGGAGGAGGAAAAACGGCGACGCGCACGCCGCCTCTCAGAGCGAGGCGGCATATTTGCTCGTGTGTTTCGGGGTAGCGATGAGGAGGCTGTGAACTACTACTCCCTGCTGAACGCCACTATCCACACGCAGATACAGCAACTTGCGCGCATGCAGTTGCGCCTGACTCCGCCCGACGTGGTGGTGAACGTCCCGATGAACCGCTTCTGGGGCCTCGGCTATGACCGTGCAGCACGCATCATTGGCGAGGGGCGAGAACTGATGCGTCGGGCACTGGAAGGAACTGCGAGTGACAAGTGATGCGTACGTACTTCGCCCTTTGAAGGTGGTGCGGGACAACGCGAGCACGCAAAAAGACAAGAGCGGGACCAAACGTCTCGCTCTTGTCGTGATTTTGCGTAGTTTTTTCAGTGTGTGCTTACTTCAGGCAAACCTGAATGTCCTTCTCGGCTTCTTCGATGTTGAGCTTGTCCTCGCGGAGGAGCCAACCAAGGCCAAGATAGAGTTCCTTTTCGCTTTTCACTTTAGCGACTTTCTTGAGTTCTTTGCCTGTGAGGCAACCATTTTCGTTCAGTGCCTCCCAAATCTGACCGGCAAGTACACCGGCTTTTTCGTTGAACATGTCTGAATATAAAATTTAGTTATACTTGATGTTGGGTTTGCGGACGGGGAACGTCGCACATGATGTTCCCGTTTGCGATGCAAAAGTATGGTTTCCTGCGCATAGGAAACAAGCAAATAGCAAAGATTTTCACCTTCTTTTGTCGTTTTTTTACACTTTTTTGCTCTATTTGAAAAATGTTTGTTACTTTTGTAAACCAAACTTGTCACTCGATACCTTACACCTGTCGCAGGCATGAAGTTTTCCATACTGATACCCACCCATCGCTACGACTGCTCTGCGCTCGTCCGTTCGTTAAAGGCACAGGCTGAGGCGTTGCAGCGCTCATATCCAGGCATGGGCGATTGGGAAATTCTCGTATGCCCCGACGGCGAGGAGATGCCCATGTCCGATTACGGCGGTGCCCGCATCGTACGCCAACCTGTGCTCGGTGGGCCGGCCGCCAGTCGCAATCACCTCGTGCGCGCTTCGCATGGGGAGTATCTCCTTTTCATTGATGCCGATGCGGAGGTTGTGACCGACGACTTCCTGCTACGCTATGCAGAGGAATGCGACCGTGCAGACGTGGTATGCGGGGCATTACGCAATCCTGACGGTCCTCCTCGCGAGGGGCATGAGTTGCGCATGCGCTATGAGCGTAAGGCCGAGGGACGGCGCACGGCTACCTGGCGTAATGCCCACCCCTACGATAGTTTCAGCACGTTCAACTTTATGGCAAGGCGTCAGGTGGCAGAGTCTTTGCCTTTTGACGAGAGAAGTCAAAGGTATGGCTATGAAGACTCACTCTTCGGATTGCAGTTGCAGGCGTATGGATTTTCCATTCTCCATACCGACAATGCATTGGTACACACAGGTATAGATAGCAATGAGTCTTTTTTGGCAAAGACGGAGGAAGCTCTCCGTGCGCTGCGTCGCCTGGGCGAACCCCTTCAGAGCAGTGTGGGCGCCTCGCGCGTCGGCCGTAGTCTCGGCCGCTGGGGACTGCTGCCGCTTTTGCGATTTGTTTTCCGCCAAACGCGCGGTATGGTGCGGCGCAATCTGTTGGGACGTAGACCTTCACTCTTCCTGTTTGCTTTTTATAAATTAGGGTATTATGCGTGCCTCAAGGACGAAAAAACGCAGACCGATGCCGTCAGTTCGCCCGATTAGTGCTATTTTTGCGCACCATAAACTATAAGAATGGAATATATACCTACAGAGATAGAAGGCGTATGGATTGTTGAGCCCCGCGTGTTTCATGATGCGCGCGGCTACTTCATGGAGACGTGGCGTGAGGAAGATTTCAATCGAGGCATAGGCAAGGACGTGCATTTCGTGCAGGACAACGAGTCGCGCTCGGTGCGTGGCGTGCTGCGCGGCTTGCATTATCAGCGAGGTGCTGACAGTCAGGCTAAGCTCGTGCGTGTGCTTCAAGGCGAAGTGCTGGATGTGGCTGTGGACCTCCGACAGTCGTCACCCACCTTTGGACGCCATGTGGCCGTATTGCTCAGCGCCGAAAATAAGAGGCAACTTTTCATTTCCAGAGGCTTTGCCCATGGCTTTCTCGTCATGAGCGACGAGGCTGTCTTTGCCTACAAGGTGGACAACCGATATGCCCCGGAGTCGGAATGTAGCATACGCTACGATGACCCCCGCATAGGAATCGACTGGCCCATTTGCGAAGGACTCCTCCTTTCGGAAAAAGACTTGAAGCACAGCGTCAGCTTTGACGAGGCAGATAAGTTCTGAGGACCTTGGTCCTACAGGGAACTCGCTCCCCTCTCGTTCCCTGCGGGTAGAGAGGGCGGGGAAGAGAGGGGCAACCACTCATATACGAACGATTTATGGATAAGATAAGAAACTTTTGCATCATAGCCCACATCGACCATGGCAAGTCCACACTGGCCGACCGACTGCTGGAACGTACGCAGACCATACAGGTGACCGAAGGACAGATGCTGGACGACATGGACCTGGAACGTGAGCGCGGCATTACCATCAAGAGCCACGCCATCCAGATGGCCTATCGCCATGACGACGGACAGACCTACACGCTGAACCTGATAGACACGCCGGGGCACGTGGACTTTGCCTACGAAGTGAGCCGTAGCATTGCCGCTTGCGAGGGTTGCCTGCTACTTGTAGACAGCACGCAGGGCGTACAGGCTCAGACCATCTCAAACCTCTACATGGCCATCGAACACGACCTGGAAATCATCCCCGTGCTCTCAAAATGCGATATGGTCAACGCCATGCCTGAACAGGTGGAGGACGAAATCATCGAACTCCTCGGCGTGAAGCGAGAAGACATCATCCGTGCCTCCGGACGTACGGGCGAGGGTGTTGACGAAATCCTGCGCGCCATCGTGGAGCGTATTCCCGCCCCCACGGGCGACCCGGAAGCACCCCTGCAGGCCATGATTTTCGACAGCGTGTTCAACTCGTTCCGCGGCATCATCGCTTACTTCAAGATAGTCAACGGCACCATCCACCAAGGTGAGGAGGTACGTTTCGTCAATACCGGCCAGAAATACACAGCCGACGAGGTGGGCGTGTTGAAGATGGATCTCGTGCCGAAGCGCGAACTACGTTGCGGAGATGTGGGGTATATCGTCTCGGGAATCAAGACCGCCACCGAGGTGAAGGTGGGTGACACCATCACGAGTGTGGCCAATCCCTGTGAGGAGGCCATTGCGGGTTTTGAGGAGGTGAAACCCATGGTCTTTGCGGGTGTGTATCCCATCGAAACCGAGGACTTTGAAAACCTTCGTGCGAGCCTGGAGAAACTGCAGCTCAATGATGCCAGTCTTACGTTCTCGCCCGAATCGTCCGTGGCCCTGGGCTTCGGTTTCCGTTGCGGCTTCCTGGGTCTGCTTCACATGGACATCATCCAAGAACGCTTAGATAGGGAGTTTAATATGAACGTGATAACGACCGTTCCCAACGTGAGTTATCGCGTCTTTGACAAGCATGGTGACATGCGTGAGGTGCATAATCCTGCCGGCATGCCCGATGCGGCCGACATTGAGCACATTGAGGAACCCTACATCCGAGCAAGCATCATTACCCGGACTGACTACATAGGGTCCATCATGACCCTTTGCCTCGGCAAGCGCGGTGAACTTGTAAAGCAGGAATACGTCAGCGGCGACCGTGTGGAAATCCTCTACGACATGCCGCTCGCCGAAATTGTCATCGATTTCTACGACAAGCTCAAGAGCATATCGAAAGGCTATGCCTCCTTTGACTATCATCCCATAGAGTTTCGTCCCTCTCGCCTTGTCAAGCTCGACATCCTGCTGAATGGCGAACCCGTGGATGCACTCTCCACACTGACCCATGTGGATAATAGCGTGACTTTCGGCCGGAGGATGTGCGAGAAGCTAAAGGAACTGCTGCCGCGTCAGCAGTTTGACATCGCCATACAGGCCGCCATCGGAGCGAAGATCATCGCCCGCGAAACCGTCAAGCAAGTGCGTAAGGACGTGACGGCAAAGTGCTACGGCGGCGATGTGTCGCGAAAGCGCAAGTTACTTGAGAAGCAGAAGCGAGGAAAGAAGCGTATGAAGCAAATCGGCAACGTGCAGGTGCCGCAGAAAGCCTTCCTTGCCGTGCTGAAGCTGGACTGATTCGGAAGTTAAAAGGGAGTCAGCTCGAGCGAGAAGGGACAATGCATAATGGGCAGAGAGCCCCCAAAGCTATCGTCCAGCACACAGTGCATCATTCCCATCCGGCAAAGCTGGCTTTACTCTCGGTTAAACTCCATTCTATCACTTCCAAGACTTTAATAATAATAAGTTATACCTCAGGTGAAACGATATGAACAAACAGGAAGAACCGCAACGGGAGAACGTGCAGGCGAATGAGGCCCGCAAGGCCGTGTGCCTGGAAGATATCTCTGCCACATCCCCCGACGGCCGTCAGCTTCTTGATGGCGTGACCTTTAACGTGGACGAAGGCCAATTGGTGTATGTCATCGGAAAAGTGGGTGCGGGGAAGAGTTCCCTGCTGAAAGTACTCTATGGTGAGTTGCTCCCCGATGGCGGCGAGGCACAAGTGCTGGACTTCAATCTCCGTACGCTGCGCCGCAAGAGCCTGCCTCTGCTTCGTCGTCGTCTCGGCATCGTGTTTCAGGATTTCCGCCTGCTGCGCGACCGCACGGTGGGGGCAAATCTGGACTTCCTGTTGCGGGCAACTAGGTGGAAGAAGAAGAAGGAACGTTCCGAGCGCATCGACGAAGTGCTTGGCCTTGTAGGGCTTCCCGAGGGACGCGACAAGTATCCCCATCAACTCTCCGGCGGAGAGCAGCAGCGTGTGGCCATAGCCCGTGCGTTGTTGAACAGTCCCTCTCTCATTCTTGCCGACGAACCTACGGGCAACCTGGACCGCGAAACAGGCAACCGCATTGTCGGTATCCTCAACGAGCGTTGCCAACATGGCACGGCCGTCGTCATTGTGACACACAACCTGGACATGTTGCAGAACTATCCCGGTAAGGTCTACCGCATGGATGAAGGGCACCTGGTGGAAGTGACGGCGGAATATACGGCCGCAGTAGAGTTGGGAGGGGATGAAGAATGACCTCCACCTCGCCTTCTCCGTCCCGTTCCTCAAAAAGGGTGAAGGGGAGTGGAAGGTAAGAAGACCGCTTTATTTTAGAATTCCAAGGTGGGGCTGAGCAGGCAAACCTGCAATCCTAAAAATGCAACCCCAAGACCCATAAACCCAATTCGCAATCTGTGAAACAAATAGACATAGAGAATGAAAGTACAAAAGTTTGGCGGTACCTCTGTAGGATCGCCTGAAAGAATGAAGGCCGTAGGCCGCATAGTAACATCCGAGAAAGGCAACATCGTTGTCCTCTCCGCCATGTCGGGGACGACAAATTCACTTGTGGAAATAGCCAACTATTTTGAGAAAGGTAATCCCGAGGCCGCAAACATAACCATCAACCAACTGCGCAACAAGTACTCGTCACACATTGCAGAACTTTATACGTCGGGACCCGTGCGCCAGCGCATGGCAGACTTTCTGGACGATCGCTTTACGCTTCTGCACACTTTCAGCAGCGAAGAATATACCGAACAAGTGGGGAAAACCATCCTGGCTCAAGGTGAGATCATCAGCACCAACATGGTGACGGCTTATCTCAACGAACAGGGTAACAAGGTGAAACTCCTTTCAGCCCTTGACTTTATGCGTCTTGGCGAGAACGGCGAACCCGACCAAGGTTTCTTGAGGCGCGAACTGACACGTCTCTTGGAGGAGAATCCCGGTTACGACCTTTACATCACGCAGGGCTTCATCGCTCGCAATGCCAACGGAGAAGTAGACAACCTGCAGCGTGGAGGTTCCGACTATACGGCCTGTCTGATAGGGGCAGCCATGCGTGCTGAGGAAATACAGATATGGACCGACATTGACGGTATGCACAACAACGATCCGCGCTTTGTCAAGGATACGGATGCCGTCCATCAGCTGAGCTTCGAGGAAGCAGCAGAACTGGCCTATTTCGGAGCAAAGATACTCCATCCCACGTGCATACTGCCCGCACGCTATGCCAATGTGCCCGTGCGCATCCTGAATACGATGGAGCCACAGGCAGAGGGAACGATGGTGAACAACCAACTCACGCCTAACGTCATCAAGGCTGTGGCTGCAAAAGACGATATCACGGTCATCAAGATAGTGAGTTCCCGCATGCTACTGGCAGCAGGTTTCCTGCACATGGTGTTTGAAATCTTTGAAAAGCATCAGACAAGCATCGACATGATTACGACATCCGAGGTGGGTGTCTCGCTCACGATAGACAACAAGTCCCATTTGGCCGCTATCGTTGACGAACTGAAACAATATGGCACCGTGGTCGTGGAGCACGACATGTGCATCGTATGCGTCGTCGGTGACCTCCGATATGAAAACCGCGGCCTTGAGTCGAAGATTACACAGGCCTTGGAGGACATTCCTCTCCGTATGATATCCTTCGGTGGAAGCGACCATAACATTTCCTTCCTTGTGCGTCAAGCCGACAAGCAGAAAGCCCTGCAAGCACTCAGCGACCACCTTTTTCGTCACTAAATGATACTCACAGATAATATATAGAAGAATGAATTTCAACTTGAGACAACTGGAGGCGCAAGAGACGCCTTTCTACTATTACGACACACAATTGTTGCGAACAACACTGGCGGCCCTCGACGCTGCACGTGCCGGCGAGGAGCATATCCACGTACACTATGCCGTGAAGGCAAATGCACGCCCCGAACTGCTACGCATCATCTTGGCTGCCGGCCTTGGTGCCGATTGTGTCAGCGGAGGAGAAGTGAGAGCCGCCCTGGAAGCGGGTTTCCCGGCTGAAAGTATCGTTTTTGCTGGCGTGGGAAAGGCCGATTGGGAACTGCGCCTGGCCCTGGAAGCAGGAATCGGAATGTTCAACGTGGAGAGCCTGCCAGAGTTGCAACGAATCAGCGAGCTGGCTGTTGAGATGGGAAAGATGGCACGCATTGCCCTGCGCATCAATCCCAACGTGGATGCGCATACGCATGAAAAGATAACCACCGGACTGAACGAGAATAAGTTTGGACTCGCCATGGAGGACATGCTGGAAGCTGTGCGCGAAGCCGAAAGGCTTGAAGGCGTCAGCTACGAAGGCCTTCATTTTCACATAGGGAGCAGCATTCTTGACCTCGGCGTTTTTGCCCGTCTGTGTGAACGCATCAACGAGTTGCAGGATGTCCTGGAGAAAGAAGGCATCGTGACCCGCAACATCAACGTGGGCGGTGGCCTCGGTACGCACTACGAGGATCCCGACGTACATCCTATCCCCGACTTCATCGGCTACATGGACACCTTCCGCAAGTATCTGAACCTACGCCCCGGCCAGCACTTACATGTCGAACCGGGACGCTCGGTCGTGGCACAGTGTGGCATGCTCGTTTCCCGCGTACTCTACGAGAAGCAGGGGCATGAGAAGAAATTCCTCATCCTTGATGCAGGTTTTACAGACCTGATACGTCCGGCACTCTACAATGCTCACCACCTCATACAGAATCTGTCTTCGGCCGATCAGACCGCTACGGAGCGATACGACGTGGTTGGCCCAATCTGCGAAAGCAGTGATGTGTTCCAGACACAGGCTCCGCTTCCGCCCTCTAAGCGTGGCGACCTCATCGCCTTCCGCACGGCGGGTGCCTATGGCGAGGTCATGGCTTCGCAGTACAACCTGCGACGCCTGCCAGGTGCCGTCTTTGACGAACAACAAAACTAAATAAATAATGTATACTGTAGAAGAGCTCAATGACAAACTCATCGACCTCGCCTTTGCAGAAGACATAGGCGACGGTGATCACACGACCCTTTGCTGCATCCCCGAGGATGCCGTGGGAAAATCCAAACTGCTCATCAAGGAAGAGGGCATCCTGGCCGGCGTACGTGTGGCCTTGGAGATATTTCATCGTTTCGATCCCGAACTGCAGGTGGAAGTGTTCATGCATGATGGTACCCACGTCGTGCCTGGCGACGTTCCCTTTATCGTGACGGGCCGCATACGTAGCTTGTTGCAGACCGAGCGCCTTATGCTCAACGTGATGCAGCGCATGAGCGGCATTGCCACGATGACGGCAACCTATGTGAAGCGGCTGGAAGGAACCGGTACTCGCGTGCTTGATACCCGAAAGACGACACCTGGCATGCGCATGCTGGAGAAGGAAGCTGTGAAGATTGGCGGCGGTACGAACCATCGTATCGGACTTTTTGACATGATTCTTCTGAAAGACAACCATGTGGACTTCTGCGGTGGCATTGACAATGCCCTTAACCGTTGTGAGGCCTATCAGCGCGAACATGGCCTGAACCTGAAGGTGGAAATCGAATGCCGTTCCCTTGATGAGATCCGCCAGGTCATGGCAAATGGCAAGGCGCACCGCATCATGCTTGACAACTTCGACCTTGAAAAGACACGTCAAGCCGTAGAGCTCATCGCCGGTCGCTTCGAAACAGAGAGCAGTGGTGGTATCACGCTGGAGACAATTCGCGACTACGCCCTCTGCGGTGTGGACTTCGTCAGCGTGGGTGCCCTCACTCACAGCGTGAAGGGGCTTGATATTTCGTTTAAATCCGTGAAATAAAGGGATTCAGGTCTCGGAAGTATAAATAGAAGTTAAATTGGGAGTTTAAGAGGGAGTTCTTTGCTCGCTTTGCTTGCAATGAACTCCCGAAACTGAAATAAAGGAGTATTATGAGAAGATTATTCTTGTTTCTGGCAGGAATGATGTTGGCCACGGCTACATCGCTTGCCTGTACGAATTTCCTTGTCGGCAAGAAAGCATCATCGGATGGCTCTGTGTTCATTACCTACAATGCCGACAGTTACGGAATGTATGGCAAACTCGTCTACCTTCCGCACGCCAAGCATGCGCCAGGAGAGATGAGGAAAATCTATGACGGCGACACAAATCATTACTATGGTGAAATCCCTGAAGTATCTGAAACATACGCAGTAATGGGATATATCAACGAGCATCAGTTGGCCATCATGGAGACTACATTTGGCGGCAGGGAAGAGCTCGTGGATCCAAATGGGAAAATAGACTATGTGAGTCTTATGCGACTCGGCTTGCAACGTGCCAAGACAGCGCGAGAAGCAATACAAGTGATGACGAAACTTGTGGATGACTACGGCTATGCCAGCGAAGGCGAAAGCTTTTCAATTGCCGACCCCAACGAAGTGTGGATTATGGAAATGGTGGGCAAGGGTGCTGGACAGCGCGGTGCGCATTGGGTAGCCGTGCGCATTCCCGATGATGCCATCGCTTGCCATGCAAATCACAGTCGCATACATCGATTCTCGCACTACCCCAAGGGCGACGTGCTCTGCTCGGAGGGAATTGTGGACTTTGCCCGTCAGAAGGGATATTTTCAGGGTAAGGATGCCGATTTTGACTTCAGTGCAGCCTTCGCACCAGCCGACTTTGGCGCCATCCGCTATTGCGAAACGCGAGTATGGAGTTTCTATAACCGCTTCGTGGATGGTATGGATAAATACCTTGACTATGCCAGCGGTCGCCACATGGGTGAGCCAGGCGTGGAACCGATGCCACTCTACATGAAAGCAAAGCGCCTACTTACGCGACAGGACATGATGGACGGCATGCGCGACCACTACGAAGGAACTCCCTTTGACGTGCTGCAGGACTGCGGCATGGGACCAGGTGAGATGCCCTATCGTCCTACGCCTTTGACCTTTGAGTACAAGGGGAAAAAGTATTTCAACGAACGCCCGATCTCCACGCAACAGACAGCAGACACCTACATAGCCCAACTTCGTGGATGGATGCCCGATATGGTAGGTGGCATTCTCTGGTATGGACAGGATGATCCTAACATGATAGCCTATGTGCCTATCTACTGTCAGACAACGCAGGTGCCTGAATGCTTCGATGCTCCCAATGCCGGTCCCACACAATTCAGTTTCAAGTCTTCATTTTGGGTGTGCAACTGGATATCCAACATGGTATATCCACGCTACAACCAACTCTTTCCAGTGCTCAAGGAAGTGCGCGATAAGGTGGAAATCGAGTTCGCCGCGAAGCAAGGTGAGGTTGAAGCAGGGTGGATTGCCCTGGCTGAAAAAAGTCCAGTCGCTGCGCGTCGTGCCATCACGAACTACAGCAACGAATGTGCGGCACGCATGCACGATGCGTGGCTCAAACTCGGTGAGCGCCTCATCGTGGAGTTCAACGACATGTGTGTGAAACCGCGCGACGAACAGGGAGAATACAAGATGACGGAGGATGGGCTGCCTGTACCCCCTACGCGCCCAGGCTACTCCGAAAGCTACCGAAAGAAAATTGTCGAGGAGGCGGGTGACCGCTATCTCCTTCCCGAATAGTAGGAATCGTACCACATTGATATGGCGGAGCAATGGTCTGGAAAGGCTTTTGCTCCGCAGTACTTTTTGATATGCGCAGTTTGCATTCTGTGGGAAGAGGGTGGGGCACACCCCTAAAAAATCCAAAAAATGCGCTGTAAAGTTTCTCATTCAAAGGAAACGCAGACTGCGATTCGGGTTTTTTGGATTACTTTTGCACCGCAAAAGCGAAAAAACTTCAAAAATAATAATATATCAAATCCATTATGAGAAAACTTACCCTCATTCTTCTGGGTGCAGCCATGCTGGTGTCTTGTGGAAAGAAGCAGCAGCAAGGATTGCCCGATGCCGACAACCGTCATGCCGTTGTCACCGTAAAGACACAGAGTGCCAAGCTCAGCGTGACCTATCCTGCTACACTGAAAGGCATCCAGGATGTCGAGATTCGTCCGAAAGTTTCTGGCTTCATCACTCGCATCTATGTGCAGGAAGGCCAGAGTGTCAGCCGCGGACAGGTGCTTTTTACTATTGACAGCGAGTCTTTCCGTGCACAAGTGCGCGCTGCTGAGGAAGCCGTGAAAGCGGCTCAGCAACAGATCAATGTGGTCAATAGCAACATTGCCACCGCAGAGCTGACTTTGCAGAACAAGAAAATGCTTTTTGAGAAACAGATTATCTCAGAATATGAGTTCAAAACCACGGAAAACCAGCTGCTCAGTCTGAAGGCACAGCTTGGTGCTGCCCAGGCGCAACTCGGTCAGGCTCGCGCCCAGCTTGCCGCAGCTCGCGACAACCTGAGCTTCTGCACCGTAACTTCTCCTACGAGCGGTGTCATCGGTATGCTCCCCATGAAGGTGGGTGCCCTTGTGGGCCCGAGCATGCAGGTACCTTTCACGACGGTGAGCGACATCAACACCATTCACGCCTATTTCTCCATGACGGAAAAGCAGCTTCTTGAAATGGCGCGTACCGCCGGTGGCGGTGTGCAGGAAGCTATACGCACCATGCCGAGTGTGAAATTGCAGCTTGCAGATGGTACCACTTATGGCGAGGAAGGGCGCATTGATGCTGTGGGTGGCGTGATTGATGCTTCCACCGGTGCCGTGCAGATGCGTGCAGCTTTCCCCAATGCTCACCGCTTGCTCCACAGTGGAGGGTCTGGCAACATTGAATTCCCTGTTTTTGCCAGCGATGCGATTCTTGTTCCCCAAAAGGCTACTGTTGAGATTCAGGATAAGAAGTTTGTCTATGTCGTCGGTGCTGACAACAAGGTGAAGAGCACGGAAATCACTGTGCAGGCTCAGAGTGATGGTGCCAACTATGTTGTCACCAGCGGCCTCCGTGCAGGTGAACGCATCGTCGTGGAAGGTGTGCAGAACCTGAAGAACGGACAAGAAATCAAACCGATTACGCCCGAGGAGGCCGCCAAGATGCGCGAGCAGGCCGCAAAGGACGTGAAGGACGGAAAGTTACCGCTCCGATAGAGAATCGGGTGGTTCCGGGGTAGAGGGTTTTCCCTTGGGCGCTCCGGATTTATTGAAAACGCTGAAAAGTAAAAGATAAAGTACGATATTATGAATTTATCCAGATTTATAGAGCGGCCTGTTCTTTCCACTGTGATTTCGATTCTCATCGTGATTCTCGGTGTGATTGGTCTGACGTCGCTTCCCATTACGCAATTCCCTGATATTGCACCGCCCACCATTTCCGTGCGTACATCCTATACGGGTGCCAATGCACAAACAGTGCTC
Organism: Alloprevotella sp.; assembly: GCA_017446765.1. Lineage (GTDB taxonomy): Bacteria > Bacteroidota > Bacteroidia > Bacteroidales > Bacteroidaceae > Alloprevotella. Next base: position 14,733 of record JAFSQD010000100.1, read on the forward strand.
AATTCTGTCATCATTCCTTTGGAGGAACAAATCAATGGCGTGGAAGGTATGGACTACATGACATCCTCGGCCACAAATACCGGTTCGGCCACGATCACCATCACCTTCAAGCAGGGCATGGATCCCGACATGTGTGCTGTCAATGTGCAGAACCGCGTTTCAATGGCCTTGGGCCTGCTACCTGCCGAGGTGACGCGTGTCGGTGTCATTACGATGAAGCGTCAAAGCTCTATGCTGATGGTGTTCTCGCTTGTCGACGAATCCGACCGATTTACGCGTGAGTTTATTGAGAACTACGCAAAGATTAACATCATCCCACAGGTTCAGCGTATCAATGGCGTAGGTGATGCCATGGTGATGGGTGGAAACTACTCCATGCGTATCTGGCTTGATCCTGCTAAGATGGCAGAGTACCATCTGATGCCAACCGACATTACCGGTGTGCTGGCTACGCAGAACATTGAGGCTGCGCCGGGTACAATCGGTGAGCGTGAGAACCAGACCTATCAATACACCTTGACATGGAAAGGCCGTCTCTCCACCGAGACTGAATTTGGCGAGATGATCATAAAAGCCCTTCCCAATGGTGAGTTCTTGCGTTTGAAGGATGTGGCACGCATAGAGTTGGGACGTGAGACTTACGCCTTTGGCGGTAAGGTGAACGGCCACAACTCCGTGTCGTGTATCGTCTTCCAGATTGCAGGCACCAATGCCACGACGACGGTGCAGAACCTTGAAAAAATGATTGAGGAAGTGAAGCCCACACTGCCTACAGGCATGAACATCGTGCAGGCGCAGAACGTGAACGACTTCCTGTTTGCCTCGATCGAAGAGGTTGTGAAGACACTTATTGAGGCCTTCTTGCTCGTGTTCCTTGTCGTTTACATCTTCTTGCAGGACATGCGCTCTACGCTGATTCCTGCCATCGCCATTCCAGTGTCGCTCATAGGTACCTTCTTTGCCTTGAACCTGATGGGCTTCTCTCTGAATCTGTTGACGTTGAACGCCCTTGTCTTGGCCATCGCCATTGTGGTGGACGACGCGATAGTCGTGGTCGAAGGCGTCCATGCGAAGCTTGACCAAGGCTATAAGTCGCCGAAGAAAGCCAGTATTGACGCCATGAGCGAACTTGGAAGTGCCATCGTAAGTATCACGCTTGTGATGATGGCCGTGTTCATCCCTGTAAGTTTCATCGGTGGCACGAGTGGTACTTTCTATCGTCAGTTTGGCCTGACGATGGCCATCGCAATCGGTTTCTCTGCCCTCAACGCCCTTACGCTTTCGCCCGCACTCTGTGCTCTTTTCCTAAAGCCGCATGGTGAAGAGGAGAAGAAGAAAGGCTTCGTCGGACGTTTCCATGCTTGGTTCAACCGTTTCTTTGACCGTCAGCTCAACAAGTATAAGAGTGCCGTCGTGCGCATCACTCGCCGCCCGCTCATCACGGTGGGTGCCGTGGTCGTAGGCATTCTGGCTCTTGTCCTTCTGATGAAGGCAACACCGCAATCGCTCATCCCGAGCGAAGATACCGGTACGATACTCGGTGCGGTGACGCTGCCTCCCGGTACCTCTCAGGATCGCACGGATGCCATCCTTGACCAGGTGGACAGCATTGTGGCAGCCAGTCCTGCTGTGGAGAGCCACACGATTATTTCCGGTTTCGGTATGACGGGTGGACAGGGTGCTTCCTATGGTTCTATCATGGTGAAGCTGAAGCCTTGGGCCGAGCGCTCGCTGAAGGAGAGTTCACAGGTCATCAGTATTAATCTGCTGTTGCAGTGTCGCAACGTTGTGAAGGATGCTCAGGTACTCTTCTTCCAACCGCCCATGGTGCCTGGTTTTGGTGCAACGAACGGTTTCACGTTCTCCATGCAGGACCGCACCGGTGGTGACCTCAACCGCTTCTTCGAGGTGACACAAAACTTCCTTGCTGAATTGCTGAAGCGTCCTGAGATTCAGCAGGCACAAACGACCTTCAACCCCTCCTTCCCGCAGTATCTCATTGATATTGATGTGGCGCAGTGTATGAAGGCCGGCCTTACGCCTGCCGACATCCTCACCACCTTGCAGGGATATTATGGCGGTCTCTACTCGTCCAACTTCAACCGCTTCGGTAAGCTCTACCGCGTCATGGTGCAGGCCGACCGAGCTTCACGTATCAACACAGAGAGTCTGAAGAATATCATGGTGCGCAATGGCGCTAATATGGCACCCATCACGCAGTTTATGACGATGAAGCGCATCTATGGCCCCGACAATATCAACCGTTTTAACATGTATACGTCTATTGACGTGAACGGTTCACCAGCCGAAGGATATACCAGCGGTGAAGCCATGCAAGCTATCAAGGAAGTGGCCGAGCAACACTTGCCACAAGGCTACAGTTACGAATATTCTGGCATGTCGCGCGAGGAGAGCAACTCCAGCAATACGACGATCATAGTCTTCGTACTCTGCATCATGTTTATCTACCTGTTGCTTGCCGCTCAGTATGAGAGTTACATCCTTCCCTGGGCTGTAATTCTTTCCGTGCCCTTCGGGCTTGCAGGCTCCTTCCTGCTCATTCAGGCCATGGGCCTCATCACCTTCCACGGTCAGCCCATCTTCGGTGCGCCGCAGAACAATATCTATACGCAGATTTCACTTATCATGCTAATCGGTCTGTTGGCAAAGAACGCCATCCTCATTGTGGAGTTTGCCCTTGACCGCCGCAAGATGGGTATGAGCATCACGTGGGCCGCCGTACTCGGAGCAGGTGCCCGTCTGCGTCCAATCCTCATGACGTCGTTTGCCATGATCATTGGTCTGTTGCCCATGATGTTCTCCTTCGGTGTGGGTGCTAATGGTAACCGTTCGCTCGGTACGGCCGCAGTGGGAGGTATGTTTATCGGTATGATTTGCCAGATATTCGTCGTGCCCAGCCTCTTCGTGATCTTCCAAGCCATCCAGGAGCGTTTCCGCCCGATGGTATGGGAAGACATTGACAATACCGATGCCGAGCCCGATATTGAACAATACTCAAACAACTAATATCAATAGTCGCGAACCCATTATGAAAAAGTATTTATATATATTATTATTGTGTGCCGCCACGCTCTCTTCCTGTCATGGTACGCACAATCTCTATTCCGACTACGAACGTCCCGACAGTCTCGGCATTCCCGAAGGCCTCTTTCGCGACACAGCCAATACCGATGGCGTTCTGGCTGCCGACACGATAAACTTCGGCAATATGCCTTGGCGCGATGTCTTCACCGACACCCGTCTGCAAGCACTTATCGTGCGTGCTCTTGAGGCTAACACCGACTTGCGCAAGGCCGACATTACTATCCGTCAGGCCGAGCAGGGTCTCAAAGTGTCTCGCCTGGCCTTCTTCCCCTCGGTGGCACTTTCTCCGCAGGGCACCATCTCAAGCTTCGACTTCGGTAAAGCCACCAAGACGTACAACGTTCCCGTGCAGGCCAGTTGGCAGGCCGACATCTTCGGTACCTTGCGTAACGCAAAGAAGCAGAACGAGATGACGCTCTACCAGACTCGTGCCGCCAAGCAGGCCACGCAGACCGCCATCATCTGTGCTGTTGCCAATATGTACTACACGCTTGAAATGCTTGACGAACAAGTGGCAACGACGCGTGCTACGGCTGAAATCTGGAATAAGAATGTGGAGGCGATGGATGCCATGTGGCAGGCAGGTTGGACCAATGCGGCCGCCGTATCGCAGACGAAGGCAAACCGCATTTCCATCCTCAACAGCATTCCTACGATGGAGAACAACATACGCCAGACGGAGAATTCCCTTTGTGCCCTGCTTCATGAAGCGCCCCACGCCATTGAGCGTGGCACACTGGCCGAAGCTCGCATGCCTGAAAACCTCGGTGTCGGCGTGCCCCTTCAGCTTCTCAGCAACCGTCCCGACGTGCGTGCCGCCGAACTCCAGATGGCTTATGCTTACTACGGTGTCCTGGGTGCACGTGGTCAGTTCTATCCGCAACTCACCATCTCGGGCAGTGCAGGATGGACTAACTCTGCAGGTATGATTGTCAACCCTGGAAAGATATTGGCCAGTGCTGTCGGCAGTCTTGTCCAACCTATCTTTGCTCAGGGTAAACTTAAGGCAAACCTTGAGATTGCCAAGCTCCAGCAGGAAGCCGCCCAGCTAAGCTTCGAACAGGCCGTGCTTGATGCTGGCAATGAGGTTAACACCGCTCTTGCAAACTATCAGACCGCAGCTTCGCGCATAAGCGGCAACGAACAGCTTGTGGGCGAACTACAGAAAGCGGTTGAAACCACAGAGTTCATTTTCCGCACGGACAATACTGTATCTTACCTTGAAACCCTTTCGGCCCAACAGAGCCTCCTTCAGGCTCAGTTGAGTCTCATTTCCTGTCGCTTTGATAAGTTGCAGGCTGCTATTGCCCTCTATCAGGCTCTCGGTGGCGGAAGCCTCGAGGCCGAGCCGGATGGGGAATGAAGAACAAAACCCGAAATGCCGTCATCTCGTGAATCCGATGTGTCAGCATGTCAGTATGACGAGAGAACGAACCGTCGCATCAACGCTAAATTAACATCATCACCATGAATAAAGAATCAGATTTGATAAGCCCCCTGGCCTATGTGCATCCTGAGGCGCAGATAGGGAAGAATGTGAAGATATATCCATTTGCTTACATTGAGCGTGGAACTGTCATCGGCGACAACTGCGTCATCATGTCGCACGCCAGCATCCTCGAAGGTGTAGAAATCGGTGCCGACAACTACATCTACCAGAATGCTGTCATCGGTGCTGTGCCCCAGAGTTTCCGCTACACCATAGGTCATCGCACGCGTGTCGTCATTGGCCAGGGTAACCGCATCCGCGAAAATGTCGTCATTGCTGGTAGCCTTGATGAAAATACTACTACTGTCATCGGCGACTGTAACTTCCTCATGGACGGTGTCCATGTATGCCATGACGTCCATATCGGCGACGACAACGTGCTGGGCATCGGCGCACAGGTGGCAGGCGAATGCCACCTCGAGCATCACGTCATTCTTTCCAGTGGCGTCATTCTCCAGCACCTTGTGCGTGTGGGACGCTATAGCCTTGTGCAGAGCGGATGCGTTGTCCAGAAGGATGTGCCCCCCTATATCATCCTTGGAGGCAATCCAGTCAGCTATCATGGCGTTTCCGCTGTTATCCTTCAAAAGAAAGGTGTCGACGAGCGCACGTTGCGTCACATCACCAATGCCTATCGCATTGTATATACAGGCAATGAGAGTTTGGAAGATGCCATACAGAAGATAAAGGACCAGATACCCTCCAGTCCCGAGATTGACCATATCGTTGACTTTATCCAAGGCTCTCAGCGAGGCATCGTGCGCCGCGTGCAGTAAGCGGTCGCCTGGTTTTGATACCATCGATAAAGA
>JAFSQD010000101.1 GCA_017446765.1 Alloprevotella sp.
CTATCGTATTTGAGCCACTATAGGTATAGCCCTTTGACTTCTTGCCTCCGCGTGCGGCATATTCCCACTCGGCTTCGGTAGGAAGACGGAACGTCTTGCCCGTCTTTTCATTGAGCTTGCCGATAAACGTCTGACAATCGTTCCAAGAAACTTTCTCCACGGGTAGCTTCGGTCCTTTGAACTCAGAAGGGTTACTGCCCATTACAGCCTCCCAGAGTTCCTGCGTCACTTCGGTCTCGCCGATGTAGTAGTTTGACAGCGTCACTTCATGCTGCGGCTTCTCGTCGTCGTATGCTTCGGTGTCACTTTCGGGAGAGCCCATTAGGAACGTGCCGCCTTCAACGGCAATCATCTTGAACGAAACACCGTCAACAGTAATAGTTTGGTTTTGAGACTTGGGCGTGTCGTCGCCCTTTTCGTCATCGTCGTCACCGCCGCAGGCGGCAAAGGTGAATGCCATGAGCAGCATGGCTGCCAGCATCCATTTGGTCTTAAGGGTTTTCATTGTCGTAAATAATTAGCGTGAGTACAAAAATATATTTCCAATGATGTTCTTCAAGCTTCTTTACGTGCAGCAAGGAAAGCCTCCACGTCATCTGCCCTGTAGGGAATGCGCTCCTTGCCGAGGAAGCGGCAGCCGTCCTTCGTGACGAGCACGTCGTCCTCAATGCGTATGCCGCCAAAGTCCTTGTAGGCCTCTATCTTGTCGAAGCAGAGGAACTCGGCGTTGGTGCCTTCTCGGCGCCAAAGGTCGATGAGCTGCGGGATGAAGTAGATGCCAGGCTCGTCGGTCACTACGAAGCCCTTTTCCAGACGGCGCCCCATGCGCAGGGCGTTCGTGCCAAACTGCTCCAGGTTGGGGCGCGTCTCCTCGTCGAAGCCCACGTAGATTTGTCCCAGTCCTTCCATGTCGTGCACGTCCATGCCCATCATGTGTCCCAGTCCGTGAGGCAGGAAGAGGGCATGTGCTCCGGCGCGGACAGCCTCCTCGGTGTCGCCGCGCATGAGTCCCAGGTCCTTGAGGCGGTCGGTCATCAGGCGGCACACGTCGAAGTGTACGTCCCACCAGCGCACGCCCGGACGCGTGACGTTGAGTGCCAAGTCGTGACAGTCCACGACGATGTCGTATATCTCGCGCTGCTTTTGCGTGAAGCGTCCGCTGACGGGCGTCGTGCGCGTGTTGTCCGAGCAATAGTGCTCGTTGGTCTCAGCGCCGCAGTCGCACAGTAGCAGGCGTCCAGCCTCGAGGGGTGTGGGCGAAGGATAGCCGTGCATGATTTCACCGTGCTGGGAGACGATGCTCTGGAACGAGGTGATGGCACCATAGGCCGCTGCGATGCCGCCGATCTCTCCGCTGATTTGTTGTTCTGTCACGCCGGGGCGGCATAATTCCATGGCGCGTGTGTGCATGCGATAGCCGATGGCTGCGGCTCGATCCAGCTCTTCAATTTCCTCTGCCGTCTTGACACTGCGCAGTTTTACGACGGCCTGGATAAGTGCCAGGCTGGCCTCGGCACGCTGGTGCGAGGGGTGGATGTGGAGTAGGTCCATGATTTGAATCTGCGTGTCGTAGCGATAGGGGGGCAGGAAATGCACGCGGCGTCCCTGCTTGACGGCCTGGTCGACGGCCTCGGCCAGACGTGCCATAGGCTCGTGGCATGCCACACCGGCTTCGGCGGCAAGACTCCCCACGCTCTGCACTTCGCCGTACCACACGATGTCCTCGATGTCAATCTCGTTGCCATAGAGCGTTTCCGTGCCCGTGTCGGCATCGATGGCACCCACGAGGCCGTCGCGGTGTTGGGCGAAGAAGTAGAGGAAGGAACTGTCCTGTCTGAACTTGTAGGCATTGGCTGGATAGTTCATCGGCGCATCGTTGTTGCCGAAAATGAGGATGAGGCCATCGCCCACGAGTTCTCGCAGGCGGCGTCGGCGTTCCACATAGGTATCTTTTGAGAAAAGCATGTGTATGGGTGATTTTGTGATATGAGTCAGAAGGTGGTCATTTTATCGCCGCAAAGATAGTGCTTTTTTGTATATCCTAAGTCGCGACGTCAGAAAATTGTTATACCTTTGCCGCCGCATGCTAAACCATAAGACCATACAGAGTGCCCTCGGCCTCCTCCTCTTTGTGGAGGCCATCATGCTGACTTGCTGTCTCGGCGTGGGCATCGTCTATCGCGAGGAGGACTGGCTTCCCTTTGCACTTAGTGCCATTGTAGCTTTGGCGTTGGGTCTCGTGCTTCGCGCTGGTGGGCGCGGTGCGCAAGGCGTCATGGGACGTCGCGACGGCTATATGGTGGTGACGCTGTGCTGGGTGCTGTTTTCCGTCGTGGGTACCTTGCCTTTCCTGCTGAGTGGTGCCGAGCCTCGCCTTGCCGCAGCTTTCTTTGAGACCACTTCGGGTTTTACGACGACAGGCGCAACGGCGCTTTCCCAGATAGACACCTTGCCTCATTCCATACTTTTTTGGCGCAGTCTGACGCACTGGGTGGGCGGCATGGGAATCATCTTCTTCCTGGCAGCACTGCTCCCGCAGATGAACATGGGCGAGCAAAAAATGTTTGCGGCCGAGACCACGGGGCTGAAAATATCAAAACTCCATCCCCGCTTCACGACTACGGCTCATTGGCTGGGCGGACTCTATCTCATTATGACCGTCGTGTGTGCTGTGGTATACTTCTTTGCCGGCATGGGGCCGTTTGATGCCATCAACCACGCCATGAGTACCATGTCGACAGGAGGCTTCTCCACCCATGCGGCAAGCATCGCATGGTTTCAGTCTCCCACGCTGGAGTGGTTGGTGGCGCTCTTTATGTTTCTCGGAGGCGTCAACTTCACGCTCCTCTTCCTGCTCGTCGTCAAACGTCGCCTTCGGCCCCTGCGCCGCGATGGCGAACTTCGTGTCTACGTGGGTATGCTCCTAATCATGACGCTCTACTGCGGGCTGACGCTTGTGTTCGCGCAAGGGCGCGACGTGATGGAGGCGTTGCGTGTAGGACTTTTCAACGTCACGTCACTGATGACCACGACAGGCTTTACGACCGAAAATTTCATGCTGTGGCCCCAAAACGTGTGGCTTCCCCTGATGTTCATCACGGCCATAGGAGCCTGTGCCGGCAGTACGAGTGGTGGTATCAAGATTGTGCGCCTGCTGGCTATTTGGAAGGTTACGACTCGCGAGTTCAAACGCATGCTCCACCCTCGCGCGGTGTTCCCCATCCGCGTCAACGGCGTGATGATCGATGGCAACGTCGTGCGCAGCATCTTTGTATTCTTTGTGTGCTACTTTGCCCTCACCTTTGTGGGCACCCTGCTCATGATGTGTATGGGCATCACCGTGCTCGACAGCTTTTCTTGCTGCATCACGGCTCTCTCTAACGTCGGTCCCGGGCTTGGCTACATGGTGGGACCGCTTGACAGTTATGCTGCCTATCCCGACGGTGCCTTGTGGATCAATGCTTTTCTCATGCTTGCCGGCCGCCTGGAGATATTTGCCGTCATGCTCCTGTTTGCGCCCGACTTTTGGCGCCAGCGATAGTTTTGACATTGGCCGAAGACAATGAGCAGCCCACCGTAAGCATGTCGGTGGGCTGCTCATTATATGTGCGGACGGCTTGGGCATTCGGTGGGGTGCGAGGCCGGTACTTTGCCAGGGAGCCTTCAGCGTCCCCAGTTGGCGGGGTCTTCGCGCCAGCTGCGCAGTACGCCCAGCATTTCCTCCTTGACAAATCCCGTGCGGACGGCCTCGGAGAGCACGGCTTCGTAGTCCGTCAGCGTGTCAAGGCGTACGCCGGCTTCCTCGAAGGCCGTGCGGGACTGCGGAAAACCATAGGTGAAGCTTGCCACCATGCCGAGCACCTCGCAGCCTGCATCGCGCAGGGCCTGCACCGCCTTCAGACTGCTGCCGCCGGTGGAGATGAGGTCTTCCACGACCACCACCTTGGCTCCTTCGGCTACGCGCCCTTCGATGAGGTTGCCCATGCCGTGGTCCTTCGGCTTCGGCCTCACATAGCAGAAGGGCAGGTTGAGGGCATCGGCCACGAGTGCACCCTGGGCGATGGCGCCCGTGGCCACGCCGGCAATGGCTTCCGCCTCCGGGTAGAGGGTGCGCGCCATGAGCGTGAGGCCTTCCTTCACCATGTTACGCAGGTCGGGGTAGGAGAGGGTCTGGCGATTGTCACAATACATGGGCGACAGCCATCCGCTGGCCCACGTGAACGGTTCCTGCGGGCGCAGTTTGACGGCACCCACCTCCAGGAGTCGCGCCGCTATCCTGGCGGCCATTTCCCGCCGCTGGGTGTCGGCGAGCAAGTCTTTCTGTGTCATACTCTGTCTTTCTTTGTGCTTTTGGGCTGTTTATGCCTGCGAAAATACGCTTTTTCGTGCGGAAAACTGCAACCTTTGGCACAGAAAACGCCCTGGAACAGGAAAAGACGCCCCCGAAGCTGCGCTTTTTTTGCCAAGGAGCGTGTCTTTCTACGAAGAAAGTCGTATTTTCGCGCCGTTGTTTGCGCATGCACACGTATGCGTGTGGGTATACATGCGCCATTCCATTTTTATGAAAGTATTGCGTCACATAGTCGTTCTCCTGCTCATTGCCTGTACAGTGAGTGCCCGCGCCGCTCAGGACACGCTGCGCCTTGACAGCCTGCGTGCCAGCCTGCTGACCGTCACGCCGGGCAACGACAGCTATTCACTCTATGGCCATACGGCCCTGCGCGTCAGCAGTCCTCAAGGTCTCGACATGGTGTTCAACTATGGCGCATTCTCGCCCGAGACGGAAAACTTCCTTTGGAAATTCTCGCTGGGCCAGACGGACTATACGCTCATCGTCGAACGGATGTCCGATGTCCTGATGTGGTATACGATGGAAGGACGCTACGTCATAGAGCAACAGCTCGACATGCGCCCCGACGAGGTGCGTCGCCTCTTCGACGCCATGCGCAGGCAAGCCGCCACGCCTGGGTGGACCTATCGCTACACCTTCCTGACGGACAATTGTGCTACGCGTCCCGTCGCACTTCTTGAGGAAGCGTTGGGCGGAACGCTTCGTTGGCGCGAGAAGACTCCGTCGGTCACCTTCCGCGAACTCATCCACCAACATGTCCTCCCGCGTCACGCCTGGAGCAGTTTCGGTCAGGACCTCCTGCTGGGCGCTGCGCTTGACACGCTCGTGGACCAGCGTGCCCACGTGGCCTTTCCGATGGAACTGCTGAGGATGATGGGGAGTGCCGAGGCCCTTATGGCCGACGGCAGCACGCGGCCGCTCGTCGTGCGTACCGACACGCTGAATGCCGGCATGCTCCCTACCGAAGATTCCCCTGTGGCGGATGGGTGGAGCGAGGTGCTCACTTCGCCGCTTGCCCTGGCGCTGTCGTTCCTGCTGATGGTCGTCGTGGCCAGCTGGCTTCAGCTGAGGCGCCGTCCGCGCTTTGCCACAGTGCTGGATTCACTGTGGATGGTGGCGCAGGCGCTGGTGGGCCTTGTGGTGTGGTTTGAATTTTTCTTCTCGGCCCTTCCCGCAGTGGACAGCAACTGCCTCATCCTCCTCTTTACGCCGCTGCCCTTTGTGTGGTGGCTGGCCGGTATGCTGAGGCGTCCATGGGGAGGACGTTCCTTCTACGTGGCATTCGTACAGCCGCTCACGACCCTCTTCTACGTGGTGGCTTTCCTGGCATTGGGACAGGCTGTTCCGTTGGCGTTAAACGTTTTGGCACTCTCTTTGCTTATACGCGGCGCCACCGAAATGAGATACAGAAAAAAATAACAAAAACGATACGATACACACATGGAAGTAATCAAATTCCTACAGAAACTCTTTGGCGACAAGTCCACCCGCGACATGAAGCTCATCCAGCCCTTCGTGGAGAAAATCAAGGCGGCCGCCAGTGAGGTGGAGCACCTCGACAACGACCAGCTTCGCGCAAAGACGCAGGAGCTGCGCGAAAAGGTGCAGTCCTCCGCCGACGATTTGAAGCAAAAGATTGCCGACCTGAAGGCAAAGATTCAGGACACGCCCATCGAGGACCGCGAACCCATCTTCTCACACATTGACAAACTGGAGAAGGAGGTGCTGGACCGCTACGAGGCTGCCCTTGACGAGGTGATGCCCGTGGCTTTCAGCATCGTCAAAGAGACGGCACGCCGATTTACTGAAAACGAAACGCTCACCGTCACGGCCAACGACTTCGACCGCGAACTGGCAGCCACGAAAGACTTCGTGCACATCGAGGGCGACAAGGCTGTCTACCAGAACCACTGGATGGCAGGCGGCAACGAGGTGACGTGGAACATGATCCACTATGACGTACAGCTCTTCGGCGGTGTCGTGCTCCATCAAGGTAAGATTGCCGAGATGGCAACGGGTGAAGGTAAGACACTTGTCGCCACGCTCCCCGTGTTCCTCAACGCCCTGACCGGCAACGGCGTCCACGTCGTCACCGTCAACGACTATCTGGCAAAGCGCGACTCCGAATGGAACGGCCCGCTCTACATGTTCCACGGCTTCAGTGTCGACTGCATTGACAAGCACGAACCCAACAGCGATGCGCGCCGCCGTGCCTACCTGGCCGACATCACCTTTGGTACGAACAACGAGTTCGGCTTTGACTACCTGCGCGACAACATGGCCATGAGCCCCAGCGACCTCGTGCAACGCGGCCACAACTACGCCATCGTCGACGAGGTAGACTCCGTGCTCATCGACGATGCCCGGACACCGCTCATCATCTCCGGTCCCGTGCCGAAAGGTGAGGACCAGATGTACGAAGAGTACCAGCCCCTTGTGGAACGTCTCGTGGCCGTGCAGAAACAGCTTGCCACGAAATATCTCGCCGAGGCCAAGACGCTCATCGCCGAAGGCCGCCAGGAGGAGGGCTTTCTCTCCCTCTTCCGCAGCCACAAGGCACTGCCTAAGAACAAGCCGCTCATCAAGTTCCTCTCCGAGCCGGGCATCAAGGCAGGCATGCTGAGGACAGAGGAAATCTACATGGAGAACAACAATAAGCGCATGCCCGAGGCCACCGACCCCCTCTATTTCGTCGTCGACGAGAAGCAGAATTCCGTTGACCTCACGGACAAGGGTACGGCATGGCTTGCCAACGAGGTGAAGAACGACTCCCTCTTTGTACTCCCCGACATTACGGCCGATATGTCGGCCCTTGAGGCCGACACGAGCCTCACCGACGAGGAACGCCTGGCAAAGAAGGACGAGCTCCTCGCAAACTATGCCGTGCAAAGCGAGCGCGTACACACGCTGCTGCAATTGCTCAAGGCCTACTCCATGTTCAACATCAACGAGGAGTATGTCGTCATCGACGGACAGGTGAAGATTGTCGACGAACAGACGGGCCGCATCATGGAAGGCCGCCGCTGGAGCGACGGCCTGCACCAGGCCGTGGAAGCGAAGGAACACGTGAAGGTGGAAGCCGCCACGCAGACCTTTGCCACCATCACCCTACAGAATTATTTCCGCATGTACCATAAGCTGGCTGGTATGACGGGTACCGCAGTCACTGAGGCCGGTGAATTCTGGAACATCTACAAGCTCGACGTTGTGGAGATTCCTACGAACCGTCCCGTGCAACGCAACGACATGAACGACCGCGTCTATCGCACACAGCGCGAAAAGTATGCCGCCGTCATTGACGAGATTGCCGCCATGCGCGCCCTCGGACGCCCGACACTGGTGGGTACGACGAGCGTGGAAATCTCTGAGCTCCTCAGCCGCATGCTCAACATGCGCCGCATTCCCCACAACGTGCTGAACGCAAAACTCCACCAGCAGGAAGCCCTCGTCGTGGCCGAGGCCGGCAAGAGCACGCCCGGAAAGGTGTTTGTCTGTCCCGACGGCAAAGCTTTCCTGGACCGTCAGACTGCCGAACGCCACTGGGACGACTTCCTCGCAAACGCCGCACGCCGCAAGGTGGAAGTTCCCGAGGGAGAAATCCATGAGGAGGAACGCCTGCTGGGTGCCGTCACCATTGCCACCAACATGGCAGGCCGTGGTACCGACATCAAGCTCACCGACGAGGTGAAGGAGGCCGGCGGACTGGCCATCATCGGTACCGAGCGCCACGAGAGCCGACGCGTCGACCGCCAGCTGCGCGGACGTGCAGGCCGACAGGGCGACCCGGGAAGCTCTGTCTTCTTCGTCAGCCTCGAGGACAAACTGATGCGACTCTTCGGGCCGGAACGCCTCGCAAAGCTCATGGATCGCGTGGGTTTCAAGGACGGCGAGATGCTCGAGCACTCCCTCATCAACTCTTCCATCGAGCGTGCACAGAAGAAAGTGGAGGGAAACAACTTCGGCATCCGTAAGCGCCTGCTGGAATACGACGACGTGATGAACAAGCAGCGCACCGTCATCTACGAGAAACGCCGCCATGCCCTCCTCGGCGAGCGCATAGGCATGGACATCTCCAACATGCTCTGGGACCGCGTCGTGAGCATCATCTCGCGCGAGGACTACGCCGGCATCAAGGAACGCTTCCTCGATGTGTTTTGTATGGATGTGCCTTTCACCGAGGAAACCTTCGACCAGAAGCGACGCGAGGACCTCTTTGAAGAGGCTTTCCAGGCTGTCATCGAGAACTTCCGACGCCGCACAGACCGCATGGCTGAAGTTGCTACCCCCGTCATCAACCGCGTCTATGAGGAACAGGGACAGCAGTACGAGAACATCCTCGTGCCCGTCACCGACGGACGCCTATTCTACAACATACGCACAAACCTCAAGGAGGCCTACGACACGCAGAGCCAAGCCGTCGTGCGCGACTTTGAGAAGGCCATCCTCCTCCACAACATCGACGATGCGTGGAAGGAGAATCTCCGAGGTCTGGACGAACTGAAGAAAAGCGTGCAGAATGCAAGCTACGAGCAGAAAGACCCGCTCCTCGTCTTCAAGCTGGAGAGCGTGAAACTCTTCGACGACATGGTGGACAGAATCAACAATTCCACCACCGCCACCCTTATGCGCTGCCAGATTCCTATGCAGGATCCGCGTGAAGTGCAGGAGGCCGCGCCCGAACAACGTCAGCAACAGCAGTACCAGACAAACCGTGGCGGCGAAGATCCCCTGGCCGACCCCGACCAGCAGGCGGCTGCAGGTCATGACACACGCCAGCAGCAAGCACGCACGCCCATCGTCAAGGAGAAGATGCCGGGCCGCAACGACCCCTGTCCCTGTGGAAGCGGCAAGAAGTTTAAGAACTGCCACGGCAAAGGGCTCGTCTGATGCTCCCACAGCCACCGGCACACACACATTATCCTATATACGCGCGCGAGGAACAATACATCAGTCCCTCGCGCGCGTACTTTTTCCAAAAAAGTTTTACCCCAAAGCCTACACTATACACTAAAAATGCTTTAAGGTTTTGAGAACGTGTCTGTTATGGAATATCAAAGTATACACAAAGCCTACACAAAGTATACACAAAGCCTACACAAAGTATACACAAAGCCTACACAGGTATACACAAAAACAGTCCTACTCCGACTCCAGAGGGCAGCCCCACCCCGACCCTCCCCAAAAGGGAGGGAGCTGGGAAACCTTAAGCCTACCACATTGTTCATAAGCCTTGCTTATTCATTTACAAGCCTTACGAATTCATTTGCAAGCCTTACGGATTCATTTGCAAGCCTTACGGATTGCTATATGAAAGGCTCTTATCAAGTTTTCGCCTCCAGGCTATCCACCTCACTTACTTTTGGGAAGGGTCAGGGGACTGTTGTTTAGTGTATACTTAGTGTATACTTTGTGTAGGCTTTGTGTAGGCTTTGTGTATACTTTGTGTAGTGGTAATATGTAGTAAATCAGTCTCTTGGGTGATATTTAGTGTATAGTGTATACTTTGTTGCAACAATTTTTTGAAAACTACTTTTTCCCTTTCCTGCGGTTGCAGTCGCGGCAGAGCGTCTGGCCGTTTTCGGCGATGAATCCACCTTCCCATACTTAGAGACTGCGCGCTACACGGTGCGAGAGAAGGGGAGAAAAAGCACGGAAAGCTTTGTGGTTTAAAAGAATCGTTGTACTTTTGCGCCGCTTTTCCCCTCGGCCGCTGGCAGGAAGGGTAGTTTAAGGCTACCCTGCATCGGACAACTGCGAATGCCGTGGAGGACCGACAAGCAACAAACAACAACCAAACAAAACCTAACATTTCTCATGGCAGATTTTATCAAAGTTGCTGAAGAAGCTTTTGCCACTGGTATCGAGATGCCCAAGTTCAAGGCTGGTGATACGGTGACCGTGGCATACAAAATTGTCGAGGGTAACAAGGAGCGTGTACAGCTGTACCGCGGCGTTGTTATCAAAATTGTCGGACACCAGAACAAGCGTCGCTTTACGGTGCGCAAGATGTCTGGCACGGTGGGTGTGGAGCGCATCTTCCCCATGGACTCCCCCGCCATTGAAAGTGTAACGGTGAACAAGGTGGGTCGCGTACGTCGCGCGAAGCTCTACTACCTGCGTAACCTCACAGGTAAGAAGGCTCGCATCCGCGAAAAGCGTACTGCCTTTGCTGAGGCTTAAAGCCTTGCCCACACTGATTTACCCCTCGCCCGTGTTCGGGCCGGTCAAGAGTCGTAGGCTCGGCCTCTCGTTGGGCATTAACCTTATGCCCGCCGACGGTAAGCTATGCTCTTTTGACTGCATCTACTGTGAATGTGGCCTGAACGGACAGCGACGCACCAAAGCGCCGCGGCCTACACGCGAGGAGGTGAGGCAGACACTTGAAAGCAAGTTGCAGCAGATGGCAGCACAGGGCACGATGCCCGACGTGCTGACCTTTGCTGGCAACGGCGAGCCGACGGCTCATCCCGACTTCCCTGACATCATCAACGACACGCTGACTTTGCGCGCGCGGTATTGTCCCGCAGCCAAGGTCAGCGTGCTCAGTAATGCTACCTTTGTCCACCGACCCGACGTGCGCGAGGCGCTCCTTCGTGTGGACAACAACATCCAGAAGCTTGATACCGTCAATGCGGGCTACATCAGGCGTGTAGACAGGCCTCAAGGGCACTATGACGTGGAACAGATTGTGGAAAGCCTGCGTGCTTTTGACGGACACGTCATCGTGCAGACCCTTTTCATGAAGGGAACGGACGATGAGGGACACGACGTGGACAATACGGGTGACGCATACGTGCTCCCCTGGATGGAGGCCATCCGATATATACGCCCCGAGCGTGTCATGGTCTATACCGTGGATCGTGAAACGCCTATGCCTGGCCTGCGGAAGGCCAGCCCCGAAGCACTTGACGCCATCGCAGCACGCCTACGTGCCGAAGGCTTCGATGTCGAAGTGGCTTATTGAGAGTAGAATAGAAGTTAAGACGGGAGATATAATTTTATCTTTTAACTCCCGTAACTATAATCTCGTCACTTTTCCTTCCCCATGCAACTTCCTCCTGGCAGACTTCTTGTGGCACTTAGCGGCGGCGCGGACTCCGTGGCGCTGTTGCTGATGCTGCTTGAGGAAAAGCGTGACGTAGTGGCTGCACACTGCAACTTCCGCCTTCGTGGCGACGATGCCGACGGCGACGAGGAGTTTGTGCGGCAGCTTTGCTTTCGTCGGGGTGTGCCTTTGCACGTTCGGCGTTTCCAGACCGAGGAGGTGGCGAGGCAACGTGGCATTAGCATTGAGATGGCAGCCCGCGAACTGCGCTATGCTTGGTTTGAGGAACTGTTGGTGGAGGAAAAATGCCAATATGTATGTGTGGCCCACCATGCCGACGACAACATCGAGACATTCCTGCTGAACCTTTGCCGAGGTACCGGCGTGCGCGGTATGCAAGGGATGAGTCCGCAGCAAGGGCACATACTGCGTCCTCTCTTGGGCAAGACACACGAGGAACTGAAGGCTTGGTTGCAGCAGCGGGGGGAATGTTGGCGAGAGGATGCCACGAATGCCGACACACGTTTCCGTCGCAACAAGGTGCGGCACGAACTGTTGCCCCTGATGCGCGAGCTGAATCCTTCGGTGGATGCCAGCCTCCTGAAGGCGATGCGCAGCATCTCCATGGCCGGGAGGGCCCTTTCGGAGGCTGTGGCAAACCTCATGCGCTGTTCCATGTTTGTGCTACCAGACGGTGTCAAGCTGCTCACAGAACCCCTCATCGGGAATCCTTATGCCGAGGAAGTGCTGTTCCGCGTACTGCAATGCTATCATTTCCCTCCCTCGGTGGCTCCCGATATCGTGCGTCACCTGACAGACAAAGGGGGCGGCTACTACGAGACCAGCACGCACATTGCCACGCGCCAGCCAGGGAGCATCGAAATACGGCTTCGCCCGGAGGGAGGGAGCCCCATCGTGCTCCACATGGGCGACAACGCCCTGCCCGAAGGTGGCACCATCCGCATGAGATACTTTGATGGCGAGCCCGATTTTAAGAATAAGCGCCATGCCTACCTTGATGCCGACCTCTTGGATGGCGACCTTGTCTATCGCCCCTGCGAACGCGGAGACCGCTTTGCGCCCTACGGCTTGAACGGTTCGAAGCTTATCAGCGACTATCTGGCTGGCCGCAAGCGTTCGCGCATCGAACGGATGCACGTGCGCCTGGTGTGCGACAGCAGGAGCGTGGCATGGGTGGTGAACGACCGCGTGGCGCGATACTATGCCATCACCGAGCGTACGCAGCGTATCCTCCTTCTGGAATACCTGGAACCAGAATTGTAGTTGGGCTTAAGTTTTTGGAGTTCTTTGCAATGCAAAGCGAGCGAGTTCGAGCAAGAATATGTAGTAAAAGAAGTTTGTAAAAAGCTTCGTGTAGGGAGTGATGCCAGCAGAGCTGGCAGGACGATGGCATCAGCATGCCCCAACCGCACAGGTATTGTCCCCTATATCTCCCCTTTTATCTCTCAATTATACTTCCCGAAGTCCCATCTCTGCGGCGCGCTCCCTGATGAATTGGAGGGCTGCGTCGTGCTCGTTGGGTACGATGCCGTCAAGGATGGCATCCTTCAGTGCGGTCTTCAGTTCGCCGACTTCGCGGCAGGGTGGGAGTGCAAAGCGCTGCATGATTTCTTCGCCGTCCACGGGAGGCTGGAAGTTACGGATGCGATCCTTCTCCTCAATCTCTTTCAATTTCTGACGTACAAGGCGGAAGTTTTGCAGGAAGTTGCGTTTCTTCACCTCGTTGCGGCTCGTGATGTCGGCCTCGCACAGGCGCATGAGGTCGTCGATGTCGTCGCCCGCCTCAAAAAGGAGACGACGCACGGCGCTGTCGGTCACCTCGTCGTCGGCGATGACGATGGGGCGCATGTGCAGTCCTACCAGCTTTTTTACGTACTTCATGCGCTCGTCAAGGGGCAACTTGAGGCGTCGGAACAGGGGGACAATCATCTTCTCGCCCAGGAAGTTGTGGTTGTGGAACGTCCATCCGGCGACAGGATCCCAGCGCTTTGACTTTGTCTTTCCGATGTCGTGTAGGAGTGCCGCCCAGCGCAGCCACAGGGAACTTCCTTCCTGCGAGGCAATGTTGTCAAGTACTTCCAGGCTGTGGTAGAAATTGTTCTTATGGCTTCGCCCGTTGCGCGTCTCCACATTGTCGAGGGCGGAGAGCTCTGGAAGGATTATCTCAAGCAGTCCGCAGCGCTGCAGTTCCACGAAACCTATGGAGGGACGCGGCGAGAGCATGATTTTGTTGAGCTCGTCGATGATACGCTCGGCACTGATGATGCGTATGCGCTCGCGGTTTCGCTCGAGGGCTGCGAAGGTCTCTTCTTCAATCTGGAAACGAAGCTGCGTGGCAAAGCGCACGCAACGCATCATGCGCAGAGGGTCGTCGCTGAAAGTGATGTCGGGGTCGAGGGGAGTGGCGATGATGCCGTCCTTGAGGTCAAGCAGGCCGTCGAAAGGGTCGACGAGTTCGCCAAAGCGTGCCTTGTTGAGGCATACCGCCATGGCATTGATGGTGAAGTCGCGGCGGTTTTGGTCGTCTTCAAGGGTACCGTCCTCCACGATGGGTTTTCTCGAGTCGTGGCTGTAGCTTTCACGCCGTGCACCCACAAATTCCAATTCCTGTCCGTGCCACTTTACCTGTGCGGTGCCGAAATTGCGGAACAGGGAAAGGTGAGCCTGTCGCCGGCCAAGGCGTTCGGTCACGGCCGATGCCATGTCAATGCCAGAGCCCACGACCACCACGTCGATGTCGTTGGTGGGACGCTCGAGGAAGAGGTCGCGCACGTAGCCGCCCACGAGGTAGCACTCCACGCCCAGGGTGTCGGCGGTATCGCCAATGAGTGAGAATATGGGATTCGTGTTGAGGCGCTCAATGATCTGCGCCTGTGTCAGGAGTTTCAATGCTTTGGCTGCTTTTGTGTGTTCATCAAAAAGGGAACTGGGACTCCGCAGGCTCTCGGCACGTGCGGCTTCTCAGTTCCCTTGTTGCTATTCAGTGTCGGGACATGTGTCCCTGCGTTTAGAACTTGTATCGGTTGTCCTTCACCTTAGCCTTTACGCGGAGTCCGTCGATGAGGGTCTGCATGGCCATCTGCTGCATGGCACCTGCGCTCTGCTGCATGGCGGCTTTCTCGTCATACTTGGCCTCGGCAGCGGGAGCTTTGCTCAGCACTTGTGCGAAGTACACGGCCGAAGCACCCTGCACGGCACCGGTGAACTTGCCGGCTTCCGTGCGTGCCAGGGCACCTGCGAGGCGAGGCTCGGGTGTGCCCACAGCCTTGACGGCGGGGCTTTCGAGGAAGGCTCGTGTGGTGACGCTGTCGGTCACGGCACCTGCCTGCTTCTTGGCGTCTGCCAGGCTCTTCACATCCTTCACGCGACCCATGATGAGTTCGCCCTTCTTCTTCTGTGTTGCCATGGTGGTGAGCACCTTCTTGACGTCTTCCTCGTCCATGCCACGGTATTCCTTCTTGCTGACGCTCTTGACACCAAGCACGAGGAGGTGGTCATTGTTGGAACCGCACTCGTAGATCTTGCTCACGTCGCCATCCTTGGCCTGGTCGAACACCCACATGACGGCATCCTTGGCGGCGGCACCGCCAATCTGCTGCTGGATGGCGAGGTTGCTCTGGGGATAGTAGGGGATGTCTTCCAGCACGTAGCCAGCCTTTCCGGCATTCTTCTCAATGTCGGCGAGGGTGCGGTTGTCGGCCATGAATCGGTTGAGCTTGCTCAGTGCCGTGTTGTAGGTCTCGCGGCTGAAGGTGAGCGGCGTGCGGATTACGGCAACGTTGTACTTTGTCTCAATGTGCTTGCGCTCGAGGACTTCAAATACGATGCTTACCTGCGAGGTGCTGTAGACGCGAACGCCCGGTTCCATCGTGTTGAGCGTGCCAATGAGCTTTGCGTCCTCTTCGGGGATGCCAGCAGTCTCATACTGGTTGCTTGTCATCCAAGCGCTGTCCGTGGGCTGGCCGTACTTCTTTGCCAGGTCGGTAAACTTTGCACCGCCCTGAATGGCCTTGAGGATGGAGTCGGCACGTGTGGCGCTCTCTTCAGGCGTCTGGCCCATTGCCACAATGCGGCGATAGAGCACGGAGTCAGCTGCCTGCTGGCGGTCGACAAGCTTGAATGTCGTCACGAAGTTATCCTGGGAGAGATAGGTGGGACGCACTGCGCCTACGCTCATGGAGTCGAGGGCCGACTGTACGTCGGGCATGGAGCGGAAAGCGTTCTTGGACATGGCGAGGTTGGAGTAGGCGAATACGCTCTTGCTGCTGCCCACTACGCTGGCTGCGTCTTCGCCATTGCGGAGCTGCTGCTCCTGGGCGCCCACTTCGGCCAGGGTGTTCTCGCGGTCGGCATTGCTGGGTGTCACGGTCACGTTGATCATCTTCAGCGCGGCGCTCTTGCCGTCGTTGCGGAAGAGTTCCTTGTACTGGTTGTAGAGAGCCTCAAGGTCGGCATCGGCCACCTTCACGTCCTTGTCGGCCACGGTGGAGTAGGGGATGGCCACAACTTCGGCCTGCGTACCGATGGTCTGGTTGTCAAAGTCAAGCTTTGCAGTGACAGGGTTGGAAACGAAAGCCTGAGTCAGGAGTACGGAGTACTTACGGGCAAGAATCTCGCGGCGGAGTTCTTTTTCTGTGTAGTCCCAGATCTTGCGAACCTGCATGAACTGCTCGGCTGCCTGCTGGTTGCCCTGCTGCTGGAACTGCTGCATGTTTTTGTCGTAGTTCTTCAGAAAGTCCTGCAGGGCGGCCACGTCAAACTGCCCCGTCTGTTGGTTGGCAAAGCCGAGGCGTGCCAAGGTCTGGAGACTGGAGTACTGACCGCTGCGCAGGGCGTTTTGCTCGTCTTCCTTCGTGACGATGAGTCCGAGCTTTTCAGCCTCGTGCTCAATGATGGAGCTTTCTACGAACTGCTGCCATACGCGGTCGCGTACCTGGTCGTCGGTCATGTCGCGCATGAGTCCGAGGCTCTGCTGCACTTTGGCCACTTCGTTGAGTTCCTGCACGCTCTCTTGGAATTCCTGTGCGGAGAGTGTGCGGCCAAAGACTTCGCCGACCTTCTGACGGTCCACGTTCGACGTGGTTTCAATGGAGCGGAAGAGTTCTTCCGCGATGAAGGCGAAGAGGGCAAGGCCGATGACGGCGATGAGAATGCCTCCACGCTTTCTGATGGATTGTAATGCTGCCATTTGTTTATTGTGTTTTGTTTAGTTTCTGAGGACTATGTGCCCAAAAGGACGGGCAAAGGTAATCATTTCTCCTATAAAAGATACGCCTGAGGGCACAAAAAATGTGTTTTCGTGCGCTTCAAGGGTTTTTCGTGGTGTCTGCCTCCTCCTTTTGTGGGCTGTTGGGCTGACTTTGCGGCTGGGATGCGCCGACGGAGTTGTTGTCCTCGGGCATGGGCATGAAGCCTTTGCTCTGCCATACGTGGTATTTCGTGAGTTGCTCGTTGGCCGTGAAGCGGTCGCCCTGAAGCTCGCGGTCGGGCTTGACGATGTGCATGTGGCGTGAGGAGTAGAAGCGGTGTTCCTCCATGTCCCAGAAGAGTTCTTCCGTGCGAAAGGTGGTGGCATTTTCCTTGTCAATGATGACAACGCCCCCCTTTAGCCGCCACAGCGACTGGTTGAAGCACCAGGCACTGTCGGCCTGAATGTGCATGTTTATGCGGAAGTCCTTGTCGAGGCGCACCAGGAACAGGCCTTTGGGAAACTCCTGGCGTGGCGGTTTCGTCTTGTCGAAAACGCGCCACTCCTCGGCGATGATGCGGTATTTGACGCGTCCTGAGTCGGTGACGAGCTTTGATACGCCGTAGGTCGTCATGACGGGTATGGAGTCGCGTGTGTTTTCAAGTCGGCTGATGGGAGGTGTCTCGTCGGTGCATGCGTTGCCAAGCAAGAGCACAAACACAAGCAACCACCCCGGAAGGAGGCTCCTGAGGGGGGATGCTCCCGGGGATGAGAAGGGACTTTTGGGGAAATGTGCTGGGGTGTGCTCCATCAACGTGCTTTCCACTTAGCGAACCATTGCTCGTTGAACGACAGTCCGATGCTGAGTCGCAGGTAGTTCTCCTTGAGCATGCCTGCCACCTTGGGCTTCACGTGCTCGTACTGTCCTCCGATGTTCAGGACGATGACGCGGCTGGAGTGTTGTGTGTTGAGGATGGGAATGCCTATGCCGAGGGAGGCGACATAGTGCTCGGGGCCGTCGGCACCGTCCACGCGCGTGTAGGGTGTCGTGAAGGAGAGACCGGCACGGATGCGATAGCGCTTGCGGGGGTTATAGTGGCCTGCGTGGGGTGTGAACTCTGCGCCGATGGCGTAGCGGTTCAGGTCGGTGTAGGCACCTTTTGCCGAGGTGTAGGAATAGCCGTTTCCAGTTGTGATATTCACGACGGGCGACTTCACGTCGGCCCACTTCTCAAGGCTGTAGTCGGCGCTGACGCGCAGTTTTTTGCTTTGCCAGCACAAGCCTACGCCGAAGCTGTGCGGAAGCTCATATCCATTGCGAAGGGTGAGTGTGTCGCCAGACGTTTTTGAGTTCATTGTCACGATGTCGGCAAATGAGCTTTTTCCTTGCAGGGTATGACCTAAGCCGTAGCGTGCACCAAGCGTGAGCGAGTTGTTCCTGCCGAGACGTTGCGTGTATTGCAGTCCGAAGTCTACTTTGTAGGATCTTATCTCCGTCTCGTAGCTTCTGCTTCGCGAGCCTGTCGTGGCGTCGCTCATGGTGGCACTGATGGAATGGTTCAGGTCGCCCCAGAGGTAACCGCCGGTCACGCCGAGGGAGAAACCACGGAAGGGCTCCCATCCAGCGCCGACATAGGCCTCGTGGAGGCCGCCGTCGCCACTATAGACGTCGGTTTCAACCACTTCTCCCGAGGTGGTCTGGGATGTCTGCGTGCGCGACATCTTATAGCCTACCGTGCTGAAGGGCACCATGCCGATGGAAACCCCGAGGTGGCGTGCCACCTGGAAGCCCATTGTCACGTAGTCTATGCTCGTGTTGTGGGCATTCACCTTGCGTCCGCCTTCGTTGAGGTTGGCATTTTGGAGTGTGAGGCCTACGTCGAAGAGGAACGTCAGGGAGTCTATGGCTGAAAGGGAGGCGGGATTCTGCACGTTGACTTCGCGACCGCCGCGCAGGGCAGTGGTGGCTCCAGCCATTGATGCGGAGAGCGCGCTGTTTCGTTCGTTCAGCAGACCGAGACCGTAGTAGGAGTAGGGTGAGTTGCTGCCGTTGGTCTGTGCCTTGGCGAGGGGTGCGCCCAGGAGGATGCTTGCGGCCAGGGCAAGGAATATCTTTTGTTTCATGTCGTGTGTATGCTTGTTTCGGCGTGTTAGCTTTCTTGTGCCCCTTCGGACTTGGCTGTTTCGGAGGGGTCGTAGTTCAAAAGGGCATTGAGCCCTTGGAAAACGAGGTCGGGCACGTAGCAGAAATTCGTGTAATTCTTGTCGTAGTAGTCAATCCTCTCGCCTCCTGTCAGGCAGACGAGGAGGTTGTCGTACTCTTCCGTGTAATATCGGATGTAGCCCTTGAGTTCCATGGCAGCACCTAAGCGTGCGCCAACCTCCATGGCTTGTGTCGTCATGCGCTTGTGGGGGGGTGGGAATGTGTGGCACTCCCCGGCCTCCACTGCGGGTAGCAGGTGTGTCATCTGGTGCATGGCGTCCAGCCGCATGCGTACGCCGGGAGCGATGATGCCGCCCTGAAAGGTTCCTTCGCCGTCCACGAAGTCGTAGGTGATGCATGTGCCCGAGTCGACCACCAGGAGGTTTCTGGGACCGTAGAGCGTCCATGCCCCTACGGCTGCTGCCCATCGGTCGGCGCCCAGCGTCTCGGGTCGGTGGTAGGCGTTGCGTATCGGAGCTGGTGTACATCCGTCCACGTGCAGGATGCGTCCGGGAATCTGCCTCAAGAGGTCGGACAGCATAGGGGGCTCTTCGCCCACGATGCTATAGGCGCATTGTCCTGGATGGTATTTGTCGACGAGGGCGAACGCACCTTCCATACCCTTTCGGCCACTCTCCACCAGGCGGCCGTCCTCGTAGATGGCGGCTTTGACGGATGTGTTTCCTACGTCGATGGTGAGGTTCCTCTGCATGGGATGTGTGCGTTTGCGGCGTGCAAAGATATAAAAAACGCGTAAATAAGCCTATTTGTGTCCCTTCATTTCACAAAAAATAACAGGCACGCGCCGCGATGTGTGTGCGGGCGTGCCTGTGAAGGGTGCGTTTCTTTTCAGTTGATGGCGGGAAGGTTGTTGTAGTCGCGGCTGTATCGTAGCATTTGCTCGGCATATCCTTCAGTGTAGTCAATCTTGACATCCGTGATGCGTCCTTGTGCATCGCGCACGGGAATGTAGACGGGATTGATAAATCCTTTGTAGGGCGAGAGGTTGAGGCGTTCGTAGCGTTCGAGTACTTCGCGGTGAATCTCGGGGTCCACTTTCACTCCGTAGGTCTCCACAAGGTTGCGGGCTGCGGCGTAGTCGCCCTCACTCTTGATGCGCTGCACTTCGGCAAGGAGCTGGCCGAAGAGACCACGGAGGGCTTCGTAGTCGTTAATCTTTACGAATGTTTTGCCTTTTTTCTTTACGAGTTCCACGACCTTGTCCTTCTTGCCGTGCTCCAGGGCCCAGTGTGCGATGAAGGATCGGTTGCGCATGTGTGCCTCCTCGATGTTCTGTCCGGGCTTGATGCGGACGAGCTGTGTGAGCAGACCGTTTTGCATGTAGGTGTAGTACTGCGACTTGTAGGCCTCGGCATTCGGGGTGAGTCCCAGCTCTACGAGTTTCGGGTCGGCCACATAGTAGAGGCCAAAGAGGTCGGCACGTCCTTCCTCGATGGCTGCACCGTAGGCTTTCAGCGAGTCGGGGTCGGTACCGGGGAGGAGCTTGCCCGAGCCGTGTCCGAGGCATTCGTGGAGGTCGGTGTGTAGGTCGTCGCAGAGGTCGCCGTATTTCTCAATGAGTTCCAGGGTGGCCTTGTCGATGACGAATTCCTTGCCCATGCCGCTGCCGCGTGCCGACTTGTTGTAGGCATCGGTCAGGTTGCCGATGGTGACACTCTTTGAACCATAGTCGCGACGCACCCAGTCGGAGTTGGGGAGGTTGATGCCGATGGCCGTCGAGGGGTAGAGGTCGCCACCGAGGATGGCGGCCGTGATGACCTTGGCAGAGATGCCCTTCACGTTCTCTTTCTTGAATCGAGGGTCGACGGGGCTGTGGTCTTCAAACCATTGTGCGTTTTGCGAGAGTTTCTCGGTGCGCTTGGTGGCCTCAAGGTCCTTGAAGTTGACGATGCTCTCCCAGGAAGCCTTCATGCCGAGGGGGTCTCCGTAGGTCTCGGTGAAGCCGTTGACGAAGTCCACGAGGTCTTCCGTGTCCTTCAGCCAGAGGATGCTGTATTCGTCAAACGTGCGGAGGTCGCCAGTGCGATAGTATTCGATGAGCTTGTCAATGACGCGCTGTTGCTTTTCCGTGTCGCAGTAGGGGCGTGCCTGCTGCAGGTTTTCGATGATTTTTGTGATGGCTTGCCCGTAGAGCCCGTGTTCGCGCCACACCTCTTCGCGCAGTACGCCGTCCTCGTCCTTTACGAGGCGCGAGTTGTAGCCCATCATGATGGGACGGGGATCGGAGGCTGGCTTACGCTGTGCGTAGAACTCTTCCGCCTCGGCTTGCGTCACGCCGGGACCATAGTAGTTTCCGGCACTTGTCAGCACGAGGTCCTCGCCGTCCTTCTGGTTGGTGCGCATGGGCATGACGGAAGGGTCGAAGATGACGGGGAAGAGTTCCTCGTTGGCCTGCATCTGTGCCGCACTGATGCCTGCCGACCGTTCGGCTTCGCGCAGCCATGCTTGGGAGAACGCGGGCTGGAACTTCTCCGAGCCGTAGTGATGGTGTATGCCGCTCGAGAACCATGTACGCTTCAGGTAGACCTCGAAAGCCTTGTAGTCGGCTGTCGTGCGGTCGCCCTTGAAGTCGGTGTAGATGGTTTCGAGCATGCGGCGGATGCGCAGGTTGTAGCGGCCGTTTTGGTCCCAGAGGATGTCGCGACCCTGCAGGGCGGCTTCGGAAAGGTAGTAGACGAGGGTCTTCTGCCGCAGCGTGAGGTCGTCAAATCCCTCCACCTTGAAGCGTAGCATCTGGATGTCGGCAAACTGCTCGTTGTTGTAGGGGAACGTGTCCTCCTGTGCCAGCGCCTGCGACGCCGCACCTGCGGTAGCAATCATCATGGTGAGAAAAGCTTTTTTCATTATGTTTTTGGTTGGTTATGCGTGGCGTGTGGCATGCGGCCTTAGGCCTGCTGCCTAAAATATCCGCGCAAAGTTAAGGAAAAGAAACGGATTAATCCTCTTGCATAATCGCATTTTTGGTTTATCTTTGTCCCCGAAATGATAATCAGTAAAAGTCGACGTTATGAGAAAACTGCTTTTTCTTGCTTTGGTGCTGTGCTTCTCCTTGCAGCTCCGTGCACAATTTGCTACTGTGAATGATGACATTAAGGGGACGCTCGTCTATCCCACCTTGCTGGGTGGCGTGGCATGGGACGCCGATGGCGAACATGAAGTATTCGGCATTCGTGGCGAATACGTGACGAAGGGTGTCCTGGTTTCGGAAATTGTCTATACCTACAGCTCTGTCTACAGCGGCTGTGTGGAGTCTGCCCGCTTCATGGTGACGCGTCAAATGCCCACGTACATCAGCGGTGGACTTATCTCGCGTGTTGTGGAGGGATATACGAAGACGGAGATTGTGGAGGTGGGTTTCCATCCTGTGGATAAGGAATGGCGGCATTGGCGCGGTTCGCTCATCGCCAATCCCGCCAACGAACGGGAAGTCGTGAAGGTGGAGTATCTTGACTCGAAGGTCGTGAAAAAGTCCGCCTACAATCCCCAGCTCATCGAGAGCAAGTAGGGCACTTCTGTGTTACCAAGCGCGGCGGACAGGTTGCATCCTGCCCGCCGCGCTTGGTACTCGCTGAGTCCCGTCAGATGTAGTCATCTACCGTGTCGTTATCTCGACTTGCTTTTCGCTTCCCAGCCTTCGACGCACTTCGCGCGTCGGGCTGACGGTCGCTGCAAGTCTCGTTGAGTCCCGTCAGATGTAGTCGTCTACCGTGTCGTTGACGAAATTGATGAAGGGCTGCATCAGCTGGAAGCGCTTGGTGGCTTTGGCCTCCCAACCCTTTTGGAGGAAGAAACGGTCGGGGAGGTTCTCCCAGACGACGTAGGTGCGGGGACGCAGATACTCAGGACGAGGAAAGTCCTTGGGAAAGCCTTTGGGCAGGGTTTTGAGGGGGTATTCGCCAATTTGGGGGAAGTGCTTCTTGAAATCGGGCTGTTCGACGATGCTTTCAAACTCGGGGAGACGCAGGACGATGCTTTCGCGCACTTCGCGCAGCACTTTCGGCTCGAACCACCAGCATCCGCCTGCCACCATACATCCGCCCGGCTGGAGGTGGAGGTAGTAGCCGCCATGCATGGATTTTCGGCCTCGTGGATTGATGTAGGCTCCCATCCATTCCTTGTAGGGGCGCTTGTCGGTGGAGAAACGCGTGTCGCGGTAGATGCGGAACAGGGCGTTCTTGGCGGGCATGTTGCTCACGCCGGGCTCAAACTTCGCGATGCGGCCTATCATGTCGGCCGTGATGCGTTCAAACTCAGCCGCAGCCGCTTCGTAGCGGCTGCGGTTTTCCTGAAACCATTCGCGGTCGTTATGGGCCGCGAGGTCCTTGAGAAAGTCAAATATCTCCTGCATCAGCGTACCATCACTTTGCGTGTCAGCTGGGCTGCGGCCGTGCGTATGCGGATGAGGTAGACGCCGGCGGGAAGGCCTTGGAGGCTTACGGTGCGCTCTTCGCCGCGACGCAGTGCGTCGTAGTTGTGGCTCTCTACCAGTTGGCCGTTGGCGGAGAAGATGCTCACGTCGGCAAAACGCTCGTCGGAGTTGAAGAGGATGCGCCATGTGTCGCCGCCTTTCTGCAGGGTGACGGGTGCTTCGCTGTTCGTGCGGACGGGGTCGATGCCGTTGGCGGCATACTCAAGGGCTTTCTTCAGGCCGGCGTAGGCGTCGATCTTGCCATAACCGAACTTGGCGTCCCATGCCTGCTTGGCGTAGTTGTCGTGGACGGCTGTGGTCTCGAAAATGTCGATGATCTGCTCGTAGGTCAGCTTGGGGTTGGCCTCCAGCCAGAGGGCTACGGTGCCGGTGGCCACGGGCGTCGCCATGGACGTGCCGCTCATCTGGCCGTAGTAGTAGGTGGTAGAGCCTTTCTTCACGCTGCCTACCACGTCCTGGCTGGTGGCGGAGAAGTCGCTGTCGTAGCTGTTGAAGGCCGAGAGCACCATGAATCCCGGTGCCGCGATGGTGGGCTTGTTGACTTCGCCCAGCCAGGGACCGTTGCTGGAGAAGTAGGCCAGCTGGCCTACGGTCTGTCCCGTTTGCGAACCGCCATAGGTGTAGCCGTCGACGGACTTATACGTGTTCGTGGCGGCATAGGCGGCGATGGCGAATGCGTGGGGGATGCTGGCTCCAGCCTCGCTGACGAGATACTGGGAGTTGCCACTCAGGTAGCCCGCACCACTTTTGAACTGACCATAGTCGGCCTCCATCCATGCGTGGACAGTCTCTCCCTCGTTACCAATCATCTCCACGCCGAACTGTGCGGTCGTGCCGCCTATGCTCTTGAGGTAGGAGATGGGGACTGTGAACATCAGGTTGTGCTTGTTGTTGTAGCGGTCGATGCTGTCGTAGATGTATAGCTGGCTCATCTGCGAGCTCGTCAGGTAGGTCTTATTCGTTCCCACAAGGTAGAACGGGCGGAACGTGATGTTTTTCTGGCCGTTGGTGTTCTGCTCCCATATCTCGCCGGGGATGATTGTCTCGCCGTCGACGGGCTGGAAGAGCACGCTCTTCACTTCGTCCTGACTCTTGAAGGTGTAGGATGCGTGGATGCGCTGTCCACCCTCGTTGCCCATGGCTCCGCACACAAAGACGCCGCCGGCATCGATGAGCTTGCTGACCCCTTGGTCGAATGGCGTCGAGCCGTCATGGGGACCCATCTGCGAGCCGAGGCTCATGTTGATGACGACGGGCTGTTCCTGCTTCTTGGCGTATGCCGCGATGGTCTGTATGTCGTTGAGGAGTTCGGTCTCGTCGAAGGAAGATGCCACGAGGTAGAGGTCGGCTTTCGGAGCTATGCCGTAGTAGTTGGAGCCCTCCACGATGCTGCCTGCGGCAATGTTGGCCACGTGCGTGGCATGTCCTCCGGTGTTGAATCCGTCGCCTCCGGTTGGGATGACGGTGGTGGGCTTTGTGTTCTTGTTGGTGGAATAGGTGCGGCGGTTCCACCATTGCTTGATGCGCGTCTGGCCTTCGCTGTCGTAGAATGCGAGGTGACGGGGCTGGAATCCCTGGTCGAGGACGGCCACAAGGACGCCTTCGCCGGTGTAGGGCGTTTCGAGGTCCTTGCCGCTGTGCACGTCGTTGGCCTTGATGGATTTGCGCGTGTTGACCATGAGCGGGCGGAACTGTCGCGACTTCTTGACGTAGTAGACTTCGGGCAGTTCGCTTAGGCTTTGCAACTGCTGGGCTGTCAGGCGGGCTGTGAGCAGGTTGTCGTTGATGCGTTCGGCCTCCATGCCTTCGCTCTCCATGCTCCTGATGACCTTGTCGGCATCGCTGACATTCACGATGACGTCCACGGGTGTCTGTGCCTTGATGCTGCGGATGCCCAGGCGGCCGTTGACGTTGTGGCGTATGGCCGTACCCGTCTCCACAAATTGCATCAGGGAGGGTTCGAGCTTCGGCCCGTCCATGTGTAGGGGTACTTGTGCAAATGTGCTTGTCGTCGCGGCCAGTAGCATGCCGCCGAGGATACGTAGTGCTTTCTTCATATTTGACAGGTTTGTTCGATGTTTCTGTTTAGGGGGTTGCTTCGTGCTTCTTGCTTGTCATGATTTGCATGACGCAGCGGTCGGTCTCGGTCATGGCATCCGCGCCGATGGAGACGAGGTTGCGTATGCTCTGGTCCACGTCGTCGTCGATGATGCCTTCCACCGACGTGACGTGTTCGTCCTGCATGGCCAGCATGGCCGACAGTACGGCGGTGCTCACGCCGCTTGTCAGCTTCAGGGCGCAGCTGGGCTTTGCCCCGTCGCATATCATGCCCGTGAGGTTGGCAATCATGTTCTGGACGGCATAGGTCACCTGACGGTAGGTGCCTCCCATGAGGTAGGTGATGCCGCAGCTGGAGCCTGTAGATGCCACTACACATCCGCAGAGGGCGGAGAGTGTGCCGAGGTGTAGCTTGATGTAGATGGCAGTGAGGTGGGAGAGCATGAGGGCACGCGTCAGCTCTTCCTCCGTGTTGTGGTTCTCGCGGGCAAAGACGGTCACGGGGTTCGTGGCGCAGATGCCCTGGTTGCCGCTGCCGGAATTGCTCATCACGGGTATCATCGCGCCTGCCATGCGGGCGTCGCAGGCCAGGCTGGTGCTGGAGAGGATGTGCGAAAAGATGCTCTCGCCCATGATGCCGCGCCCCAGTGGACGCGTGAGGGCTTTGCCAAGGCGGTGGCCGTAGTTGCCTTCGAGCGAACGGCGGGAAGCGTCCTCGTTGAGCTTTGCAGCGTCGTTGATGAAACTTATCTCCTCAAGTGGTGTCGTCGTGGCGTATTCGAATACCTTGGCAAATGTCAGCTCGGGGCAGGACGCGCAGCTCTCGTGGCAGGCCTCGCCCTGTTGCGCGGCGGTATCGGCGCGCTGGTCAAGGAGCGTTTCCTCGTCGCGGCGCAACAGGACAAAGTGGGTGTGTTCGCGCTGGATGACGGCCGTGGCCTCGTGCCCCTCGTCGTCGCTGACGCTGATTTCCACGTAGAGCTTTTCCGTCGTGTCTTCGGCCAGGCTGATGTCTATGCGGCCTTCTGCGATGAATTGCTGCCCGGCCGCCACGTCCTCGGCCGTCACGCCCTTGAGGACCTCAAGTCCTTTTTCTGCGTCTCCCATCTGCGCACCCAGGGCAATGGCGATGGGGAGTCCCACCATGCCTGTGCCGGGTATGCCCACGCCCATTGCATTCTTCAGGATGTTGGCACTGAGTCGCGCCTTGACGCGTGCCACGCGCGCGCCTAACAAATTAGCCGCCTTAGCAGTTGCCAAGGCGACGCAAATGGGCTCGGTACATCCGATGGCCGGCACGACCCAGTGTCGTACCAGCCTCGTAATGCGTTTTCGTTCTTCGTCAGTCATTGTCTTTGTGTTGTTTCTTCATAGGGTGTCCTCCTACTCCTTCTTGTTGAGGCGGTAGTGCCTCGGCGTCATCTTGTAGAGACGGTGGAAGGCCAGATAGAAGGCTTGGCGGGATGCGAAGCCGCATTCAAGTCCGATTTCCTCGACTGTGTAGTCTTTGTAGCGCGGACTGCGCAGCATCCGACATGCATCCCTGAGGCGGTAGCCGTTGACCAGTGCGCTGTAGTTGCCTCCCGTGTGGAGTGCTACGACGACTGATATGTACCGCGGGTTCGTGTGGAGGTCGGCTGCAAGTTTCCGTGCCGAGTAGTCAGGATCCCGATAGCGTTTCTCCACACCAATCTTCTGAATGATCTGAACATAGAGCTGATCAGATACCTCGTCATTGATGCGCGTGTATGACTGTTTCGCGCTTTCCTCTTTCTTTTTAGTCATGGGTGTGAAGTTTTTTTGTTCATACCTAGTCTTAATCGCTGCAAAAATACGGAAA
>JAFSQD010000011.1 GCA_017446765.1 Alloprevotella sp.
CTAAAATCGTTAAACTACACACTGTAGCAATCGTTTGCCTTTATAACGTTTTTCCAAAGCCTTATGAACACTTGTCCAATGCGTTCGGAACTTTTTCCGAGCGCATTGGACAACAACTCTCAGTGCCAGCAAGACAGAGCTCCACCTGTACCTCAACGTACGGCGTGCGGCAAAAGGGCACGTAGGTATCGAGGCGACACGATAAGCCACTTTTTTCATCTGAATCGACACGATAAGCACGTTGCAGGCACAATATAGGGTAACGTTATGAGGAAACGGGAAACAGTTCGCGCCCCAAAAGCGACGCTATCGCCCCCCTCAAGTGCATGGTGGCGACATGCTAAGCGCCCATTTCTGATGTCCCTACTGCTACCTACTGCCACCCCATACACGCTCATAACTCACTGACAATATGGCGGCTACAAGTTGTGGGTAGCAGTGGTAGCAGATTTCTTCGTAAAAAAGATTTTCCAAATTCATGTAAAGGGGAAACACGTGGTCGCCTTGTCGCTCGGCTTGTCCGAGTTTCGCTACGCGCTCGGCTTGTCCGAGTTTCGCCACGCGCTCGGTTTGTCCGAGAATTATCATAAACTCTAAGCATGGCTGATTATGGACTTTCCTGCATCCGCATTTGAATTGACTTTCATTAATTATATGGAATTTATTTGGCTCATTTGAAAAATGTATATACTTTTGCTGCGCATACTACTGCCTTTGGGCAGAAGGATGCACTATCTTATTGAAAAGACGTTTCTGACGTTTTATCTGTGGCATACTGAACTCGCAACTCACTTCCGCCGCACGATAAAGCAACCAGAGCGTCCACAGATATGTACGTATGCCACCGCTGTAGTCGACATGACTTCTGCGATTTGGTATATACATACAGAGCGTGGGCCTCATGTTGCTTATCTTCGGCGGATGGCAATGCGAGGCCTAGTATGCGGGATAAGCTACGGAACCAGGTCCCGCTTCTTTTTTGTAGGTAGTTTCTATTCATTTTATCCCCCACTTGTCTGACCTCGGGATCTTCAGACCACAAAACTACATGTCATGAAGATATCTAAAGTATTGTGTGCTTTTCTTTTCCTGAGTTATTGCACAAGCATGTCGGCGCAACTTTCCAAAGAGCAGATTAAAGAGCGCAAAGAGATTCAGAAAGCGGCTCAAGCCGATTTGAGCAAAAAGGTTTCAAAGGCTGCCAAGAAAGAAGCCAAATCCATGAAGAAAGCGGGATGGCTTGTTACGCCTGGCGCCCTTCCCATTGAAAAGCAGCTTGATCGTTCCTTCACGATGCAGATGGAGTATGATGAGACGCTTTTCCCGAAGTATATCATGGCAGAAGCTATGAGCATCGGAGAGACTTTCGACGCAGCGAAGATGCAAGCCATGGAACTGGCCAAGCAGAATCTTGCGGGACAGATACAGACAGAAGTGGCAGCACTGGTGGAAAACAGTGTGGCCAACAAGCAATTAAGCCAAGAGGAGGCAGCCTCCGTCACAAAAAGCATAGCAGCGGGCAGGACACTTATCATTCAAAGCCTGGGACGCGTCATCCCCGTGATTGAAGTATACCGTCCCTTACAGAACAAAAACAAGGAGGTGCTGGTCCGGCTGGCTTACAATAGCGACATGGCAAAAGCCGCTGCAAAAGCTGCTGTTCGGAGAAATTTGGAGAGTGGCGCCGATGGCCTTCAACAAAGACTTGACGACATTTTGGGCTGGTAACCCGTCATGGCACGCAACCTTACGGCAATCCTGCTCATCATGCTTTGGCTGGTACCATCAACCTCCTTGGCTGAGGATCCGCTGCGCAACAAAGCATTGAGAAAAGAATACCAACAATCCTTGAAGCGTTTCAAGGATGAGGGTTGGACTGCATGGGAGCAGACGCGAAGTCTTGAAGATGTCGTACGGCGCTACTACTTTCTCCGTGACAAGGCCGGTCCGTTTGCAGACCTATTAGAGACATGTGCCATAGGCCGGACATCCAACGAAGCCATGAGACATGCCACCCACAAAGCTGCCACGCAGTATGTCAGGTTGCAAAACAGCAGAATTGAAGGCACCTCTCAGAGTATAACGAAGAACGAAGTGACGGCAGACACCGTCACTTCGACCTCATCCTTTGACTCATCCTTTAGGCTTCAGTCGGCGGAGAGTGTTTCGCTTCCCCGCCCGGCTCTTGCACTTTCAAGACCTACTCCGGAAGGTAAGATTGAAGTCTTGCTGCTATATATCATTCACCAATAGGACAACTGAAAGATGAAAACAGCACGTTTCCTCATGTTTAGCCTATCTTTTGCCATGCTGACAATTTCTCAGGTCTGTCATGGTCAGAAGGTAAAGAATGTTACCGGAAAGTATGTCTATGTAGTGAGCGACAATGACAATATCACGCTCAAGGAAGCCAAGAAAAAGAGTATTGAATTGGCAAAGGCCGAAGCTATAAAGAAAGCCTTTGGGGAGATGGTGACCTCTGATGTCATAGACACCCAGTCCACTACAAACGGTGAAAGCTCACGCTCGTACTATTGGGAAAACACCGTGGCTATGGCTAAGGGTGAATGGCTCAGCGACTCGGAGACCCCCGTCTTGGACATTCGCTATGCTGACGGTAAACTATATTTCAGTGCCGAGGTGGCCGGCAGGGCAAGAGAGATTGTCCAAGCACAGACGGAGCTGCATTGGGCAACTCTGAGGAATTCAGACGGCAATATGACTGAGACGACAGAATTCTCGAACAATGATCGCCTATGCCTTCAATTTCAGTCACCAGCAGATGGCTATCTGGCCGCATACCTGATTTCCGGAGACGATAATACCTCATGTCTTCTGCCCTACCCTAAGGATTCCGACGGGAAATTTCCCGTAAAGGCGGGACATTCCTACACGCTTTTCGACAAAGTATATGATTCCTCCGCTTATCACTATAAGCTACGAACGATTCACCCACAGGAAGAGAACCAAATTGTCCTCATCTTCTCTCCTAACCCTTTCGTGAAATGTAACGAGACATCCCGCGACAACCGCCATCCCGGCTCGTTGAGCACGCATGATTTCCAACGGTGGCTCTTGCGCTGCCAAAGGCAGGATCCCGACATGGTCGTAGACAAGAAGTGGATAAGGATCATTTCTCCCTTGAAATAAAAACCCTCAATAGCATCATAACCGAATGAACAGAAAAACTATGGCCTTGCTGGCAGGCTGTCTTCTTGCGAGCACATCATTTGCCCAGACGGAAAATAAAGAGCGGAAAGAGATATCATCCATAGATGACATCATGGCAGAACAACAAGGCGTGACAACCCGCAACATGACCGAACGTCACTTTGCCAATGTATGGCAACGGCGTTCCTATTACAATCTCAGTTTTGGCTCAATGGCACTATCTCCCAAAGAAGATTATCCTACAGGTGTGACAGAAGGCATTGTCCCCAAATACGAAAGTGATTGGGCCGCATCACTGCAATTAGGGCGCAGCTATCGTCTTCACAAAAAACCCATCGCAAATGTCATTCAATTCAACATTGACTATACAGGCATCGACCTAAACGTGTCGCATATCAAGCATGCGGGAGACGGAAGAAATCTCTACGATAGCAGCAATACCTTTGTCCCTGAGGGCAACACCAGTCGGGACACACAATACTATATCCCGTGGAATCTCGAAAAATACGAGGCAGACTACGGAATGAAGCTTGGCCCTTCCATTACTCTTTCCCCGTTTACAGGAACAAAGAGCCGCGGTGCTCACTTTCTTCAACTTCATTGTTACTATCACATTGGTTATCAAGCTTCACTCCTACTTTTCTTGAATGATGGAGATGCCGACGTGAACCAAGCAACGACAGGACAGAACAGAACTGCTCATGAAAAGATGGAAAGCGGCACCAAACTGAACTGGGGGCATGGAGTTACGCAAAGTTTCGGCATTGTGCTGAGCTGGAAGGGCATCGGTATCGGCTACGAATACCGCGCCGCCAACCTGAAATACAAGTCTACATCCCCCAGCACATTTGGAAACAACTCCTACAAATTCGACACTTCCCTAAACCGGTTCTTTATCCAGTTCCGCAATTAGAACTGATGTATCATTAGAGTCAGAGAAATTCAAAACGATAACATTATGAAAAAGTTATTTGCGCTATTATCCATAGTCCTCACGGCCTCAACGATTGCCCATGGACAGTCCTTCACAAAAATAGAAGGAAAATGCAGTGACGATATCAAATGGACCTTTGACGGTGTAACACTTTTCCTTACCGACGTGGGAACCAATATGAGCTATGCGGTACTTCCTGATTACGACACGAAAATGAACATTGCTCCTTGGCTAAAACGGGGTCTGAACGTCAAGCGAGTACAGGTCGGCAGCGGCATCATCCGCATTGGCTCGTGCGCATTCTATAACTGTGAAACACTACAGGAAGTCGTTTTTAAGGGTACAAACCTGCGCGAAATAGGCTGGGGAGCATTCCTAAATTGCACACAATTGCGGACTATCTCCTTGCCCGTACAGGTGCAGGAGATCGGCACCATCGCATTTGCCAACTGTCACAACCTCCTAAACGTCAACATTCCCGACCGTTGCCGTGTAGGCGACCAAGCTTATGCATCATGCAAAAGCCTTAATGCTGTCGAAGTCGGCATGACAGCCATCCTCGGACATCTTGTCTTTGCCACGGAGCATAAAGAAGAAGGCAAGGTAAGCCACACGTTCTATGATGGTGAGTTACGACGACTTCCCCCCTACATCACTGTGGGTAATTGCAATGAGTATGGCTTGAGCAAGGAAAGCGTTGAAAAATATTTTGAGACAAACAGTGTAATCGCTGCTGAGGACTACGACGCCAAGACCAGCCTGCTTGATGCCGGAATACCCTCTACCTCATACTCTGCCAACGACACCTACGCGCTCATCATCGGCAATCAGAACTATCGTTTTGTAGGAAAGGTACCATATGCCATCCATGATGCCCGCATTTTCAGTGAGTATTGTCAGAAAACGTTAGGAATACCTGTTGGAAATATCCACCTCGTTGAGGATGCCACAAAAGAAATGATTCTTGAGGAAGAGTTTGAAGACTGGCTTGGAACTCTCAAGAACCGGGAGGAGAAAAAACTCATCGTCTACTATGCCGGCCATGGCGTGCCCGACATCAAGAACAAAAACAAAGCCTACCTCCTCCCCACCGACGTCCGTGGCACCAACCCGAAACGTGGCATATCACTTGACAACTTCTACTCAAGATTAGGCGATTTCGCCTTTTACCAGACTGCCGTCTTCCTTGACGCATGCTTCAGCGGCGTCAACCGTGACAATGAGAGCATATCGGAAGGACTACGCGGTGTGGAGATTGAAGTGGAAGATGCCACCTTCGGCAATGGAAATGTCGTTGTATTCTCGGCAAGCCAGGGAAATGAAACGGCACAAGGCTATGCACAGGAAGGGCATGGCCTCTTTACCTATTATCTCCTGAAGAATCTTCGTGACTCTCACGGATACATATCCTTCGGAGATCTGTCAGACAACCTGCAAAAACAAGTTTCAGAGAAAGCGCCGCAACTGCAACTGCGCAAGAGCCAAACTCCCGCCACAAACACCTCGGCCAACGTGGCTAAGACGTGGCGCACAATGCGTTTCTGATAATCAATATGCGTAAGAAAATCCTCGGAATTGAAGATATCTGTACCGTCCTGTTTGCTTTCATCACGATGGGCATACTCGGTGCCATGGCCATCAAGTTGGCCTTTCTTGGGCCGGTAGCCCAGACGATGAAGGACTTCTCGTTTACAGACATATTCTACCACGTCCTGCAAGAAAACGGAACAGCCGATACCAGCCACGTCATCACCATAGTGGACATGACCGACCTTCCGTCCCGTGAAGCTATTGCAGACAAGTTGGAAGAGATTGAAGCCATAGGCCCCAAGGTGGTGGGTGTGGATGTCGTCTTCGAAGGATTGAAAGACGACACACTCAGCGACCTCCGACTCGCCAATATAGCTGAAAACGAAAATATCGTTTTCTCCTATCGCGTGCAAGACTACGTGGACGACTCTATCGGCTATAGCAAGGAGATTCACTCCTTCTTTACTCCGGGAATGAAAGCGAAAGAGGGATACACCAACTTTGAGCGCAGGTTGATTGGCGGCCTGAAACGGAACGTCACTTTGCGACTTCGATCAATGGGTCAGGACCGAAGCGATTCTTTCGTCTGGAGAGTAGCTTCTGTTTTTTCAGACGGGCAGATAGCAGAACTGCAGCAAGAGAAGCTTGCTGTAAACTTCCGTCCTACCATCTTTCGGGTCATACCTTCCGATTCCATTCAGGCATACCGCGACTGGATTGAGGGGCATGTCGTACTTTTTGGAGCTACCGCAGAGTTGGCCGACAGACACTACACACCATTGGGCGAGATGCCTGGTGTGGAGTTGATTGCCTACTCCGTACAGACCCTGCTGGAAAACTCCCAAGTCAGGACCCTCCCCGTTGTCCTAATTGCCGTTATTTCATTCTTAGTCGTTCTCCTCACCCATATCATGCGAAAGCAGTATCTCAGATGGGGACAACGCCTGACCACGGACTGGCTGCGCTTCATGCTCACATCCACTTTCTTTGTCGGTCTTCTTGTCACGCTCTGGACCATCCTGCTCGTTTGGATTGCTTTCCTCATATTCTATTTCACAGGCTACAATGTCAACCTCGGTTGGGCCATGGCAGCAATACCCTTTCTGGGCGGAGCCAAAGAGTTCTACGGCATAATGGCCATAAGGTCTGGTCAATAGCAACAGGAATACCAATTGACTTTTTATTTCTTCAGCATATCACACGAATCCATAGAACCACCATGAAGTACAAAATAATCACTCTGTTCCTGCTTTTCACTGGCTGCGCCACAATGGCATATGCACAGAAATACATTGTCATGAGCATAACCGGACACATCGCTGCAGAAACACCAGGCACAGCAAGACACGAACTGCGCCTCCGCGAGACGCTGACGCCTCAGTCCATACTGAACATCCCATACAAAGCGCAAGTAGAGCTGCTTGACGAAAAAGCCAAAAAGAAATACGTACTTAAAACTCCCGGCAAAGGAAGCGTGGGCAGCATGGTAGCGAATCGTCAGAACTCTGTCATCCAGCTGACGACGCAATACCTTGCCTATGCAAAAAGCCGCCTGCTTGGCAACGGGGAACTCTCTTCAAGACACTACAGCGACCCTGCTACGGTCACAAGGGAAGTTGCCGTGAGCCGAAATCCCTATGAAGAAGAGTTCAATGCCTTCCGACAGGAGGCACAACGCAAGTATGACGAATTTCGCCTGAACGCCATACGCACCTATGCCCAGTTTGTCAGAAATGCTTGGGAAGCCATAGGTGCTCAGCCCCCCAAGCCCATGCCAAGTGAAGACAATGTCCCTCCCGTGACAGCGCCCCAAGAGGACGAGCAGAAGCAAATGCTTGAAGAAAAAAAACTTATCCCCGCCATCGACACAATAAAGATAGAAATACCCATCGAGCCACAGCCTCTCCCCATCACCCCCATACGCGAACAGGAAGAGGATAGTATAGAGCGCATAGATTTCACCTTTTTCGGAACTCCCCTGCACGTGCGTTTCTCCCACAAAGAGACATTCACCATGGGAAAAGTGACGGAAGAAGCTGTGGCCGATGTTTTCAGTCGTTTTGCCAGCCTTGACTACAACAATACCATCAGAGACTGCCTCGAACTGCGCCACATCCATCAGCTTGGAGACTGGGCCTACCTGCAGATGCTTGACGCACTTGCATCCGCCTGCTTCCAAGACAGAAACGAAAGCATACTCTTCATGGCCTACCTCTATCAGCAGTCAGGCTATAAGATGCGCCTTGCCATGACCGACGATAGCATATACATGCTCTATACATCCCGACACACCATATTCCAGCAACCCTACTACGCCATTGACGGCGACAACTTCTACGTCTACGGAGGCGACATCAATGGGCTCCGCATCTGCACCGCGTCCTATCCTGGCGAAAAACCACTTTCCCTAATCATCAGCAAGCCCATGGTGTTGTCAGAAAATAATTCCGACTCCCGGCATCTCAAGTCAACACGTTTTGAGAACATGGATTTCTCAATGGAAGTAAACAAAAACCTCATCGACTT
Organism: Alloprevotella sp.; assembly: GCA_017446765.1. Taxonomy (GTDB): domain Bacteria; phylum Bacteroidota; class Bacteroidia; order Bacteroidales; family Bacteroidaceae; genus Alloprevotella. Next base: position 8,162 of record JAFSQD010000011.1, read on the forward strand.
CTACGAGACCTACCCAACTTCAATGATTGACGACAACATCATGACGCGTTGGGCCATCTATGCCAATACGCCGATTGACATTACGCTCAGCGAAAACCTTCTACAGGCCATCCGCTCGCGCATCTCCGGCCTCAACCCATACGACGCGGCCGAACGCCTACTCAACTGGGTACAGACAGCCTTTCAGTACGAATACGATGACACCGTATGGGGAGGCGACCGTGCCTTCTTTGCTGAAGAGTCCCTCTACTACCCCTACTGCGACTGCGAAGACCGCTCCATTCTCTTCTCTCGACTCGTGCGCGATCTGCTCGGCCTGAAGGTTTGCCTCGTCTACTACCCCGGACACCTTGCTACAGCCGTCAGTTTCCCTGACCATGCCGTGAAAGGAGATTTTCTTCTGGTAGGCGGAGAACCCTACATTGTATGCGACCCCACATTCATCGGAGCCAAGATTGGGCTGACCATGCCCGGTATGGACAACACATCAGCAAGGGTCATCCTCCTCAGCACGGGAGAATAACAAGATACGCAAACGACAAAACGAACGTTGTCGCTAAGTCTGAAGAGAGCGAAACTTGTTTCGGCTATGCCTTGTCGAGAAAGCGTCTGTAAAAAAACGAATTTATAGAACATACCTAAAACTAACCATCTATAACATTAAGACAATGAACAAAATGAAACTATTGGCAGGTGCATTATTGCTATCCGCTATTTCAATGCCTGTCTGTGCACAAAATAGCACGAAACACGATTCCCACTACTTTGTACAAGGGATGGGAGGTATACAACTTCCATTCACCCCAGGAAGCCGCACCAAACTGATACAGCCAAACTTCGGCCTAAACGTCGGACGCTGGTTTATTCCCGATGTCGGTGTACGCATTGGTGCCGAGGGGCTTAGCTCCAAAGTGATGTATATGGGAGAATATGAAAAATTCAACTATCTGAATTTTGATGCCGATATTATGGTAAACCTGCTGCCCCTTTTCAGCAAGAGATCTAAGTCTGGACACAGACTCTACGTTCTTGGGGGATTGGGCTTGAACGTTGTCACAGACAAAGGTGCTATGGCAGATGTCTCATTGTCAGACTTCGGGCACAACCTGCGAGTAGGTATGGGATTTGACTACAAACTCTCCAAACCGCTGACCGTTTCTCTGGAATATCGACTGAACAACACTGCGGACTATTTTAACGGGCTCGAAAACAACTCTACAGACTGGTTTTCATCCTTGTTGCTTGGAGTATCCTTCAACTTTGGACATAAGACCTATAAGGTTCCGGCAATACCGGCCGTTCAGACCATGGCCAAGCCTATGTCGCTGTACGAGCAGATGCAAGCGGGTGTCAACGAACGCATGAACACTTGGATGAGACGGTTGAAGGGAGAAAGCAAGGCCGACTATCTGGCTCGAACCTCAGAAGAGACCATTGAAGCCAAGCGTCTTGAATTCACCAAGGAAATCTCAACGCAAATGGCTGGAAACCGTTCCAACACGAACAAAGAAGACCTCTTGTATAATACCGACTCACAACTTCTTGGCGTTGTCTTTACTGACATGCCTATCATCACGCTCAACGTTCCATTATCTGAAATCAATAGTTTCAAGACTATCAACGATATCAACTTCACCAATACGATCTACAACCTGAACCCAGATGACAGTTTTGAAATCCTCTACACAGAATCTATAAATCCTGCAACAGGAAAGACCTATTCTTATGTTCAGACTGAAGACAATAAATATGTCGACACAAAAGGATTTCTACCCATTGCAGCAATCCACCAGTCCATGCAGAACGACATACGCTTGCAAGAGACTGCCAAGAAGATTATCCAGGAAGCAAAAGAACAAAACATCCTCAGCGACCACACCACAATTACCGTAACATCGAAACTTGTCCCGACAGAAAGGGGTAAAGCCGATTACCACATCAACTACAGATACACTGTCGATGACGAATTCAGTGCACAGGATGATTTCGCACCTGGCAAGTATGATGCGGAGGCCTCCAATGCATCTGCTGCCATGCTGAAAATCATCAATGAATCCCTAAACGGAGAGTTCGCCGAGTACATGAAAGCACATAAGACCGTACACATCAACTACCACGGCTCTGCAGACTCCAAGCCTATCAAGAGCAGAATCATGTATGACGGAAAATATGGAGACATTAACAATCAGACTGTAACTATCAATGGGAAGCCTGAGACGATAACCATTACGACCTCAGATCCCATCAAGACAAATGAACAGCTGTCTCTGCTCCGTGCAATCAGTGTACGTGACTTCATCCACAAGAATGTGGTCAAGCTGAACAACATGAAAACGACTGATACATACTCGGTTGGCGTAGCTCAGGAAGATGGAGCACAATACCGTCGTGTTTCCGTAACCTTTGTTTTCCATGATATTGCATTTTAAATGACACACATACATTGAGGGCGTGTCAAAACAGGCACGCCCTCATATCCATTATCCTCTGTTATATAGATGAAACGCCTACTCGCGACTCTTGGCTTTGTCTTCTATGCCACTTTTTCATATTGTCAGACTGTGGCTGAAAGTTCATCTGACCCGACGTACCATTCCGAACCGACAAATGATACGTTAGTTCAGTCGGAAGCTCAGATGTACTATACTGCGGCAGACTCGGCTTACGCAGCCTATTTCAAGCAAAAGACCAATCCATCCTTTGAACGAGAAAAATTATACCCAACACTGATGGACTGTTTCCTTAGCTTTTGTAAGTGTATGGACACCATAGCTGAGCCCCAATACGCTGCAATGAAAGCCAAAATCCGTCAGTTGAGAGCCGAGTTTGAGGAGGCGGGTATTTATTTCAGCAGACACGGCGACAACCATACGGCATACCGCTATCTGGAATGCTATCTGAACATCCCCTTGATGCCATTATTTGACGGAGAGCGTTTTAATCGGAATTCTCAATATCCTGCATACGTTTTCATCGTAGCCGCCGAGGCGCACAACTCCAGAGATTATGCAAAAGCAGTACAGTTCCTGCGCGAATATATCGAGTTGGGCGAGAAGCAAAATCAGCAAATTTGCTATGAATTCCTTGCTGCCGATTTAGACATTTTGGAGCAATACGACGAGGAGGCTATGGTGCTTGATGAGGGTATCATGAACTATCCCCGCAGTTTAAAGATGATTAAACAATCCATATTGCTGGCGAAGAAGCGGAATAATGACGACAAGGCAGAGGAGATGCTCAGCATGGGGTTGGCTCTAGCCCCAGACGACTCCGGACTGAGATTATTCAAAGCCTCCGTAGACGACCGTCACGGACGATTTGCAGATGCTTTGACCATTTATCAGGAATTCTGGGAACATAGAAAAAGTGATGTCCAGTTCATCAAGCAACTTGCCTTTTGCCATTACAACTACGCCTGTGCACTCGTCAATGAGAGTAATGCGTCCATGGACAAGGAAAGTAAAGCTGCCCTAAACGACAGTGCCAAAGCACATTTCAATAATGTCATCTACTTGTTGGAACCTTTAAGCCACAACCCTATCAATATAAAGGGAGACCAACGTGTCCTCTATGCTCTTTCCGATGCCATGACGCAGACGGGGCGTAACGCAGAAGCCGAGAAACTCAGAGAGCAGGCACAACTCAACATCAGTCTTGGAGATGGCTCATCAGCACAGACATCGGGCATTCCCAATTTCAACGAATGGTATAAACCGCGTTTAGATAAACTGTTGGCAGAATGGGAACTTCGCGGAGAGTTTGAACCAGCAAGTGCATACCAGAAACGCGTAAATCCAGAAACGCGCAAGGAACTCATCATCAGAACTCGCAACGAATTAGAGCGAGACTTCATATCGGAATATGCCTTCCTCTATAACCTTGACGACTTAACCATCAAGCCATACGACCCTGACCACCAGACCTACAAAATCATTACTCCCCAAGGTGACATCTACCTAAAAGTTCCTATTACAGAAGGAGAGGCCAAAAAGTTTAAGGACAGCTGGAGTGGCGTAAAGATTTTGGAACCTCAGTTCAAAATAGATAAGTCGGGAAAGCTCCTCCTTTCCAAGGCTATATTTGCTACGCCTTATGGCCAATCCTACCTATACGATGCCAACCAGCAACTAGTATACGGCCGAATAAAGATTGCACGACCAGTCTGGAATGACGATGACTTCCTTGCATCGGTGGAAATCAGTCGTCCGATTGCTCCGAAGACACCTGAACCTACAGAAGAAGAACCCATCAACGTCGGCGAATCCGACATTGATGTCAATATCCCTAAAACAAAAGACACCTACGAGAACGTCTTTGCACTCATCATCGCCAACGAACACTACAAGAATGTTGACAGTGTCCCCTTTGCGCTTAAAGACGGTCTTTCCTTTAGAAAATACTGCACTGACGTTTTAGGCATCCCGGAAGGCAACATCGTATGCAGGTATAACGCGACTGGCAACGAGATGACTGATGCTGTAGACAGAATCAAAGATTTTCAGCAGGCATACGAGGGCATGAAACTGATAGTTTTCTACTCCGGGCATGGTCTCCCTGACTCACGCACCAACGAGTCTTACTTACTTCCCACAGATGCCTCTCCACGCAATATCTCCACTGGCTACAAGTTGTCGCACTTCTATGAAGAGCTGACAGCCTATCACCCGGCCAACGTCACAGTCTTCCTTGACGCCTGCTTCAGCGGAACGAAAAAAGACGGACAGGTCATGGACAGGGAGTCACGCGGAGTCATCATTACCCCTCGCGAAGAGACACCCGTCAGCAATATGGTTGTATTCAGTGCATGCACCGGCAATGAGACTGCCTATCCCTACGCTAATCAAAAGCATGGCCTTTTCACCTATTTCCTCCTCAAGAAACTACAGGAAGATAAGGGAAAGACTTCCTACAAGCATCTGGCAGAATACATCAGTAGAAACGTCAAGCAACAAAGCATCCGACTTAATGGAAAGCTTCAGTCGCCAACCATATATAGCGCACTCCCTGAATCTGAATGGGGTGACTGGCGACTGAATAGATAACACTTCATTGCCAAGACCATGAGAAAAGTCATATTAATCCTTGTATGGTTTGCTGTATTCATTCCACCTATCTTGGGGCAAAGCATCAAAACCATAGAAAACACCTACATATATTATGCTTCGCCGAATGAAACCATTGAAGGGGCCAAGCGACGGGCCATTGCCCGTGCCAAGACAGAAGCTCTGCGTGAGAACTTCGGAACAGTCATTAGTGGGGCTTCGGCCACGAGTATGATTACCAGAAACAATCTTACCGATTCTAAGTTTGTGCACCTCGCTTCGGAAGGAGAGCTGCGAGGCGAATGGATTGCAGACATTGAAGAACCCGTCGTCACCACGACACTTGAGGGAGAGTTTCTCGTCGTCAAAGCAACAGTCAGGGGAAAAGCTCGAGAAATCAGCAACAACACTATAAACTTCGAAGCAAAAATATTACGCAACAAGCCTGAGGTTGAACTGGAAAGCAGTGAGTTTACTGCTGGTAATAGCATTTTTGTCCATTTCACGTCCCCAGTAGATGGTTTCCTTTCCATATACTTGCTGGATGGAGAAAATGCATATTGCCTACTGCCATATTCAAACAGCAAGAGCGGTGTCCAGCCCATCATCCACAACCATGAATACACCTTCTTCAGCCGCAAGATATATGCTCCAGGAGAAAACCCCGATGAGATAGACGAATACACACTCACGACAGAAGGCGAGCATCAGGACATCAACCAAATCTACTTTATCTTCTCACCCCACAAGTTCACCAAAGCATTAGACGAGTTTAAGCATTCACCGTCCGGCACACTCTACCCCCGCACTCTTTCATGGAGAGATTTTCAGAAATGGATTCTTCGAGCGAGGCGTGACGACATGGACATGTGCGTGCAAACAAAGTACATCGTCATTTCACCCAAAAGGTGATGGCTGGAGGGGCTACACCCCTACGCCCTTGCAGGCGCATTCCATATTTCCCAGGCGGCTTCGGCCTGGAGGTGGAGCATCTCAAGGCCGTTTTTGGTGATGGTTCCGTGCTCCCGTCCCCGACGGAGAAATTCCGTCTCGGGGGGATTGTAGACAAGGTCGTAGAGTATGTGGCGGGGCGTCAACAAATGGTAGGGGATGTCGGGGGCTACGTCCACGTGGGGATACATGCCGAGAGGAGTGCAGTTGACGACGAGGTGGGCTTCGGCCATGAGAGCGGGGGTGAGGTCGGCGTAAGAGATGATGCTGTCTCGGCGCGTGCGACTGACGAACTGGGGATGATAGCCGAGCCCGCGCAGTCCATAGCAGACAGCCTTTGAGGCTCCCCCAGTGCCGAGGACAAGGGCTACCTTACCCTCACTTTCCGAAGGAAGAAGGGGTTCAAGGGAACGCACAAAGCCAAGAACATCTGTATTGTAACCGACAAGACGCCCCCTGCACACCTTCACGACATTCACAGCTCCTATTTCCCTGGCCTCCTCGCTCAAGTCATCAAGATGAGGAATAACGGCTTGCTTATGGGGAATGGTGACATTGAAACCGCGTAGTTGCGGATGGGCTCTCACGAAGTCACGCAGTTTGCCAACACTGGGCATCTCAAAGTTCTCGTATCTTGCATCAACATGCTCACGCGAAAACTTCTCTGCAAAGAATGCTGCAGAAAAACTATGGCCAAGGGGATAGCCGATGAGACCGTAGAGATTGGACATAACAAGTGGTGAGTGACAGGAGGAACGTTGCTATGCTTCAGCCGTATAGAGCGTACTGAGGCCGAAGGTGAAGCGGCGAAAATTGACATCGGAGAAGCCTGCGCGCATGAGGATTTGCCTCATTTCTTCGCCTTGCGGAAAGGCTTCCATCGTAGCTGGGAGATAGCTGTATGCACGGCTATCCTTGGAAACAAGGCGACCGATGAGTGGCATCCATACATGAGAATAGAGCCAGAAAAGTTGACGCATAGGAAAGTGGCGGGGGGCAGTGAGTTCAACGATGACAAGGCGTCCTCCTGGACGCAACACGCGGTGCATCTCGCGGAGTCCGCAATCAAGGTCGGAGAAGTTGCGGATACCATAGGCCACTGTCAGGGCGTCGAATGAACCGTTGGGGAATGAGAGATTGAGACAGTCCTCTTTCTGGAAACGGATGACGCCCTGTAGTTCTTCGCGCTCCACCTTCTGCCGTGCCACCTCCATCATGCCTTCAGAGAGGTCTACTCCAAGCAGAGCCTCAGGCTCCAAGAGTTTGGCAGCGAGTATGGCGAAGTCGCCTGTGCCTGTGGCTACGTCAAGGATACGCTGAGGACGATAGGGGCGCAGGGAATCGATGGCGGCACGCCGCCAGCTGCGGTCAATGCCCCAGGAGAGGCTGTGGTTGAGGAGGTCGTAGGTGGGAGCGATATGGTCAAACATCTGTTCCACCTGCTCCGTTTTCCCTGTCGCCGCGTCGTAAGGCTTTATCTGTTCCTGTTTGTATGACATTATCGTGTTCTACATCTTTCTTAGCGAGAGCAAAGATAGAAATATATGTTGCCTTTCAAGGTTCAAGAACGGTTTTTTTATAGTTCCAATGATAATAATCATTATTTCCTTACCCTCGTAGCGAAAATAGTAGGCAGTGATTGCCATAAACATTAGCTCATCAAAAGCTACACAGCAATGAAGCGATTCAATTCTTTTGCGGCCTTTACCATGATGCTGGTAGCATGTACATTCATCCTCACAGCCTGTGGCGGTGACGATGATGACGATAAAGGAGGAAGCGCTATTGATGCCAATGACCGTTAGCTCATACAGAAAGGATAGCAGCATTCGCCTACGCCGATAGTAAAGGAATCCCTGAGACCACAAGAAGTTTCAGGGATTATTGGCTTACCGCTCGGCGCGGTGGATAAGGAGATTGGCAAAGTCGCGCTGCCAGTCGGGATGTTCCTGTGTAAAGGATTCGATGTGTCGCTGCCGCTTCTGCTCAAGGATTTCGCTTTCGTCAATGAGGATGCCCGTTTCCTCGACGTTGCCGAATTCGTGATTGACGGCCGTGCCGAAGCATCGCATCGTCAGCGAGAGGTTCATGTAGGCATTGACCAGCGGAGGAATATTGTAGCCGAAACGGCGCACGTGGGTATTGAGAATATAGTAGTCGCGACGGAAGTCGTCCTCACAGAACAACTTACGAAGTTCTTCCTCGTCGGTCTCAAGTTGAACGGGTGTGATGGGTGTGACGAGTCGGTCGGCATCTCCGAAGTGTTTGCGCAAGAAGTACAGAATCATGTCTCGCGCAGGGCGGTAGAATGTAGGATACATCGTCATTTTACCGAAGAAATACTTCAGTTCGGGCAGGATGATGGTCAGTGCGCCAAGGCCGTCCCAAAGGTTGTCGAGCGTAAAGAGCCCCTTTGTCATTGTACGGCTGCTTTGATACTCCAGGGTGACGAAAGAGCGTCCCAGCTCGGCCGTATAGGGCAGGTAGTCGTGGATGAACTTCTCAGAGAAGTGAAACATGTGGCTCGTGGCCAGGATGGGTTGCCCGTCAGGAGCAAAGGTAACCTCATCGCCGGGCAGAAAGCGATAGCCACCAAGTATGAGCTGATTTTCAGGATCCCAGACGAGGAGCTGATAGTAGGGATGCTCGCAGGTGTCAAACTCGTCAAGGTCGCAGTCAAGTCCAGTACCTCCTCCTGCTGCCCGGAAAGCTATTTCGCGCAATCGCCCAATCTCTCGCACGACATTGGGCGCTTGTTGATAGGTCACAACGTATATGTCGTTGCCTCCTTTGTTGGTGGAGCGCAATTTGCGCTCAGGTGTAAGTTCTTTAAGGATCAACTGGCGGTCAACGGGAGGTATGATTTCTACTGCCATAGGATTATTTGTGACGAGTAACAATCCTTTTTCCTAGACGCTTCCCCACAAAGGCATAAGAGGAGTGATTTGTCAAAAGGATTGAGAAGATATCTATTCTTTCTTTTCTTACTGTTTGAGTGCGTAGACCTTTTCGCGGACGAAGGCTGCCCACTCCGTTGCCGAATGCGTGCGATCAAAGGTTTGCCAGGGTATGGGCTTACCTATGGTGACGGTGAAGGTCTTGTGAGCGTTGCGAAACATTTCGTCGACGAGGAAGAGCATGGCAATGTTGAACTTGATGCCGAGGCGCTTGCAAATGTTGGCTATGCGGTAGAATCGTTCCGAATTCTGACCGCTGAAGTGTATAGGCACCACGTCGCGATGGGTCTCGACACTCTTCTGGATGAATGTTTTCTTCCAAGGTATGTCCTGAATCACCCCGTTGATGCGCCGGCTGCAGAGCCCAGCCGGAAACATGATGATGTGGTTGTCGCTTTTGAAGACGGCTTCCACCATGCGTGGAAAGTCCCTGCTCTGCTTTCCCGTCTTGTTGATGGGGATGAACAGGGGCTTCATGCCGTGGAGGTTCATCAGAAGGTCGTTGACGAGATATTTGATGCGCCCGTGGAAATGGTCGCCAAGGAGGGCACCAAGGGAAACGCCGTCCTGCCCGCCGAGGGGGTGATTGCTGACGAAGGTGTAAAGGCGGCCATCGTCAGGGTCGGGCAGATTTTCCCTACCTACCACCTTAAGGGTGACATCAATGAACTTCAGTGAGTCCTTCACCCATTCCACGCCCTGCTTCTCACCTTCCTGGAGGATAAACTCATTGAGCTCGTCCTGATGGATAAGCCTTTTTAGGCGGTTGACGACGAAACGAGGCACGTAGCGTGCCTTCTTGCCAGCCTTATCGTGCAATACGCGTTCAATGTCAATGGTATGGTCAGCCATTCCGGACGTTTTAACCTCGCAAAAATACAAAAAAACTTAAAAAACCTCTCCTTCCCTATACTTTTTTCAGTTTTCCGCATGCTTCGCGGATACGGCAAAGGGCTTCACGAATGTTATCGTCGCTCGTGGCATAGCTCATGCGGAAGCATTCGGGCGAGCCAAAGGCGTCACCGCCCACCGTAGCCACATGCGCTTCATCAAGCAGATAGAGGGCGAAGTCGGTGGCGTTCTGTATGACATGACGACCATCGGTGGTGCCAAAGTAGCTACTGCATTTGGGGAAGAGGTAGAAGGCGCCCTGCGGCACGTTGACTTCAAAACCCGGCACCCCGCGTGCCAGGCTGACGATGAGGTCGCGGCGTCGCTGAAAAGCTTGTCGCATCTCCTCGACGCATTCCTGCGGCCCGTCGTAGGCAGCCATGGCTGCGCGCTGGCTGACGGAACAGGGTCCGCTGGTCTGTTGCCCTTGCAACTTGCTAACGGCCTTGACAATCCACTGCGGAGCAGCCAGATAGCCTATTCGCCATCCCGTCATGGCATAAGCCTTTGAGACGCCATTTACCAGGATGGTGCGCTCACGCATGCCCTCGCAGCGAGCCAGACTCGCGTGCGTACGCGTATAGTTAATGTGTTCGTAGATTTCGTCGGCAATGACGTAGACATCGGGGTGGCGACGCAGGACGGCGGCAAGTCCTTCCATCTCCTCCTGCGTATATACACTGCCCGTGGGGTTGCAGGGCGAGCAGAGGATGAGCAAACGCGTGCGCGGCGTGATGGCCTCTTCAAACTGTGCCGGCGTCATCTTGAAATCTTGGTCTATGGTAGCCTCCACGAATACAGGCTTTCCTCCGGCGAGGAGCACCATCTGGGGATAGCTCACCCAGTAGGGGGCGGGAATAATGACCTCATCGCCCTCGCTCACGAGCGCCATGACGGCTCCCGAGACGCACTGCTTGGCACCATTGGACACACAAATTTCCTCCTTCGTATAGGAAAGGCCATTCTCGCGTTGGAGCTTTTGGGTAATGCTCTCGCGCAGGTCGGCATATCCGGCCACGGGGCTGTATGTGGTGAAATTCTGGTCTATGGCCTCCTTCGCAGCCTGCTTGATGTGAGCAGGCGTGGGAAAGTCGGGTTCGCCCACTGAAAGGTTGATGACGGGTACGCCCTTCGCCTTCAACTCGGCACTGCGCTGTGACATGGCAAGCGTGGCGGATGGAGAGAGGCGGTTGACGCAATCGGAAAGGTGCTGTTGTGTATTCATTGGTCCCTGATTATTGGTTGAATATATGCTCTTTGATGCCGCCAGAGTTGTATTTTCCGAAAAGGGTTCGGGCGTTTGTGGCAAAGCGGTTCATGAGGCGGCGCTCCTCGGCGTTCATGAGGCTGTCGGGGTAGCCCACAGGGAGGAGGCGATGATTTTTCCTGTGGCTCACGACGGGGCGCGACACCCAGCAGAGAGAGTAGTCGCAATCGGCCAGTCGCACGGTGGAATCCTTCTCAAGCGTCATGCTCACCACCATGCCGCCGTCACTGTTCTCCATCATCTGGTTAGAGATGTAGTTTCCGAGGGAATAGACCAGCATGTGGCGGCGACCCTGCGCATCCGTGTGCACTTCAACGGGCTGCACCACATGGGGATGCCCGCCGATGACGTGGTCCACACCCTGCGCAAAGAGCCAGTTGGCCAGTTCACGCTGTGCGGCATTGGGCACCATTGCATATTCAATGCCCCAATGCATGATGGCGATGATGGCATCTGGCTTCATGGATTTCGCCTTTCGGATGTCCTGTTCCATCTGGCGACGATCGATGAGGTTGACTACGTTTGGGCGGGGTATAGGAAGGCCATTTGTCCCATAGGTATAGTTGAGCAGGGCGAGGCGGAAGCCCCCTTTTTCCACGATTAGTGGGTAGTTACGCTCACGCTGCAAGGTGTCGGCATAGGTGCCAAGGTGGGTAACGCCGAGGCTGTCGAGCATGAGGATAGTGCGTTCAATCCCCCGACGTCCACGGTCACAGCTATGGTTGTTGGCCGTGGCCAATACGTCGAAGCCCGCATCGCGGATAGCTGTGAGAAACTCGTCGGGAGCGGAGAAGGTGGGATAGCCCGTATAAGGCCGTCCTCCTAACGTCACCTCAAGGTTTGCAAATGCAAGGTCGAAGCCCTTCACGTATTCTTGCACGTTTTCGAAGTAGCTGTCGTAATTGTAGCTTCCGTCAGGCATGCGTGCCGCATTGATCTGCGTAATGTGTTGCATGAGGTCGCCGGCAAATAGGAGAGTGATGCGGCGCGTTGTGTCGGCCGCTACCTCATGCTCCTGCTGCGCCTGGCGGTCGCCGCGGCATGCTGAAAGTCCGCATGTTCCCCACCCTGCCAACAGGATGGTTGCCAACAAGGAAAGCATTTGGAAGGTTTTCATATTCATGATGTTCATACACCGAGAGCGTGGGAAGGAGGCAGCTCACTTCTTCTGATGAAGTGTATGCCCCATGCGGATACGTTTTGTCTCAAGATAGCGCTCGTTGTAGGCATTGGGCTCCACCTCAATAGGTACGTTCTCCGTGATTTCCAACCCGTAAGCTTCCAACCCCACACGTTTTATGGGGTTGTTGGTCATGAGGCGCATCTTGCGTACGCCCAACTGTCCCAGGATTTGTGCGCCGACGCCATAGTCGCGTTCGTCAGGGTTGTAGCCCAGGTGGACGTTGGCGTCTACGGTGTCGTAGCCTTCCTCCTGGAGCTTGTAAGCGGCAATTTTTGCCATCAGCCCGATGCCGCGTCCCTCCTGGTTGAGGTAGAGTATGACTCCCCTACCCTCCTGCTCCACCATCTGCATAGCCTTGTGGAGCTGCTCGCCGCAGTCGCAGCGCTGGCTACCGAAGATATCGCCCGTGACGCAAGAAGAATGTACGCGCACGAGGACCGACTCGTCTGGTTCCCAAGTTCCTTTGATGAGCGCCACGTGCTCCTTGCCGCCTGCCTTCTGCCGGAAAGGTATCAGGCGAAAGTGGCCGTAGGCTGTGGGCATGTCCACCTCCTCACCCCGCTCAACGAGGCTTTCCTCCTGGAGACGATATGCAATGAGATCGCGGATGGTGAGAATCTTCAGCCTGTGTTCTTCGGCAAAGACTTTCAGTTCGGGCATACGAGCCATCGTGCCGTCCTCATTAAGGATTTCTATGAGGCATGCGGCGGGCTCCAGACCAGCAAGACGTGCGAGGTCTACGGCGGCTTCGGTGTGTCCGGCGCGCACGAGGACCCCGCGGTCCTGTGCGTAGAGGGGGTTGATATGTCCTGGACGGCCGAAGGTCTCGGGCGTGCTGGAAGGGTCGGCCAAGGCGCGTATGGTGGCTGCGCGGTCGTGGCAGCTGACACCGGTCGTGCACCCTTCCAGTTTGTCGACTGTGACGGTGAAAGGCGTACCGAGCATGCTCGTGTTGTCCTCCACCTGGTGGGGCAGTTGCAGTTGCCGGCAACGCTCCATCGTGACTGGCGCACAGAGCACTCCCCGCCCATAACGCATCATAAAGTTGACACTTTCCTCGGTGGCAAACCGAGCTGCCATGATGAGGTCTCCCTCGTTCTCGCGATCCTCGTCGTCAACAACGATGACAAACTTTCCTGCCCGGATATCTTCCAGAGCTTCTTCTACTGTGGCAAGTCTTACCATATATAATTATTCTGTTGTTGTAATTGTCATATCAAGTTCTTCCTTGTCCGCGGGACTCTCTACCTTCTCGCTCATGCGCCCGAGTAACTCGCTGAGCACTTTACTGCATTGCCTCAGGTCGGCCAACAGGCGGAGTCGGAAACGCCATGCCCGCAACCATAGCAAGAGTCCCACGGGCAACAATATGCCGCATGCCACGTTCAACGAATGGCGATGAAAGGGCGACGTGTGTGACTTGGCATACATCTGAGGCAGGCGGTTCAGGAGGTGCAGTTCGCGATAGTCGCGGCTGTTGGATAATTCTTCCACGATGGCCTCCATTCGCCCAGCGAGTCCGGCCACCGTATCGTCGGGGGCGGAGCGGAAGAACATGCGTATGTAGCTGGGCGCCAGATAGAGCCTTTGCGAATCGGCATAGCGCTTCATGTCGGCCGAAAGGGAACCCACTTCCGCGCATAGGCGGGTATAGTCGGGCTCGTCGATGATAACCTCCTTGGGCATCAGGTGGCGTGCCGAGCGAAAGCCGAAGAAGCGCTTCAGCAAAGCCACGTAGGCATCTATATTGAATACCACTGAATCGTTGTTAGCCTTATACGTCAGCCAGGCTCCCGTGGGTGCCAACACGGCACTGGAAATCCACATGCCGTATATCATGTTCCACGAGCCGTTGCGGGCCATCTTTGCACTACTGTTGTCAATGATGTAGTAGAGCAGGAAAATGATGACGCTGATCACAGCGGGCATACCAAGTCCGCCCTTGCGGATAATGGCTCCCAAGGGGGCACCGATAAAGAAGAAGAAGATGCAGGCGAAGGAGTAGGTGAACTTCCTGTGCCATTCGCGGCGATGGGTGCGCACGAATCGTTCCTCGTCCTTCGTCGTACTGCCCCGCCATTCCAGCTCTGCCTTTGCGCTCGCCACGTCCGTGCGCGCAAGGTGGAGGGCTGTCAGCAGGCGTCCCTCCAGCTTTTCTCCTTCAGGTGAGGATTTAAGCACTTGGGGAATGCCCACCTTTCCCGCCCTCGTCCTGAGGCTGTCGGTGGCGCCCTTTTCAACGTTCTTCTTGCCTATGGTATGCGCGGTCGTAGGCATGCGCTTCATGAGGTCGCCGTAGAACTCACGCCCGAGGCTGTCAAGTTCGGCATTGACCGAGTCAATGGTCTGCTGAAGCTGCGTCAAGTTCTTTGTCGTTGCCATCCCACGCAGGAGGTCTTCGTCCATGCGGTCGAAGTTGCTGTCAAAGTCAATGATAAAGCGTTTGTACCCGAACGTCTCACGATCACTGGGCTGGTCGCGCACGCCCATCCGCCCGGCCTGCGAGGCGTTAAGGTTCTCAAACTGCTCTCCATCCCATATGTCCAGTACGAGATGAAGCTTGTCCTCTGTCATCACCATGCGTCCGGAATCGGCCACGACAATCTGAGCTTTGTCAAATCCCTGGTCGGTCTTGTATACCATAAGGCCGTAGAGCTTCCCTGTGACCACATCCTTGCGCTCAACAAAGAGGTTAAAGCCTGGCACGCCGTTGTAAAACACGCCTTCCGGAATTTCCAGTGCGGGCGATGTCTGCTGCATACTATAGAGCAGGGCGCGCATCTTCAGCTGAGCCTCCGGCGCCCACTTATTCTGGAAAACGAAGGATATGCAGGCCAACCCTATAGCGAAGACCCCGGCTGGGGCCATGATACGCACCAGAGAAATACCAGCCGCCTTCATGGCTAACAGTTCCAGTTTCTCACCCATGTTACCGAAGGAGATGAGGGAGGCCAGCAACACGGACAACGGAAGGGACATGGGCACCGTCGTAACGGCCATGTGCCAGAAGAATTCTGCCATGACATCAAGCGTGAGACCCTTTCCTATGAGCTTGTCAACGTACTGCCAGGTAAATTCCATCATGAAGACAAAGAGCGTCACGAAGAAGGCTGCGAAAAAGATGAGCAGGAACTTCCGCAGCACAAACAAGTCCATTTTCTTCACGAACCTCATTGCCTTCTTTTATTCAATAGTTTCCAGCCACACGCTGGCATGTGCATCTGAGGGCATGCGCCAATCGCCACGAGGACTGAGGGACACACTGCCGACCTTCGGTCCGTCGGGCATACACGAGCGCTTGAACTGCTGGGAGAAGAAACGACGCAGGAATACCCCCAACCAGTGACGTATTTCCTCGTCGCCATGAGCCGACACCTGATCGGTGGACTTCCGAAAAGCTCGGCGTGCCAGAGCAAGTATTTTCTTTGGACTCCTGCCATATCGCAGGAGATGGTAGAGGAAAAAGTCGTGGAGTTCATAGGGACCCACGAGATCTTCCGTTTTCTGGGCAATGGTACCGTCCTCACCGGCCGGGAGGAGTTCCGGACTGACGGGTGTGTCAGCCACGTCGAGCAGAGCTGTGCGCACATCATCGGGCGTAGTCTCCAGGGCAGCCACGTGGCGCACAAGGTGACGCACCAGAGTCTTGGGCACAGAGGCGTTGACGCCATACATGGACATCTGGTCACCATTGTAGGTAGCCCATCCTAATGCCAGTTCAGAGAGGTCGCCAGTACCCACTACGAGGCCTCCCGTCTGATTGGCCACGTCCATGAGGATTTGCGTGCGTTCGCGCGCCTGACTGTTTTCATAGGTCACATCGCGCTGCGCCACGTCAAGGGCGATGTCACGGAAGTGCACTTCGCAGGCTTCTCGAATGCTGATCTCGCGCACTGTCGTGCCCAGACCCCGCATGAGGCTGAGGGCATTCTGATAGGTACGGTCGGTAGTGCCAAAACCCGGCATCGTTATGCCCACGATATCGCGTCTCTCCTTCCCGAGGAGATCAAAGGCACGCACACAGACGAGCAATGCCAACGTGGAGTCCAGGCCACCGCTGATGCCTATGACGGCAGTTCGCGCATGTGTGTGTTCTAAGCGCCGTGCCAGCCCGAGGGCCTGGATGGAGAGGATCTCTTCCAAACGGGCAGGAAGTTCCTCTCCCTGCGGCACGAAAGGCAGGGGGTCGACAGGACGCAGCAATTCGTCGTCCACGCTTCCGTCAGCCAATCCCTCCTGTGCCACCTCCACATTCACAATCGGTTGCATCTGGGCTGCAGACTGGGAAAAGGAAGTGTTGCGCAGGCGTTCGTGGCGAAGCATTTCCACGTCCACGTCGGCTACCGACAGGCTGGGCTGCATGCTGAAGCGGCAGGCTTCTGCCAGTATCTTGCCGTTTTCCGCGATAAAGGCTTGGCCGCCAAAGACGAGATCCTGCGTACTTTCGCCATATCCGCTTCCAGCATAGACGTAGGCAGACAGCGTGCGTCCGCTCTGTCCCATCACCAAACTGCGCAGGTAGGCATGCTTGCCGGCAAGTTCGTCGCTCGCGCTGAGATTCAGCACGATGTCGGCACCGCCAAGCGCCAGCATTGTAGAAGGCGGCTGGGGCGCCCACAAGTCCTCACACAGTTCAACGCCGAAGCGGTAGGCTCCGGCATCAAAGAGGAGTCCGGTGCCAAAAGGAACCGTCTGCCCGCAAAGCTGTATGCGTCCGCCCGCAGGTATCATGGCGCCGCTGCTGAACCACCGTGGCTCGTAAAACTCTCCATACCCTGGAATAAAAGTCTTGGGAACGATGCCGCATATACGGCCGCGATGCATCACGACGGCACAGTTGTAGAGGCATCCACGATGGCGAACGGGTAGACCTACTACAGCCACGACGCGCAGGGCACGTCCCAGCTCAAGAAGGTTGAGCAAAGCCCCTTCAGCCGCATCGAGCAGGCATTGCTGCTGGAAAAGATCCTGACAGGTGTAGGCCGTCAGGGAAAGTTCGGGAAAACAGATGATGTCAATGCCGCGTCCATCGGCCTGTACCATGAGGTTGCCGACTTGTTCAGCGTTATAGGTGCAATCGGCCACGCGCACTGAAGGCACGGCCGCCGCCACCCTGATATATCCTTCCATAGCCATGAATGAATGTAAGGAGGAAAGAAGTATCCCCCTTTTCAGGCCACAAAAGTAGGGATTTCCATGAAAACTGACGTCATTTCCATCCTTCTAATTCGGCAAACGCCGCCAAGATGTGGACTGTGAACAGAAAATGCGCATATTTCCTCAGATTGGGCGCGGAATAAAAACGTAATTTTTCAAAAGGAGCAAAGTGTTGACATTTTCCCACCTTTCAGAGAGGTTGATTTCGACTTTTTTTAGCTTAAATAAAGAGATGATAAGCACGCCGACAAGCCGCATAATCCTTTTTCCTTGACACAATGGGCAAACATGTGTCACGAAATACGTCATGAGTCTATGTATGTAAAACGAAAATCACGGCAATCCGTGAAAGTTATCTTTAACCTTCTCTGTACTTTTGCACCCAAGAAATTCAATCTTTGTTTCACATGGACAACCAGACTAATACCGAGAAGCGTTTGTCGCTCGTCGTGCTTGACGACCACCCCCTCGTCCTCGAGGGGCTGCGAAGTCTTTTGGAGGGGAATCCATATCTTCGCTCCACGACGTACGTACGTAGCGGCAAGGAATTGATGTCCATGTTGTTGCTCCAGCGCTATGACGTTTACATGGTGGACATTGATGTCTCCGACACCGATGGCCTCACGCTCATCTCCAAGATACGCGCCGCCTATCCAGATGCACGCATTATCGTAAATACGCTGCATGAGGAGCAGTGGATGGCTCACCGCCTGAAAGACCTTGACGTGGACGCAGTTACCCTGCGTACATCCGACCCCGCCAACATTCTGAACGCCATTGAGGCTGTGGCAAAGGGACAAAAGTACTACTGCCCGGAATTCCATCGCCACGAGACAAGGCGCCAACCGCGCGCCGAGACCCCATCACCTCGCGAAATGGAAGTACTGAAGGCCATGGCTCACGGCTACAGCACCGTTGAGATCTCCCACATCCTTTTCATCTCGGAAAACACGGTAGAAACCCACCGAAAGAATCTCATGCTCAAGTTTGGGGCCCGAAATGCCACCGACCTCGTCCTTCGAGCCATTGAACGTGGTCACCTCACACTTCCGCTGACCGACGAGATGTAAGGGGAAATAAATGGTGAAAGGCTAAAACCAACAGCCTAAATTTCAGAGCTTATCATATAGAGTAAAACAGGGAGTTCTTGGCAAGCCAAGCGCGTAGCGAAACTTTGCAAGCAAGGGACTCCCATTAATACTCCCATTAATACGCTCCCGTAACAAATAGAAAGCCCCTCTCCGTCTTGGTGAGGGGCTTTCTATTTGTGAGTGGCATAGCTGCTTAGTAGCTTGAGTTTTTATGATTTCGCTCATTGCCCTTTGTCCCGCTTGACCATCCCGCCTCCCTCCCTTGGGAGGAGGGCCGGGAGTGAGGTTTCCCTTTTGGGGACGAGGCAGGATTATCCCTTTGAGGTCGGAGGGCTTCGGAGGGCTAATACCTCTCCTGCGCGTTGGGGAAGTCGCAAGACTTCACGTCGGTCACATACTGGCCGATGGCATCTGTCATGATCGTGAAAAGGTCAGCATAGCGACGCAGGAACTTGGGCGAGAAGTCATTGTTCTTGCCCAGCATATCGTCCACGACGAGCACTTGCCCATCGGCCGGCCCGCCGCCAATGCCGATGATGGGGACCTCCACCTCGGAAACGACACGCGCCGTCAGCTCGGCAGGTATCTTCTCCAGCACGATGGCGAAACAACCGGCCTCTGCCAGGGCGTGGGCATCGCTGACAAGCTTCTCAGCCTCTTCCTCCTCGCGCGCACGCACTGCGTACGTGCCAAACTTATTGATGCTCTGCGGCGTCAGGCCGAGGTGACCGCATACGGGGATGCCCGCATCCAGAATCTTTCGCACCGTGTCAAGAATCTCCACTCCTCCTTCCAGTTTCACCGCGTCACACCCGCTCTCCTTCATAATGCGGATGGCATTTCGCACACCATCCTCGGCACACACCTGATAGGAGCCGAAGGGCATGTCGCACACGACCAGGGCACGCTTGACAGCCCGCACCACACTGCGCGCATGATATACCATCTGATCCACCGTCATAGGGAGCGTCGTTGCATTTCCCACCATCACGTTTGAGGCACTGTCGCCGATGAGTATCACGTCCACGCCGGCGCCATCCACGATGCGTGCCGTCGTGTAATCGTAGCTGGTGAGCATGGCTATCTTCTTTCCCGCCTGCTTCATCTCCTGCAGACGCTTTGTCGTGACCTTGCGCTGGTCTTCCACTAAATATCCTGGCATTTGCTTGTTGTTTGTTTGGGGCTGCAAAATTCAGCCTTTTACCCGACAACTGCAAGTAAAATGCCTAAAAGCTGCATCCGCAGCATGGCACGCGTGATGCTGATGCGCAAGAAACGCCCCATATACTTGTACGTCTGCGCGCTTTGTGTTGTCAGGCAAAATCCTTTACAATGCAAAATCGCGAAACAGCACGCCAAAGGAGCACAAAAAGCGCGCCGAGGGAGTCGCTGAGTCGAAAAATACGGCCACTCCGGTTGAGGCATGCGCATGCCTCCTTCCAAGAGATGCCACCTTTTACGTTCAGGCAAGGGACGCCTTGCAGCAACACGCCCCATGCCTTGCCCTCACCTATGCGCATGCCTTTCACCTTTCCAGGTACCGGCAAACCTGCATGAGCACCTATTTACCTGTAATCCAATGCTTTTGCTAAAAACGCGCTCCTTCGCCCATAACTGCGCCTCCTGCTCCTTGCCGACTTTTAAGCCAGCCACGTCCCTCAATACTTACGCTTTTCTTCACAACGGGCCACCCGTATCCAAAGCACACATGCGGATAAAAACTCACATGTAAGAAAACCATCCCATCACTCTCGCGAGTCATCGGGCAGCAAGTCGTCGAGGGCGTCTACCACGACGTCGGCCAGCGGAACAATGACCTCGGCGGGGCAGGTGGTGGCAAGTCCTACGACAAAGGCGCCGCTCCGGCGGGCAGCTCGCAGGCCGTTGGGGCTATCCTCAACGGCCACACACTCGCCGACGGGAACGCCCAGTGCTGCGGCACCTCGCAGGAAGCAGTCGGGCTCGGGCTTGGAACGGCGCACATCCTCGGCCGTGATGACGGCATCAAAGTATGCACGAAACTCGGGACGACGCCCGTACACTTTTTCCATCTTGGCGTGGTCGCTGCTCGTGACGAGGGCTACAGGGATGCCCTCCCTGCGCAGATACCGAAGGAATGCCTCGGCACCGTGGATGTAGGTATAGTCCATACGGCGCTCGAAGGCATCCAGCTCGCGGTCTATCCACCCCAGGTCCTCCTGCGTGCGGAAATAGTCGGCCTTAATCTGCACGAGGGTCTGCCCCTTGATGCGCGTGGCGAAATCGGGCACGTTGGGAAAGCGTTCGCGCCCCACTCGCCCCCAAAACCGAGAATACTGTCCTTCGGTGTCGAGCACTACGCCGTCACAGTCCATCAGGACGGCACGTATCTGTCTTCCTTGTATGGTCATCGTCTCCATTTATCTTATCTACACATGAATCGGTTGCAAAGATAATCAAAAAGTGACGAGAGGCTTGGGGTTTTCGGCAAGAAAGAGTACCTTTGGCCTCGAAATCACAGCAAAAGAAGGATGGAACAACTGAAACACGAATGCGGTGTGGCGATGGTCAGACTGCGCAAGCCATTGAGTTTCTACGAGGCAAAATATGGCACATGGCAGTATGGACTTAACAAGCTGTACCTCCTCATGGAGAAGCAGCACAACCGCGGACAAGAGGGAGCGGGGCTGGCCTGCGTCAAGATGCACGCCGAACCAGGCGAGGAAATCATCTACCGCGAACGTGCGGAGGGCAGCGGAGCCATTGAGGCCGTATTTGCAGAGGTCGGCAAGAAGCTCCACGAAAGCTGCGCCGGCGATGCTCACGACATTGAGAAGACTTATCATCAGCTCCCCTATGCAGGCGAGATCTATTTGGGCCACCTCCGGTACTCCACCACCGGCAAGCGTGGCCTTTCTTATGTCCACCCCTTCATGCGACGCTCCAACTGGAAAGCAAAAGACCTCTGCGTCTGTGCCAACTTCAACATGACCAACGTGCCGGAAATCTTCGAGAGCATAGCCTCGAAGGGGCAGCACCCGCGCATGATGTCTGACACGTACATCCTGCTTGAGCAACTGGGGCACCGATTGACCGCGAGAGCGAGCGTTGCTTCCAAGAAGCCACATCCATGGGACTGAAAGACCTGGACATCACACGCTATATTGAAGAGCACATTGAAGTGGCCAACATCCTGCGGCAGTCGGCTCCCGTGTGGGACGGCGGCTACGTGGTGATGGGCGTGACGGGTTCGGGCGAGACCTTCGTGCTGCGCGACCCCTGGGGCATACGCCCCGCCTTCTGGTATGCCGACGACGAGGTGATGGCCGTGGCTTCTGAGCGCCCTGTGCTTCAAACGGCGTTCGCCCTGGAGTGCGAGCACATTCACGAGCTACGCCCTGGCGAGGCCTTGCTGATGCGACGCGACGGATCGTTGCACACCGAGCAGATACTCGAGCCCAAACGCTTCAGCGCATGCAGTTTCGAACGCATATACTTCAGCCGCGGCAACGACCGCGACATCTATCGCGAACGCAAAGCACTGGGACGCTCCCTCGTGCCCGCAGTCCTGAAGGCCATACAAGGCGAACTGGCCGACACCGTATTCTCCCACATTCCGAATACAGCCGAGACGGCCTACTTCGGCATGATGGAGGCGCTGCACGAATTGGCACCGCAAGGAAGCTACATCCGCGCCGAGAAGGTGGTCTGGAAAGACATCAAGATGCGCACGTTCATAGCCGAAGGTGGCAGCCGCAACGACCTGGCGGCGCATGTCTACGACATCACCTACGACAGCATACGGCGCCACGAGGACAACCTCGTGGTCATCGACGACAGCATTGTGCGCGGCACGACGCTGCGCGAGAGCATCATCCGCATCCTCGACCGCCTTCATCCTAAGCGCATCGTCATCGTATCCTCATCGCCACAGGTGCGCTTCCCAGACTTCTACGGCATCGACATGTCAAACATGGACGAGTTCATTGCCTTCCGCGCCGCCGTAGCCTTGCTCTGCGATACAGGACAGCAAGACAAATTGCGCAGTATCTACGACCGATGCAAGGCACAAGCCCACCTGCCCAAGGAAATGATGGTGAACTACGTGCGCGAAGTTTACGAAGGATTCACTGACGAAGAAATCGCCACGCAGATGGCTGAAATGCTGCGTCCCGAAGGGGTGGAAACGGAAATCCACTTAGTCTTCCAACCCCTTGAAGGGCTACACACGGCATGTCCCGAGACACCTGGCGACTGGTACTTCTCCGGCGACTATCCCACCCCGGGCGGCATCATGCGCGTGAACGAAGCCTACATACGTTTCTACGAAAACTTCACCCCCACGCTTTTCTGAGACGAGGCACGCTTCCGCAGAGCCATGAAGGCAGGAAGCTTGTCTGCGAGAAAACGATTGTATTTATAAGAATAAAAATAATACCCACACCCTGATGGACAACAACAAGTTCCGAAAGCAACGCCTGTGCACGCTCGTACTCTCCGACGGCACAAAGTTTCACGGTACCTCCTTTGGCTACGACAAGGCCGTGGCCGGAGAAGTGGTCTTCAACACGGCCATGACGGGCTATCCAGAAAGCCTCACCGACCCCAGCTACGCAGGGCAGATCATGGTGCTCACATTCCCGCTGGTAGGAAATTACGGCGTGCCTCCTTTCACACTGGAGGAAGACGGCTTGGCCACCTTCATGGAGAGCGAGCGCATACATGCTTCGGCCATCATCGTGAGTGACTACAGCGAAATGGAGTCCCACTGGAACAGCCGCGAAAGCCTCTCCGAATGGCTAAAGCGCGAGCAGATACCCGGCATCACGGGCATTGACACGCGCGAGCTGACAAAGGTGTTGCGCGAACAGGGCGTGATGATGGGGAAAATCCTCTTCGACGACCAGCCCGACGAGGTACCGGAAGCCACCTATGAAGGCATCAACTGGGTGGAAAAGGTGAGCTGCCGTCAACCCATGACCTACGGAGCCGGAGGCAAGCATCGCGTGGTGCTCGTGGACTGCGGCGTGAAGCACAACATCATCCGCAACCTCCTCAGGCGCAACGTGGAAGTGGTGCGCGTGCCATGGGACTACGACTTCAACAGCCTCGACTTTGATGGCCTGTTCCTTGCCAACGGACCCGGCGACCCCGACATGTGCGAAACAACCGTCGGCCACATACGCCGATTCTTCGACAATCCCAACGTGCGACCCTGCATGGGAATTTGCATGGGTAACCAGCTGCTCGCAAAAGCAGCCGGAGCCACCATCTACAAATTGAAATACGGCCACCGCAGCCACAACCAACCCGTGCGCATGGTAGGTACGAACAGATGCTTCGTCACCAGCCAGAACCACGGATATGCTGTCGACACCACCACGCTGGCCGACGACTGGCAACCTCTCTTCGTCAACATGAACGACGGTTCCAACGAGGGCGTGCGCCACAAACAGCATCCTTGGTTCAGTGCACAGTTCCACCCCGAAGCCGCCAGCGGCCCCTTGGACACAGAGTTCCTCTTCGACTTATTCATCGAGGCGCTCGACACAGGGCAACTGCCAAAGGCTTTTGCCACTACGGAAGAAAAGGTACAAGAAAAGGCTAAACTGAAAAAAGTACTCCTGCTCGGCTCGGGCGCACTGAAAATAGGCGAAGCCGGCGAATTCGACTATTCCGGCTCGCAAGCCCTGAAAGCCCTGCGCGAAGAAGGCATTGAGACCGTACTGATAAATCCAAACATCGCCACCGTGCAAACCTCGGAGGGAGTAGCGGACAAGATATACTTCCTCCCTGTGACACCATTCTTCGTGGAACGTGTCATTGAGAAGGAACGCCCCGACGGCATCCTGCTGGCCTTCGGAGGACAGACTGCCCTGAACTGCGGCGTCGAACTCCACCGCTGCGGCGTGCTGGAAAAATATGGCGTCCACGTACTCGGTACCCCCGTGCAGGCCATCATGGACACCGAGGACCGCGAACTCTTTGTGGAACGCCTCAACGAAATCGACGTCAAGACCATCAAGAGCGAAGCCTGCGAGGACATCGACGCAGCACGGCGTGCCGCCGCCGGACTGGGCTATCCTGTCATCGTGCGTGCGGCCTATGCCCTGGGCGGACTGGGAAGCGGATTCTGCGACAACGAGCAGGAACTGGAGCGTACGTGTGAAAAGGCTTTTTCGTTCTCACCGCAGGTGCTTGTAGAGAAGAGTCTCAAGGGATGGAAGGAAATCGAGTACGAAGTTGTGCGAGACAAGTATGACAACTGCGTGACCGTCTGCAATATGGAGAATTTCGACCCACTCGGAATCCATACAGGCGAAAGCATCGTCATCGCCCCTTCGCAGACCCTCACAAATGCCGAATACCACAAACTCCGAACCCTCGCCATTCGCATCGTGCGTCACATCGGCATCGTGGGCGAATGCAACGTGCAGTATGCCCTCGACCCCAACTCGGAGGACTATCGCGTCATCGAAGTCAACGCTCGCCTGTCGCGTTCCTCGGCACTTGCAAGCAAAGCCACTGGCTACCCCTTAGCCTTCGTGGCAGCCAAGCTGGGACTGGGCTACGGTCTCTTTGAACTCAAAAACTCCGTCACAAAGGAGACGAGTGCCTTTTTCGAACCCGCCCTTGACTACGTCGTTTGCAAGATACCACGTTGGGACCTGGGAAAGTTCCGTGGCGTAAATCGCGAACTGGGCTCATCCATGAAAAGCGTAGGCGAAGTGATGGCCATCGGGCGCAACTTCGAAGAAGCCATCCAGAAAGGCATACGCATGGTAGGACAAGGACTACACGGTTTCGTGGGCAACAAGGAACTGAAGATTGAAGACATACGAGCCAGCCTCTCCGCCCCGACCGACGAGCGCATCCTTGTCATTGAGAAAGCCTTTTTTGACGACATGTCGGTGGAAGAGATACACCAGCTCACGAAAATCGACAAATGGTTCCTCCACAAGCTGGAGCATATCTATACAATCAACAGGGAACTCAAGGCACTCAAGACACCCGACACCCTTGACGCAGAGTTGTTACGAGAAGCCAAAATCTTTGGCTTCACTGACTTCCAGATTGCACGCGCACTGCACATGGAAAAGGACATGGAAATGGAACAAGCCCAACTGCTCGTGCGGCAAAGACGCAAAGAGATGGGCATCATGCCCTACATCAAACAGATAGAAACGCTCGCGGCAGAGTATCCCGCCCAGACAAACTACCTCTATCTCACCTACAGCGCCGTGGCACATGACGTACATTTCCCCACAGGGAACGGGACGGAGGCCGCGCAGAGAGCTGTCGTCGTGCTGGGGTCGGGAGCCTATCGAATCGGCTCAAGCGTAGAGTTCGACTGGTGTGGCGTGCAGGCGCTCAACACCATCCGCAAGGAAGGATACCAGAGCGTCATGATCAACTATAACCCAGAGACTGTCAGCACCGACTACGACATGTGCGACCGCCTCTACTTTGACGAACTGACCTTCGAGCGAGTGATGGATATCCTTGACTTGGAGCACCCCCACGGCGTCATCGTCTCCACTGGCGGACAGATACCCAACAACCTCGCCATACGCCTTGAC
>JAFSQD010000012.1 GCA_017446765.1 Alloprevotella sp.
ACTGAGGTGGTGCAAGTGGCGCATCTCATACACCTGACGCATTTCGTTGATACGTTTGGAGGACTTCACGTAACAACTTTCAATAGGTTGTTTAACCATAATTCTTGAACTTTTGGTATCAACCTTATTTAAAATAAGACAAGCCTTTTCGATTTCGGTGCGTTTTGTGGTTAAGCCCACGCCAAGCGACACGCTAAGTTCCGTTTTCGGCGAGATTACTGCTACCTACTGCTACCCGACGGCAACGTGCAATGTGTTGGAAATGAATTGCGTATGGGTGTCGGGTAGCAGAGGTGGCAGTATTTTCAGAAAACATTTTTTTCCAAAACGGAAGGCTTAGGCTGTCGCCTCTCAGCGTCTTCCCTTGGGGGTGGGGCTCATCATTTTGTCACTACTGAGGCCTTGTGCGCCAAGTGAGGCCAGGCTGCGCCTTGCTTTGCGGCCATGCATAGGAGAGCGCGAGCGCCACGACAACGCTGACGGCCATTGACACAAAGCCGAAGAGCAGGAACGAGGCCGGCGTGCAGAAGTTCATCCATAGCACCGTGGCAGTTCCGCAGAGGAAGCCCGCGAGAGCAGCGCGACTGCCAATGCGCGGGAAGAAGATGCCCATGAGGAAGAGGCCTCCGATGCCGCCGGAGAGCAGGCCGAGGATGGTGTTGAAATAGTCGAGCAAGGACTGGATATCGACCATGGCCATGAGGATGGCTATGCACATGCCGATGAGGCCAGCCAATACGCCCGAGATGCGTGCCGTGCGCACCTGTCCGGCCTCTGTCGTCTTGCGGAACCGTCCCCAGAAGTCCACGGTGAAGGCCGTGGAGATGGAGTTGATGTTGGAGGCGATGGTGCTCATCGTCGCGGCAAAGACGGCCGCGATGAGCAGGCCGGCAAGTCCGGCGGGCAGCTGGCTCATCATGAAGAAGGGGAAGATGGCGTCCGTCTTCTGCATCGTCATGTCCATGGCGGCTGGATGCGTCTTGAAGAAGGTGTAGAGACCCGTGCCGATGGTGAAGAAGGCGATTGTCACAACAACGCTCATCAAGCCGTTGGTCAGGATGCCGCGCGCCGCGCTCTTCTCGTCTTTTGTGGTGAGGTAGCGCTGGATGACGGTCTGGTCGGAGGTGTAGGAGATGAGGTTGTTGGCCAGTCCGCTGAGGATGACAACCCAGAAGGTGGCACTCTTCCAGTCGAGGCTCCAGACGAACATTTGGAACTTATTGTTGTCAGTAGCAATCTGCCAGAATCCGCCGGCGCCACCCTCGGTGCCCATGATGAGATAGCCTGCCGCGAGGATGGCACCGCCCACGAGGATGATGCCCTGGATGACGTCGCCCCAGACGACGGCTTCCACGCCGCCCATCGTGCAGTAGACGATGGTGATGACGGCCATCAGCACGATACATATATATATGTCTATACCCGTCACGGCGGTCATGGCCAGGGAGGGTAGGAAGATGACGAGGGCGGTGCGAGCCACCATGAAGATGATGAACAGGAGTGAGGCCATGAAGCGCGTGGCGTAGTTGAAGCGTCGCTCCAGGTATTCGTAGGCCGTCGTTACGTTGAGGCGGCGGAAGAAGGGCAGGTAATACCTGATGACGGGGAAGGAGACGAGGAGGATGCAAATTTGCATCGGGTAGTAGGTCCAGTCGGTGGCGTAAGCCTTGGCGGGAATGCTCATGTAGGTGATGGCCGATAGCATTGTGGCAAAGATGCTGATGCCGGCTGCCCACCAAGGGATGCGTCCTCCGCCCTTGAAGAAGTCCTCGCCGCCTTTCTGGCGGCGCATGAAGTAGACGCCGAGGCCAATCATACCCACGAGGTAGAGGATGAGCACCAGCCAGTTGAGCCAGCCGAAGTGGGCCGTATAGGTCATCTCGACATCGGTGACGGCACTGCTGCGCACACCGGGCTTCTCCTCGCCGTTCACGACGAGCCAATGGGTGGCGCCGAAGCTGTCCTTGTAGGGCACGACGGCTGCCCCGGCACGTGCCAGGAGGCTATCGCCCGCCAGGCGGCACCACGAGTCGGTCACCGTGCTGTAGACCTTGATGTCGGGGCTGAAGCGATACCATGCGGCGGGGTGAGCGAGATAGTCGGGCTGAGGTGTGCGTAGGGCCGCTTCGAAGATATCCTTGTCCACACCGCCGAAGACGAGCACGTGTCCACAACCGCTGGCCACGGCAGCCGCACCGACGAGGGCACCCTCGAAGGAGGCCGTTGCCGTCCACGTGCCAGACTTCGGGTTGTAGGTGATGCCGTCCTGATGGGTGCTTTTGGCCACGGGGTCGAAGCCGCCGAGCAGGTAGAACTGTGGTCCGAGGGCACCATTCTGCACTACGGCGCTGGGCTGCACGCGCGGCGTGCCAGGCATGTCGGGCAGGGACTCCCACGCAGTGCCGCCGGGATACTTCAGGCGGAAGGCTTTCTGCGTGCCTTTGCCGTCGGACTGTCCGCCTGCCACGTAGAGGTAGCCGTCGCCGTAGGCTGCACCCATTTGGTCAAGGCCGATAGGGAGGGCTGGCAAGGTGGTTGAGGCATCGATGTGCCCGCCGACCAAAGCCTTGAGCAGTAGGACGCTCCTTTCTGAAGTTTTTCCGTCCGTCGTGCCGCCAATGAGGACGATGCCGTCGGGTACGGACACGCCGACGCCGTAGGCAAGGGGCTTGGGCAGAGTGCCAGCCTTCTGCCATGTCGCGCCTTCGAGGCGGAAGATGTCCTGATAGAACACCTTCGCTCCGCCTTCAGCGGCGGGTACTCCCGGGAAGTTGCAGCCGCCGGCTACGACGGCCTTTCCGCCGATGGTGCCGGCAAAGGGCGCACTGACGCCTTGCGGTCCGTTTACGCTCAAGGCTGGCGCAGGGCGCAGGCTGAGATTGTTGAATCGCTTCTCCTGAGCCATGGCCGACAGGGACAGCAGCGCAAGGAGCATAAGAGCCTGTATGAATCTTCTCATAAAGCTTACGTGTTGATGCAAGGAGAGGCTGTGCACTTGTTATTTCCCCAACAGCAATGCGGGTACGTCCTTGATGTCGGTGATGATGGCGTCGGGGATGCTCTCGTCGGCCTCTTCCTTTTTTACCCACCCTTCGCCTCGGAGCCAGATGGTGTGGCAACCGATGCTGTGGGCAGGGGCGATGTCCTTTCGGAAGTTGTCGGCCACGACCACGCATTCCTCGGCCTTCACGCCGGCTCGCTCCACTCCGAGTTGCCAGATGCGGGGGTCGGGCTTGCGCACTCCGACGACGCTACTCTCCACGATGTAGGGGAAATACGTGTCGAGGTCGAAGGTTTTGAGTACCGTGTGGATGTTGCCGTAGAAGTTGGAGACAAGGACGAACTTGTACTTGTTCTTCAGCGCCTCAAGCACGCTGCGTGTCTCTGTCATGTTCTTCAGCACGATGTTGTTGCAGTAGCGGGCAATGTCGTAGATGTAGGCTTGCTGTTGCAGCCCCGTGATTTTCAGAGTGCCGTTAAACTCGAGCCATTCGATTTCCACTTCCACTTTCTTGAGCAACAGGTGAAAGAAGTCGTCGTCGGGCTTCACGATGGGTGCTTTCGCCAATGCGCGTTCGCCGAAGACGTAGGCTTCGCGAAACTGTTCCTCGGTCATGGGAAAGCCCACGTGCTGATAGGCTTCCCAAAGGACGTTTGCCCAATGGCGCGTGTTGGTGTCGAGCGTGCCGCCGTAGTCGAAGATGACGGCCTTGATGTCTGAGAATTTGTTCATGGTGTTATGTGTGTTGGTTTTTTGATTATGTCATCACGTTTTTGTTTCCTATCTTGACAAGTCCCACGCCCACGAAAATCCAGAAAAGTTCGCGGATACGGGTGTAGAAACTGGCAAAGAGACCCACGCCTGGAGCTCCGAAGCCCAGCAGGCCGACGATGGCGGCAAGGCTACCCTCGCGCGCTCCGAGCTGCATGGGGAAGAAAAACAGCATGTTGCCCACGAGCGACGAAAAGGCAAGCACGATGAGAGCGTCGCCAAAGCCTACGGGGATGCCAAGTGCACGAAGGATGAAGAAGAACTCCAGCGCATTGACCACACGACCCACGTACTCCATGCCCAGTGCCGAGTAGAAGGCACGTGGGCGGCTGTGGAGGCGGGCTATGTTGTGGTCGGTCTCCTCCATGGCGGCCACGTGCTTGTCGTAGAATCGTGCCGCCCGGCGGCGCACGAGCGGAAGATGGAGCAACAGGCTGTAGAGCCTAACGACCATGCCGTTCTTGTAGCCATAGTAGAAGAAGTAGGCCACGATGCCGAGCACGAGGACAAAGAGGCCGAAGAGCACCCATAGGAGGGGACTCATCAGCTCAAGATGGAGGGCGAGGAACAACGGCAACGCCGTGGCCCAGAGGCAGAAGTGGGAGAGAATGTGCATCATGGAGTAGAGCGTGGTGGCCGAGACGGCACCCGCCGTGCCCACATGGGCAGAGAGTTCCATGATGCGGTAGGGCAGTCCGCCGAATCCGAAGGGGGTCGTGTAGCTGAATGCAAAGCCGCTGACCGTGAGTTTGTAGGCATGACGGAATGCGAGGTGCTTGCCGTGGTCTCCGCTGTTGACGATGGTCTGGAAGGCTCCCGCGTTGAAGGCATACACCACGACCCACACGCCGATGACAGCAGGGAGATAGAGGCCTGCCTGCATCAGATGCTCGCGGACATCGCCGAAGTCCTCGCCGAAGCTGTAGAGCATGACGGCGATGGCGGCAAGTCCGAAGAGGAGGAAAAGGTTGCGGTAGAGCGGGCGCATGGTTTCTGTCGTTTGAGGGTTTAGGCTTTCCCTGGGATTTGTGCCGTCAAGGTTTCGCAGAGACGCTCGTGGCGGCTTCGCATGTAGAGGAACAGGGTGGTGAAGAGCGTAATCTCCACGACGGGATAGAGCCAGGGCTGTCCCACGAGGATGGCCGCGTAGAGCGTGATGGCGCGACAGTTGAAGGTCAGGATGTTGGCCAGGGGCATCAGCGGCAGACTGCCAGCGCGAAAGTCCTGACGCAGGCGCTCGGGGATGGCCGTGCCGGCATATGTCTTGTAAACGGTGGTCAGGAAATGCTGGGCGCGAGGCGTCATCCGTTCCTGCGAGGCCGTGTAGTTGCGGTAGAAATAGAGAAATACTTTCCACACGGGGTCGTCCTTCCAGCTCAGTGTCACAAACTCCTGTGTGAGTTTGCGCGAGTTGTCCAGTTCGCTGCCGCCTTCGCCCTTGAGGAAGAAGAGGTGGATGTTGCGATAGTAGTCGGCCAGGGCGCACTGTTTGCCGTGACACAGGAAGCCGGCTACGGCGCAAAGCACCCAGATCCAGAGTCCCCAAGTAGGCGTCAGGCGCAGGCAGATGGCGGCATAGATGCAGAAGAACCACACGTCGCCCGCAAAGCCGTCGAGCACGCGGCCGAGGCGTGTCTTCTGTCCCGTCATGCGGGCCAGTTGGCCGTCGCACGAATCGTAGATGTTTGCCCAGACGAGGAGCAGGATGCCCAGCACGTTGAGGCCGAGGTTTTCAAAGTAGAACAGTACGCCCGCAGCTGCGCCAAGGATGATGCTTAACACGGTGACGGTGTTGGGGTGCACGCCAAGTCGATGGAACAGTCTTGCCCATAACAGGCCGAGCGGCCGCGTGAAGTGTATGTCCAGCCACTCCTCGGTGTCCTGCGACTTGAGCGTGGCGTTAAGTTGTGAACTGTTGTCAGGCATGGTTGTTGTCACGGGGTATTTGGATGATGCGCTTCGCGATGGCCGTGGCAGCGTCTTCCCGGCAGGGGCTGAAACTGGGCCAGTCGTTGAAGTCAATGATGGCGAACGTGCCGTCCGCGCGTATGATGCAATCGCCGCCATAGATGGCGAAGCCGCTCATGGCGGCTGCTTTGTCGGCCGCGGCTTTCAGCTTTCGGACGGAAAAAGGATGGCCTTGCGGTGCACCGTTGAGCCGTTCGAAGCCAAACTTGCTGAACGTGTTGTCGCGGGTGGGGTAGTGGATATGGAAGAAGTCTGTCCCCTCAACTCCGTAGAACTTCACAATGTCGCCCTTGACGTGTTCGCAGGCTACGATTTCGTCCAGCTGGCGCTTGCGGAACCCGTCGAGTGCCCTACCGAGATCCTCAGGGGTCGCTACGTAGCAGACGTCGTCAAGTTCCTGTGCACAGGCGTCGCCACGCTTCAGCCACAGCGGGAAGCCTTCTTCCGGCTTTTCGCCTCGAAGCAGGGAGATGACGCTCGTGGCAGGCTGAGGGATGCCCTCGGCTTCAAACATTTCCACGAGACGCGCCCGCGTGAAATGCAGGATGGAGAGTGGCGAGTTGAAGATGCAAAGGCCGCCTTGCTCGCATCGGCTCAGTATCTCAAGAGCCTGGTGGCTGCGTGCCATGCTGAAGACGGCCTTGTAGCCGAGGGCGGCAATGTCGGGACACAGGTCTCGCTCGTCACACAGGCTGACATGGACGCCTCTTTCCCGCAACGCCTTGCATACGCTACGGAAAATGGCTTCGTCGCGCTCCACCGAGCCGGGGGAGAACTGTGGGTCGCGGCGTATGCCGAGGTATGTGTGAGCCGATGGATCCATCTTTTCTTTCGTCTAAGCTTCTCCTACTTTTGTGTATGTTTCTTCACACAGCAGAAAACTCTCGGCCTTGCGGATGTCTTCAGCATGGTCCACGTCGAGAATCTTCGAGAAAGGGCGTGCGTAGATGCTGAGGCCGTCGGCAATGAGTCCGCGCTGGAAATTGCGCATGCGGCTTTGTCCTTCCGCCATGCAGCGGCGTAGCGTCTGCAGGGCTTTAGGTCGCAGGGCGTAGATGCCGCCGCTGATGAAGCGACAGTCGGCCGTGGGAGCGTCGTGAAATCCCTTGACACGCAGTGAGCCGGCCTCCGTGGCTACGTAGAGCGGCTTTTCGTCGTCAATGAAGTCGGTCACGCCCATCAGTCCGTCGTATGGGGTGGACTCGAACTCGCGGATGTAGTCGCGAAACTCCGCCTCGCGGAAGATGGTGTCGACGGTCGTCAGGCAGAAAGGTGCACCGTCAAGGTAAGGTGCGAGTTCGCTGAAACTGTGCATGGAGCTCGGCGTCGTCTTGACGATGAGGCGCAACCTGTCTTTGTACTCGCCTTCCATCAGAATGCGTACGTGCGCTTCGGTCTCAGGGTGCAGGCGGTTGACGATGACCACGGTCTCCTCGGCCCCACAGTCCGTGAATATGCGCAGGAGGCGGTCTATCATAGGCTCACCGTTCAGGTGTACGAGCGGTTTGGGCAGGGATATGCCTTCCTCATGAAGCCTCGAGCCTTCGCCGGCTGCAATGATGGCAAACTTCATTGTGGCAATTGGTCTGTCGTTTCGCCCTTGAAGCGTCGCGGACGTTCGTCCTCGCGACGGTCCTGATAGAGTTTCGGCAGCGGGTTTTGGTGTGCTACGTCGTCCGCTGCGCGGTTTCGGTATATGTCGATGGCCGCATAGATGGCTTCACGGAAGGACGTGATATCGGCTTCGCCGCGTCCGGCAATCTCGTAGGCCGTGCCGTGATCGGGCGAAGTGCGCACGTAGGGCAGGCCAGCCGTAAAGTTCACGCCGTTGCCCATGGATAGCGTCTTGAAGGGGATGAGGCCTTGGTCGTGGTACATGGCCAAGATGCCGTCAAAGTGGCGGTAGCGGCCGGTGCCGAAGAAGCCGTCGGCCGCATAGGGGCCGAAGATGGGGAGTCCCTCTGCGGCCAGCTTGTCCACGACGGGCATAAGGATGTCTTCCTCCTCGCGCCCGATGGCTCCGTGGTCGCCGTTGTGGGGGTTGAGACTCAGCACGGCGATGCGCGGTGCCGGCAGCAGAAAGTCGCGGCGCAGGCTCTGGAAGAAGAGGCGTGCCTTTTGCTCCACCTTCTCGGCCGTGATGGCATCGGCCACATTACGTATGCCGAGGTGGGTTGTCACGAGTGCCACGCGCATCTGCTGGCTGGTCATGATCATGAGTGCCTCAGCACCGTCACCCAGGCAGGACTCAAAGTACTCTGTATGTCCCACAAATGGGAACTCTTCGGCCTTGATGGTGGCTTTGTTGATGGGGCAGGTGACGAGGACGTCCACTTTTCCTTCCTTCAGCTCGAGCACGGCGCGTTCCAATGCTTTGCGTGCGGCCTCGCCGGCTTCGGGTGTTGACATGCCGAGGTCGACTTTTACCTCCTCATCGTAGCAGCTCACGAGGTTGAGTGCTCCTTCTGATGCGGCCGAAGCGTCGGCGACGAGGTTGAAGTTGGTCTGCGAGTTGATGGACTTGCGATGGTATGTGGCCGTCTTCGGCGATCCGTAGACAACAGGCGTGCAAAGGTCGAACATGTCGGGGTTTGCAAACGTATTCAGGATGAGTTCGTAGCCTACGCCGTTAGTATCACCCTGCGTGATGCCCACGCGAACTCTTCTTTGTTCGTTAGTATTATTTGCTTTGTCCATATTAGCTTAGTTATAAATCGTCACTATTT
Source organism: Alloprevotella sp. (assembly GCA_017446765.1). GTDB lineage: Bacteria > Bacteroidota > Bacteroidia > Bacteroidales > Bacteroidaceae > Alloprevotella. Next base: position 8,467 of record JAFSQD010000012.1, read on the forward strand.
TGCTTATCGTTTTTATTTGAGTTTAGCAAATCCCAATAATCTATATGTAGGCATCTATTATCTAAATACGAAATCGGTTTTGTTACATATAAATCTATCCGTCCAAGCAATTCAACGTCATCTTTCCATATATAATACGCTCCAGATGCATGACTATCTTGGTATGAGGATTCAAATTCTGAGCGGGATTTGTATTTGTCTCCGATACTTTTCTTGAGTTTGTTATATAGATTATCAATGTAGCTTTCAGTTGAACTTTCTATTGCGGCTTTAGCCCTATACACAATTTTTGTTTTAGGGTTATAATAAACAAAAACACTGGCCTTCTCGCCAGAAAAGGTTCCGCCAATAAAACATCTAACCCCTACACCAATTTGTCGATTAGTTGTAGCATCGGGCGTAAATCCTTTTTGGGTAAGTTTTGTCTGGAAACTGTTTATCGTTCCGTCAAGCGGAATCCCCATAAACTTCAGATGTGGGGTTTGCGCAGCAAGACCCAACATGAAGAATGTTGCAACAATGAATAATACGATTCGTTTCATGGTTTAATATTCTTTTATCGTTTATGTCTTCACTAATCCCCACCATTTTTGGAGAGTTTGGAATGTGCCGTGTTCAGCAATCCGCATGCGGCCCAGATGTCCTCGCCTCTCGAAGCACGGATGGTGGCAGTGAGGCCGCGGCGGTTCAGTTCGTCGCGGAAGGCTGTCATCGTCTCGGGTGTGCTGGGACGAAGGGGTGAGTCGGGGATTTGGTGGAATCGGATGAGGTTTACGCGGCATTCAAGGCCACGCAGCAGGCGGGCGAGAGCCTGAGCATGGCGCATCGTGTCGTTGATCCCACGCAGCATGGTGTATTCAAAGGTGAGGCGACGCTGCCCCGTCCAGTCGTACTGGCGGAGGAGTGCCAGCACGTCGTTGATGGCGAACGCACGCTCGGCGGGCATCAACTCCAGGCGTCCCTCGTGGGAAGGATGGTGGAGGCTCACGGCCAGGTGGGCACGGCTCTCCTCAAGGAAACGGCGCAGACCACGCCCTATACCCACGGTGCTCACTGTGATGCGACGGGGACTCCATGCCAAGCCCCAAGGTGCGGTCAGCACGTCGATGGCACCCAGCACGGCGTCGAGATTGTCCATCGGCTCGCCCTGGCCCATGAAGACGACGTTTGTCAGGCGGTCGCGTTCGGGCAGGGATAGGATTTGGTTGACGATGTCGGCCGTCGTCAGTTGTGCCTGGAAACCCTGTCGTCCCGTCAGGCAGAAGGCGCATCCCATCTTGCAGCCCACTTGGCATGATACACAGGCCGTGCCTCGGTCGCCGTCGGGGATGAACACGGTCTCCACGCATTGTCCTGTGTGGATGGGGAAGAGATATTTTGAAGTGCCGTCGGCACTGTGGCGTTCTTCGATGGGTTCCATACGCCCTATAACATGGTAGGCGTTGAGTACCTGCCGTGCCTGCCGGCTGAGATTTGTCATCTCGTCGAAGCTGCCGGCGTGTTTCTTGTAGAGCCATTGTGCAATCTGCTTGCCGGCAAAGCGCGGCAGGCCGTGGCGCACAGCCGTGGCACTCAGTTCCTCCAGCGGAAGTCCGAGCAGGGGTGTGAGGCTTGTTTCGTTCAACTCGTTGTATGTCATGCGTCTTTGTGCGCGCCTGCGTAGTTGATATGTGTGTGATTGGTGAGCAAAAGTAATGCTTTTCCTGCAAAATGACCGCATTTTTCTGCAAGAAGATTGCTCTGTATGTCTTTCAATATGCCTTCTTGTTAGCGGCTGTTCCCGTCTTACCTATCTCCAAGAGGCTTGTTTTTCATAAACCACAGCTGTGGTTTATTCATTTCACAGCTGTGGTTTTTTTATTTCACAGTAGTGGCTTTATGAACAAGAGGCTTTTTGTTGGTCCCTACATTGGGAAA
>JAFSQD010000013.1 GCA_017446765.1 Alloprevotella sp.
ACTGAGGTGGTGCAAGTGGCGCATCTCATACACCTGACGCATTTCGTTGATACGATTGGAGGACTTCACGTAACGACTTTCAATAGGTTGTTTAACCATAATTCTTGAACTTTTGGTATCAACCTTATTTAAAATAAGACAGAGGGCGTAATCGCCCCGCCAGCGCGGCAGGGGGAATGGGAAGAAAACGGCATGCTAAGCCCCATTTCTCGGCGCCTCTACTGCTACCTACTGCTACCCGCACGATGCCTGCAATGCGTTGAGGGATAGTTATATACAAAGACTGGGTAGCAGAGGTGGCAGTTTTTTCTGCAAAAAAGATTTTCCAAAAAGCTTCCACTTGAGACAGCTGCAATCTTGGGCACATCACCATCCACGATAACAAGAAAACTGAAAAATGCGGAGGAGAAGTTTCAGTCGAAGCGGTAGATGAGGAGATTCTGGCGGGTGTCGCAGGAACGGTGGTGGAGGTCCTCGGGGGCATGGAGGCGAACCTCCGGGAACTGTTGCTGGAATTTTATCACGTCCTTTTCGCCGATGAGCAGGATGCCGCGTTCTGGTAGCTGGTGCCCTGAGGTGTTGAAACGCTCGCTTTCGTTTGTGCTGGGCCAGTTGAGGAGGCGCCCATCTGTATAGAACTGGAGTGTGAAATGATGCATCATACCCGTGTCGTCGGCTACGTAGTTGTAGGCCGGTACATGTGCCGATTCGGCCTCAATGACAGCAGCAAAAGGCTTGTCAGACTTGGTGTTCATCACGGGAGGGAGTATGAAGGCTATAAGCAAGACGACAACGACCACGACATTGTAGATTGCGAGGGATGTGCGGGGTGCATACCGTTGTAGGATGAAGTAAGCGGCGATGAGGCATACGACGGCCATCAGCATGGGCCATTCGGCATCATATTCAGCAACGGGGAAACCCTTGATACTGAAAAGGCCAAACTGTATGAGGGTATATCCGGTAACGGCCACGAGGAGAATGCCAGAAAGTGTCCATTGAAACACTGTCAGAATCTTGGGACGCTCGCGGCTGAGGAGTATGACGACACGTGCTATGTAATAGGAGAGAAAAGGGTAGAGGGGGAGGAGATAGACACCGCGCTTGCTCTTGGGGATGAGGTAGAAGACAAAAATGAGTAGGATGGCGAGGCGGCTGAAGAGTTCCTGCAAGGGTATGTCGCGCCAACGTGTGCCGACAGCGTGCCACTTGCGCAGGGGTATGGCCAAGAGAAGTAGTGTCCAAGGAAGGAGACCGGCCAAGAGAATTGGGAAGTAGTAGAAGAGCCCGTGTTCGTGGCTGTGGTAGGGCATGCGACCGAGGAAGCGCAGGACGTTCTCTTCATATACGAGATAGAGGAATTTGTTGCCTGCCTGGTGCCATGCGGCATAGTACCAGAGGGCGGGGATGACGAGCGCGAGGAGTACGAGGGGGACGAAGCGCAGGAATGTCTTCGTCCATCGCCAAGTGCGCTGCCTGGTATTCTCACTGCGTTCATGGGTCACGATGAGGGCGAGGATGCCGCATACCATGCAGGGCAGCAGGATGGCTACGGGACCTTTTGTGAGTGTGCCGAGTCCCATCATGACGATGCCTGCAAGGGGCAGTCCGCGCAGTCCGCCTTCTACCCATGAGTATAGGTGAAAGAGGGCCGCCACAATGAAGAATGTCAGCACCATGTCAACACGGCAATTGACGGCGGCACGCCACACCTCAAAGGAGGTGAGCATGACGATTGATGTCAGGAATGCGGTAGATAATGTCTTTGCGTCTTCTCTCGCGCGACGCGTAAAAAAAAGAAATGTATAAAGAGCCGTGAGAATGGCGGCCAAGGCTGAGGGCAGGCGTGATGTCCACTCTGTCACCTCACCAGTCGGAAGTGACGCGATGGCGATGAGCCAATGAAACATCGGCGGCTTGTAGGCAAACTCTCCGTCGGGCGTTTCCGGCAATATCCAATTGCCACTCAGCAGCATCTGCTGTGCGACGATGGCTTCGCGCGGCTCTCCTTTTGAGTTGAAATCGGAAAGTCCGAGGAAGGGCAAGAACATTAATGCTCCGAGCAGGAGCAGGAGTAGGGTGGCACGTGTGCGCTCGGTCTTAGGTGTCCACATAGGTGTGAGCGGTGGGTGTTTATTCGGACTTGTCTATGTCGGTATCGTCGTTTGTGTTGATTCCCGACCCCTCTGCCTGTGCGCAGTCCTCGTCAATGCATTCGATGGCTTCGGCCTCCGTGTCCATGCCAGCTTCGACCGCTGTGGTTTCAACGAGTTTGGCCTGTTCTTTCTGCCAGAGGTGGAGTTCAAAGGCCGACCATAGTTCAAGGCATGCATACAGGATGTAGCCTGCGCCAAGGATGATGAAGGGCGCGGCTGCCGACTCCATGGGATTAAGGGCTACGAAGATGCCGACGCCGATGGTGAGGATGGGGATGAGATAGGTGGCGGGGTTGAGGCTGATTCCCATGCGCTGCATGCGGAAAAGCGAGATACCCTGTATGCCCCCGACGGCGATGAGCAGTCCCGCAAGCGTATAGAGCAGCAATCCTACGACACTTGCAGGCCAACCGATGAGAAAGACTGCAAGCGTAAGTGTGGCGATGCCGAGCACGGGATAGAGTGCCATCTCGCGTCGGCCTACGTCCTTGCGAAACAGGCTTAGGAGGGAGATTAAGCCGGAAAGCCCCAGCATGATGCCTATACCTTGTGTGATCCATAGGGGGGCTCGGTCGGAAACACCCACGAGGAGGGTTCCGACTGCAAAAAGGCACAAGGACCGGATTATTTTGTTTCTGATGATCATTGGTTATGGGTTGTTTGGTTGTTCAGTTATCCACCTCCCTCCCTTTTGGGGAGGGTCGGGGTGGGGCTTTCCCCCCACTTCTATTCCAGGTTCTTCATTTGCCGGAGAATCCAGCGTTGGCGGCTACGCACGTAACTGGAGGGAACGCCAGCGTTGTACTTGAGGGGATTGGGGAGGCATGCGGCCAGCAGCGCACTTTCACCACGCTTCAGTTTGTAGGCACTGGTGCCAAAATGCTCTTCGGCGGCGGCTTGGACACCATAGATGCCACGCCCCATCTCAATGCTGTTGAGGTAGACCTCAAGGATACGGTCTTTCGACCAGAATATCTCTATCAGCACCGTGAAGTAGGCTTCGAATCCTTTTCGTACCCAGTCAGAGTTGGGCCAGAGGAATACGTTCTTGGCAGTCTGCTGGCTGATGGTGCTTGCCCCGCGTCGTCGGCCAGTGCGCTCGCGCTCCTCAATGGCCTGCTCGATGGCACCAACGTCAAATCCGTAGTGCTTGCGGAAGTTCTGATCTTCACTGGCGATGACGGCCAGCTGCATGTGGGCGGAGATGCTATCGAGCGGTACCCATCGATGCTTAATTGACGCATGCCCATCCGCTCCCGATTGTTGGGCATAGCGGATGAGCATGAGTGGTGTGTACTCCACGGGCATCCATTTGTAGTACAGGACACCGAGGATGGAGGAAGAAAAGAAGAGGATGACAGCCCACTTCAGAAAGCGAACGACGTACCTCATGCTTTCACGTATGGTCTATAAAATGAAGGTTTGCTATGTGGTGTCAGAAAGGAAGGTCTTCTTCGGGGTTGTCCTCAGGTGCAGGAGCCGTGGGGGCGGGGACTTCCGCTTGGGGCGCGGGTGCCACAGCCTGAGGTGCGGGAGCAGCAGCTGCAGGAGCAGCTTGCGGCGGCATGACACGCCAAGCGCGGATATCGTTGAACCAACGACCCTGGTATTCATGGGCGTCGATGTCGAAGGAGACAGTGTACTCCTGTCCCACCTGTATGTTGAACTGATTCAGACGATCCTCGCCGAAGACGGTGAAGGAGCAGTGGCGGGGGTAGTTGTTTTCTATCCATTCAATGACAAAGTCCTGGCTTTTCCACGATGAGCCCGTGCGGTTTGAAATGCCGCTGCGCGGTTCTGAGGCGAAGATAATTTTACCTGTAAGTTCCATTTTTTGCTTTTTTATATGTGTTGTTTTGTTGGATGATGCTCTTTCTGCGGCGCGAAGTTACGCATTTTCTTTCCCAAATCAAAGGGAATCGCCGTTGAATTGCAGAGGCAACAGGTTGCCCACGGAGTTCATTACGATGATGCCACTCTGGCTGTAGAGGAGTAGACGCATAGGCTTGTCTGCGCGGTGTTCTATCTCGGCCAGCACTTGACGGCAAGCTCCACAGGGGCTTATGGGCTCTTGCGTGAAGTCTCCGTCCTGTCCGCGTGCGGCAATGGCAATGACTGTGACAGGCATGTCGGGACATTTCGCCGTGGCATAGAAGATGGCGGTACGCTCGGCGCATAGGCCGGTGGTGAAGGAGGCGTTTTCCTGGTTGCTGCCACAGAATACTTCGCCGTTCTCCATGCGCAGGGCTGCTCCGACACGGAAGTGGGAGTATGGCGAATAGCTGGTGAATGTGGCTTCTTTGGCTTGTTCCACCAACGCGAGGTCTTCCGCCGAAAGCTCTTCAGGTTGCATCAGTTGATAGTCAAACCCCAGATGTTCGTGTTTCATTGTAAGTTGGCATAATAGTTTAGCGGACAAACGTACCACAAAAGTATGAAACGGGAAAGCGAATGAGCAGAAATTTGGTTCTTGAGGGGCTAAAATCGCAACCTGTGCGTGCCAGAAAGACTAAAAATGTCTTAAAAGGAGCGATGTGACGAGCTTTTGCTTGGTTTTGCCGAGGAGTGGACGAGCAGTGGCACTACCTTTGCAAGCGCAAAGCGAAGAAACAGATTGTTGAACAGGCTCCCTCAAGCAGAGGAGCACAAAACACAAACATCATGGATACACAGAAGCAGATAGAGAACCTCAGATATTCCCTCAAACGTTATCAGGAAATGGGCAATGGCGCCATGTGCCAACGCCTCTCGGCCGAACTCCTGCGCCTGCAAGGACAGACGCAGGGAGCACGGCGTTCGTAGGTGCGGGAATTCCGCTCTACGTAGGTGCGGGATTTTTTTTCGGTGTATTCTTTATCTTTGTTTAGAATTCATCCCAGCTTTTTATGTCTACTTCTGCGAGCGGAAGCGTGCAGAAGGCGCTGATGAAGGCCGATGCAAGGCGTGCATTGGTCAGCAGCGGTATGTTCAGGTCGATGGCGGCACGGCGTATGCGGTAACCGTTGGTGATTTCTCGGTTTGAGAGGTCGCGCGGCATATTCACCACCATGTCAATTTCCTTGTCGTGTAGGAGTTGAAGCACCTGCGGCTCGCCGGTCTGGTCGGGCCAGTAGACGCGTGTGTTCTCAATGCCGTTCTCGGTGAGGTAGCGGCTGGTGTGCTCGGTGGCATACAGCTTGAAGCCTCTCTCAGCCAGCATTTGCGAGGCTGCCAGCATCTCTGCTTTTTGCTTGGCATCGCCCGAGGATAGCAGGACGCTATGCGCGGGGACGCGGAGACCTACGGCGAGGAGCGACTTGATGAGCGCGCTGCGGGGGTCTTCGCCCAGGCAACCCACCTCGCCCGTACTGGCCATGTCAACGCCCAACACGGGGTCGGCATTCTGCAGGCGGTTGAAGGAGAATTGTGAGGCTTTCACGCCCACATAGTCAAGGTCGAAGAGGTTTTTGTGGGGTTTCTCCACTGGCAGTCCCAGCATGACGCGTGTGGCAAGCTCGATGAGGTTGATCTTCAGCACCTTCGATACGAAGGGGAAGGAACGCGAGGCTCGCAGGTTGCACTCGATGACCTTGATGTCGTTTTCCTTGGCAAGGAATTGGATGTTGAAAGGTCCGCTGATGTGCAGTTCCCTTGCGATGGCACGCGTGATGCGCTTGATGCGTCGTGCCGTCTCTATGTAGAGTTTCTGTGGCGGGAACTGTATGGTGGCATCGCCCGAGTGTACGCCGGCGTATTCAATGTGTTCGCTGATGGCATATGCGATGATTTCTCCGTCGCGTGCCACGGCATCCATCTCGACTTCCTTGGCGTGTTGCAGGAACTTGCTGACCACGACGGGGTGCTTCTTTGAGACGTTGGCGGCCAGTGTGAGGAAACGTTCCAGTTCCTCCTCGTTGGAGCACACGTTCATGGCGGCACCTGAGAGGACGTAGCTGGGACGTACGAGCACGGGGAATCCCACTTTGGCGATGAATTCCTTGATGTCCTCCATCGTCGTCAGTGCGCTCCATTCGGGCTGGTCAACGCCGATTCGACCCAGCATGGCCGAGAATTTTTCGCGATCCTCGGCGTTGTCGATGTATTTCGCGGCTGTGCCGAGAATGGGCACTTTCTGTGCGTCAAGGCGTATGGCGAGGTTGTTGGGTATCTGTCCGCCAGTGGAGACGATGACGCCGTGGGGGTGCTCCAAGTCAAGGATATCCATCACTCGCT
>JAFSQD010000014.1 GCA_017446765.1 Alloprevotella sp.
ATCACCCAAGCATTTACCTTCGAATACAAGAAGCGCCTCAACGAGAGTGACGAAGAACTCCTGGCCCTCGGCATTGTGGAAATGCGCACACGATATGCAAGCGAATCAAAAGAGATTGTCTTACCGTTCCACGTGGAACTTCCCGAGGAGTATGCCATCCAAACGGTTCCTATAAAGGGAGATAAGAAAAAACTCCTCAACCTGGCACAGCTGAACGTAAAGCAGTACAGGTTTGACAGGCTCAAACAGGCAGAAAAACTTAATCCTGAACAAAAGAGCGTGAGGCTGATGAAGGAGATACAGCGCGACCTCGGCCTCGACCGCCTGCCCTTGCGCATCGAGCTCTTCGACAACTCGAACATTTCGGGCGAAGACGCTGTAGCAGCGTGCGTTGTGTTTGAAAAGCTGCGACCCTCAAAGAAAGACTACCGAAAATACAACATCAAGACGGTTGTTGGCCCCGACGACTATGCATCCATGAAGGAAGTGGTACGCCGACGCTATTCCCGAATGAAGGAGGAAGACGCTCCCCTACCCGACCTTATCATTGCCGATGGCGGTAAAGGACAAATGGAAGTGATCCGCGAAGTGGTGGAAGATGAACTCGCACTGACGATACCCATTGCAGGCCTTGCAAAAGACGACCGCCACCGGACTCGGGAATTGCTCTTCGGTTTTCCTCCTGCCAGCGTAGGAATGAGAGCCGACTCACAACTCTTCCGACTGCTGACACAGATGCAGGACGAGGTGCATCGCTTCGCCATCACCTTCCACCGACAAAAACGTAGCAAGCGACAGACCAAGTCGGAACTAGATAGTGCGCCTGGTGTCGGAGAGAAGACAAAAGCGTTGCTACTCAAGAAGTTCGGAAGCGTAAGACGCCTCAAAGACGCAACACAAAAGGAACTGCAGTCGGCCATAGGAAACTCGAGAGGGATGCAATTATACAAGCACCTGCATCAATCGACTCCTGAGGTAAGCGAAGTATTGTGACAAAACGCCGCACTGCGTATATCTATAAAAAATAAAATTTTTTTGTTGTGCAACAACTGCTACCTCTGCTACCTACCGTTCATACTCACCTGGGTATAAACATCTTAGTATTGCCTCCCAGGTAGCAGTAGGTAGCAAAAGGACAGAAGAATACGCAGCTTAGCATGTCGCCATCGATTATATCACACAACAACGGAATACACCATACGCGTACAGATATGTGCGAAAAAATTGGACACAATGCTGACCCAGAAAGTCGACGCTGGCAGGACCAGGCGTAACCATATCGTGCACTCACGCTTAGGGTGAAAGGACTGTCATTATCCCCAAATGAAAGGATTGCCATCCTTTTAGGAACACTGTCCAAACACTTCGGAAAAAAGGCCAAACGCATAGGAAAAAAGGCCAAACTGTTTGGAAAAAATTTGGCATCGCTCATCTGCCTCAAAACTTCAGGGTCAGGAACTTCAGAAAGTTAAATAAAGGAAAATCATGTTACCCTCACTCTGCGAAGCCCTTTCTGCTATTTCTGTCATTTCTGCGGGACTATTAGTATCTCGTGCGGAAAGTGTTTTATTGTCCCGCAGTCATCGGCTTTGCCGCTTCGCTCGTCGAAGTTATCGGCTTTGCCGCTTCGCTTGTCGAAGAAATGAAGGAAATAAAGGAAATTCAAGTTTCGGATGTTGCCTTAGGTCGTCCTTCGGCCTCAAAACTTCAGGGTCAGGAACTTCAGAAAGTGAAATAAAATAAGACATTGCCTATTGGAAAGAGCCTAATGTACATGAATCCTTATATGTAGAACGCACCTCATGGGAAAGGCGACACTATAAAGGCACTTTTACATGCAAAACGATGCTGAAAAGCGCCACACGCAGACACATACAAGGCAAACGAGCCATCCTATTAAACTCCGGAAAGCAGAAAAGCACATCATCAACACACAAAAGTGACACAAAGCGACACGCTAAGCACCTCTTCCCGTGCATCCTACTGCTACCTACTGCTACCCGACAACACCTCACAACGCATTGATGTAGAGCGATATAGTGGAGTCTGGGTAGCAGTGTAGCAGTTTCCTCGTGAAAAAAGATTTTCAAAAAACCTTCAGAATTGCTTTATGGCACAAACATGGTAATTCTGGCCTTTCGATACTGCATAGTAGTTTCCTACATAATCAGAACTTGACATGGCTCCCAGTGTAACGACATAAGCCTTGTCACTGGAACTTTCTGTTGACGACCAAAACTGTGTGTCCAGATTGTGATAGCCTCCCGATGCCAGAGTTGAATTCACTTTATTAACATTGTTTGCTAATGTCACAAGTTCACCACGGGCTGGGCAATACCACCCCGTCCCGTGGTTCAGACACCAGGGGCCAGCGAGGATTCGGGATGAAGATTTTGGCATTTTGTTTGTATTAGTATATCCGTCAGTGGTGCTTGTACAACCGCGTTTTTGGGCAAATGTCTTATGCGTCCCGTCACCCCATAGGACAATTCATGATTCATACTCAGCACAGATACAAAAAAGCGCGGGTGACTGTACTATTACTCGTCCCGCTCTTCAAGGCGTCTCGCATTGCCCACTCAGTCTGAACGAGCAACGCAGAAGCCCACGCTTAGAATATGCTGTACCATACGCCGCCATACACCAACCTTGGGGCGGTGTCTGTCGCGATGTCTCATATTCATAACTGGACATCTACCGTTGCTTTGCTTATGACTGAGATTCAAGTTTGCGAGACTTTGAAGAGTCTAAGACAAAGCGTCAAGTAAACGCCTTCTCATATATGTGTGCCTTCCCACCATTCATTCATCATGTTTCAAAGAATGACGCTGAAGAGACGAGGCAAAAGTAGGGAAAAACTTGAATATGGAAGGTGAATGCACAATAAAAATGTATATTTGCAGCGCATTTCGCCTAAAAGGGTAAAAGTGCTAACGGTGTAAACAAGACAAACTGGAACGATGCGAGTAGTAGTACAGCGCGTGGCACATGCCAGCGTGACGATAGACGGCAAAGAGCACAGCCGCATAGGGCGGGGACTGATGGTCCTGCTGGGCATCGAGCCGGCCGACACGGAAGCAGATGCCGACTGGCTTGTGCGCAAGATATGTGCCCTGCGCGTGTTTGACGATGAGGCCGGTGTGATGAACCGCAGCCTGCAGGATGTGGGTGGAGAACTGATGGTCGTGAGCCAATTCACGCTGATGGCATCCACCAAGAAAGGCAACCGCCCCTCCTACATCCATGCGGCCGGACACGACATTGCCGTTCCTCTCTACGAATACTTTGTCCGACAGGCGGAAATGGCCCTGGGCAAACAGGTGGCTACGGGTGAGTTTGGAGCCGACATGCAGGTGGAGCTGGTAAACGACGGCCCCGTGACCATCATCATGGATTCAAAAAATCCGCAATAAGCGCCTCATAGTATTATGACGATAAAGGAAGCTCAAACGCGCGTGGACGCATGGATAAAGGAGTACGGAGTGCGCTACTTCAGCGAACTGACCAACATGGCCTGCCTCACGGAGGAGGTGGGTGAGTTGGCACGCGTGATGGCCCGGCAGTACGGAGACCAGAGTTTCAAGGAGGGCGAAAAGTCCAACCTGAGCGAGGAGATGGCTGACGTGCTGTGGGTGCTCATCTGCCTGGCCAACCAGACGGGGGTGGACCTGACAAAAGCCCTCGAAGCTTCCTTTGAAAAAAAGACCAAGCGCGACGCACGTCGGCACAAGGAAAATACAAAACTGAAGGCTCACGAGGAGTGAGGATGCAGCACGGATGGGTCTATAAGCCTTCATCCGGACGATTTCCGGCACGATTCCCCCTTGTAAAGGCCTCCCCCTACCCTGCCGCCAAAACAAAGGGGAAATGCCCTCAATTTACCCACAGTATATCTGAGTCTGAAGACACAGCAAATAGCGCAAACTATAAACCATCTAAAAAATCGTATTATGATTCACGAACACGACTGCCACTGCGGTCACCACCACGAACACGAACACGCTGAAGGTCGCCCTCAGAGCAAATACGAGCAGGCTTTCGGCAAGTACAACCTCCACCTGCACGATGAGCAGGTAGCCACAGAGGTGCACAACCTCCTGGAGCGTCATGCCGCCCAGTACAACACGCCCGACGTATGGCGCTTCCTCCTCTCGACGGTGGAGCTCACCACGCTGACCGTTGTCGACAACGAGGAACGCGTCCTCGCAATGGTTGAAAAATACAATAAATTTGCAGAGGAGCACCCCGACCTGCCGCCCTTTGCCACCATCTGCGTCTATCCCAACTTTGCCAAGCTCGTCAGCCAGTCGCTTGAGGTGGAAGGCACGGAGGTGGCCGTCGTCACAGGCGGATTTCCAAGTTCGCAGACGTTCATTGAAATCAAGACCGTCGAGACGGCACTTGCCGTGCGCGACGGGGCCACGGAATGCGACATGGTACTCTCCGTCGGCAAGTTCCTCAGCGGCGACTACGAGACTTGTGCCGACGAAATCTCCGAAATCAAGGAAAGCTGCGGCGACGTACCCTTGAAAGTTATCCTTGAGACCGGTGCCCTTCAGACGGCCGAGAACATCAAGCGTGCCAGCATCCTCTCCATGTACAGCGGGGCCGACTTCATCAAGACCAGTACCGGCAAGATTGAGCCCGCCGCCACGGTGGAGGCTGCCTACGTCATGTGTCAGGCCATCAAGGAATACTACAACGAGACGGGGCGTCGCGTAGGCTTCAAGGCCGCAGGTGGCGTCAGCACCATCGCCGATGCCATCAACTACTACACCATCGTGCGCGAAATCCTCGGCCAGGAATGGCTTGACGAGCACCTCTTCCGCATCGGTACCAGTAGCTTGGCTCCACGCCTCGCCAAGGCCGTGACGGGCGAAGACGTTTCGTTCAAATAAGCCACAAAACAGAAGCAACATCCGGAATTTAATATGCTCTATTCCCTACTCTTCTGCCTCTTCATGGCAATGCCCACGCAAGGCTCGGCACAAGGAGCAAAGAGTTTGCCTGTAGAACAGCTGGTGGCCGAACGCCTCCCCGACCTGAACATCCCGCGGGCAGGCCACGCTGCTATATGCGTGGCGGGCGGAGAGATAGTGGTCTTCGGCGGGCATACCACGGGTTTCGTGCCCACACCGACCGCCGAATGGTTTGACGGCACAGCGTGGCACACGATGCCGATGACATACCCACACGACCAAGGCATCGCGCTGCCGCTCTCGGACGGGCGCGTCCTGTTGGCGGGAGGCCATGAACAACCATTGGGCATCGGGCAGACCTTTAGCATGGAGACCTACAACCCAAAGACGCGCACCTTCGGGGAGTTCGGTTGCATGGACCGCAAGCGTTGCTTCGCCACTGCCGCCGAAATGGCCGACGGGAGTGTGCTGATTGCCGGCAACTGGTACCAGCAAGACGGTCTGGAAGCATGGATGGACAATGCGCAAAACTCCAAGATAAAGGACATGAGCATGTCGCGCAGCCGACCTTACATTCTGCTCACGTCAACAGACAATGCCATCATCCTCGGCACCATGGACGAACACGACGACAGCCTGGCCGCGCCCGCCGTGGTGGATCGCCTGCACGGTGCGGCCTACGAGGAACCGCTGCTACGCGAGTGGCTGCCGATGGCAGGGTGGGACTGGCGCAGCTACACGAGCTTTGTGGGCGACACGTCGGCGGGACGCTATGCCTACATCCTGCCCGTAGCACACGGCGAGGAGGAGGCAGCCCTTGCCCTCGTCGACGGCGGACGCTTCTCCCTGCTGCCGACCGACTTTCGCGTACCCGTGGAGCACCGGGGGCACCGCATCCTGTGGAGCAGCCGCTTCCTGGCCGACCGGAAAGCACGTGCGGGCTACCTCGTGGGGTACGACAAAGAGGGTCACCTCTATGTGCTCAAGGCCGACTATGCCGAGGCGCTCACCGGCGGCAAGGCGCGCCTCATGCTCTTCGTCGCAGATATGGAGGTGGGGCATGCCAATCCCCAATGCCCCGTGCTGACCCCCGATGGCGACATCCTTTTCGCCGGCGGTTTCGTCACAGACAATTTCCAGCCCATCGCCACGGTATGGCGGCTGCCCGTGGGATACAAAGACGTGGAAAGGGAGGAAGCGTCGTGGCGCAGCGGGTCCCTGCCCTGGGGCGGCGGACTGTTGCTGCTGTCGCTGCTGACAGGCGGCGCGATCGTGTGGAGGAGAAAAAGGATGCGCGTGCATTTGCGCCCGGAACATCCCACCGACATCGGGAACGAAGACACAGCCATTGCCGAAGCCTCCGACACCCTCTTCGGGCGAATTGACGCATTCTGCCGCGACGGGCAGAGATTCCGCGACGCCAGGCTTCGCGCCCCCGCCGTAGCCGAAGCCCTCGGCATCACCAACCGCGAACTCGCCACCTGTCTGCGTGCCCATGGCTTCCGTTCTTTCCCCGACTATGTGAATGCGCGGCGCGTGGACTACGCATGCGAGCTGCTGCGGCACCATCCCGACATGAAAATCCGCTCCCTGAGCATCGAGGCAGGTTTTGTGTCAGAGAGCAGTTTCTACAGTTCGTTCGGCAGCCGAACGGGCACCACGCCCAAACAATGGCTGGCCAAAAACGTGGGGGCACCCTCCCCTACCGACGACGTCGAACGCACGTAAATGCCACCCCTCGTTCACCCCCCCCTTTTCTTTATCCACGTGCCCGAATAAGGCAAAAACGACTCCTGATTTTTGTTTTCAGGAGTCGTTTTACAAAAATCAGGAGTCTTTTCTGAACCGTGATGCAGACTTTTGCAGCGAATTTGTATCACCAAAACCCGTGATTATTATGAAAAAGAAACTTCTCCTGATGGCCGTTTTGGCACTGTCGTTTATGGTGCAAGGGACGGCGCAAGTGGTGGACGAGGCCGAGGCACGGCAGATTGCCATGCGCTTTGTGTCCACCCCCTCGGCTGACGGCATACGGCGGCTTCCGGCTGATGATGCCCAAAGGCTGAAGTTAGCATGGACATCGTCCGTGGGTGGCGATGCTCCCGAACTCTATGTGTACGACCTGCCCACAAGCGGCTTCGTCGTCGTGGCCGGCGACAAGAGTGCTGAGCGCGAAGTCCTTGGCTGGAGCGATACGGGCGCGTATGCCGGAGACCATCAGCCCGACGCGCTGAAATGGCTACTCGGAGCATACGCCCGCGAGATTGCGGCCTATCGCAACAGTGCCGAGTATGGCACCGCAGAACCACCGGCAAACGCCCGCCGTCGTCAGGCACCCCCCGCCGCTGGCTACGGCACGGTCGAACCGCTGCTTAGGACAACCTGGGATCAGGGC
>JAFSQD010000015.1 GCA_017446765.1 Alloprevotella sp.
ACAGCGTCTGAGTGAGGCTGGCACCTGTGGTCATCGCCCTTTCGGGTTTGCGGAGGCTCGCGCCATCCACCGCCAGTCGCTGGCCCGAGGCCATGAGTCCCACGTGCTCGGCCATCACCTGCGGTGTCCTGTAGCCCCAGCCTACCGATGCGCGCAACGTCGTCGCTGACAGCACCTTCCACTTCAGGTGCATGCGCGGCGTCACGTAGGCTTTTCCATAGAGGTGGCTGTAGTCACCACGCACGCCCATCACGGCCGTGAAGCGTTGGCTGGGCGTCAGTGTATACTCGGCATAGGTTCCCACCTCACGCTCGTCACTGCCCATTGCCCATCGGTCACTCGACACTGGGCACAACGCATTGTCCCTGACGTGTGCAAGCCGTGCCTGCACGCCATAGGCAAGGGCGTGTGCCCCGCCCAAGTAGTGGTTGGTAAGCAGCGAGAGGGCCAGTGTGTTTTCAAGTCCCACGTAGCTGTTGCGGCCGAAGAAGGCATCCTCGCCCCAATGGTCGTAGTCGGCCACAAAGGCTATGCTCGAGCGCTGGACATCCCCAGTTGCGCTCGTGCGTTCTGGACCAAAGGGCAATGCCGTCTTGAGGTAGGCATTCAGACTCTCGATGCTTATGTTTGAGGCATAATGGAAGGGAGTCGGTTCCGAAATCATCAGTTTTCGCTCCCTGTCTGCATCTGTGGCGTGTATGCTGCCTCCCAGGCGGTCGTCACGCGTATACTTCATGCCCCATCTCATCTGCAGTCCCGTCCGGGGTTCTATCCACAGCCACTTGTTGGCCAGGCTGTATCCACGCTGTCGCGGCAAGTCGCGAAATCCGTCCTTGTTGAGGTCCATCGCCCCCATCTCGCGCCACTCCGTGTCGGCAGCGCCATGCACGAGGAGGATGGTCGAGAGGTTGCCGTCGCTGCGCAGGGGCAGTGCGCTGCTGGCGTTCAGCTCGGGGCGCAGCATGTCGTCAAGGTAGAAGTTCAGGAAGAGACGCTCCTGGTCGGTAGGTTTGCGATGCTCCAGGTTGATCTGTCCCGTGATGGCATCGTGCCCTGCCGTCACCGCACTTGCGCCCTTTGCCACCTGCACGCTGTTCAGCCACTGCCCGGGCGTATGGTCCATGGCGTATGGCGAGCCCAGTCCGCGCAGTATGGGGCGGCTCTCATCCAACGTCTGCGTGTAGCATCCGCCGAGACCCAACAGGCGTATCTGCCTGGTGCCCGTGACGGCATCGCTGTAGCCCACGGTCACGCTGGCCGAGTTCTCAAACGATTCCGCCACCGTGCAGCAAGCCATCTTTGCCAGCCCCGTCGCGGTGATGGTCTCGCGGCGTTGCATGTCGTCGGTCAGCACTACACCCTTCAGGCGGCTCTGCACGGTCACCTCGCCCAGTTCCTGCTCGCGCTCAGCCTCCACCTGTGCAATGGCTGCCGTCACCGCCGCTGTAGCGACAAAGCACGCCAATAGTCGGTGCGCCGCCGGCAGGAAGGCCACAAGGAGCCTGTGCATGCATTTCGTCATCCTCACGTTTCTCATATTGGCTGCAAAAGTAATGCTTTGCGCGGAGAGCAAAAAGGTTTCGCGCGGAAAAGTAGTTTATGCACTCGTAGGAAACCGTATGAAACGAGTCCCCTTCACGATTGTGAAGGTCGTTCCCACATCGTCAACAAATGCGCAAGTTTTCAGAGGCGTGGCTGACTTAAAATGCAGCTCGAAGCAGGAAGCGCGTTTCTGCGCCAAAGAGCGAGATTTTCACGAAGCGGTTGGCTCTCAGCATGATAGCCACGAAAGACATACCATCCGTGCCCGACAGGAAGCAAGACATGCGCATAGGTCAATGCAAGGCAAGGCGTATCTTGATGAAAGAGACCGCATCTCTGAAGGCAAGACATGGTATCTCTGAGAGGAAGACATGCGCATGCCTCGGTCGAAAGGTCCGAAAGTTCGTGACGAAAGCCTCCCGACATGCGCTATTTCTGCTCCCAAAGCGCGCTCATTCGTCATTCCCCATTGTCAAGGAAGTTGCTTGGTTATTTACTTCAGTTCCGGGAGTTCTTTGCTCGCCTTGCTTGCAAAGAACTCCCTATTTTAGTCCATTCTTTAACTCCCGAAACCTAAGTACGCAATAATCTCGAAATTTCTTCCTACTTTTGCGCGCCAAAGCAGCACCACACGGATATGCGTCGTCGAAAGGTTTCTTTCGGAAAAGGACGTATCCGTGCAATAGTGCGTGGACTAAAGCCTAAGAAACATGGAACTGAAAGACATATTGAAGCTCTACCGCCGACACCCGCAAGTTGAGAAGTTGCGAAAGATGCTGGACGGAAAGGGTAAGACAACGCCAGCCGCAGTAAGTGCCGCGGGCCTGCAAGGCTCGGCCGCAGCCGTCGTTGCGGCAAGCCTCTACGAGGCCTCGCCGAAGGAGCCCTGGCTCGTTGTGATGAGCGACGAGGAGGAGGCGGGCTACTTCTACCACGACCTTTCGACGCTGTTGCCTGGCCGGCCGGTGCTTTTCTTCCCCTCGTCCTATCGCCGCGCGGCTAAATACGGGCAACGCGATGCGGCAAGCGAGGTGCTGCGCACGGAGGTGACGACGATGCTTGCCACCGCCACGCAGGTACCGATGGTCGTCACCCACCCTGCCGCCCTGGCCGAGCGAGTGGCAAAGCCCGAGACGGTGGCCGAGCACACCGTAAGCTTGCGCGTGGGCGGAACCTACGACCTGCCGAGCTTGGAACACCGCTTGCTGGACATTGGCTTTCGCCGCACCGACTACGTCTACGAACCAGGCGAGTTTGCCGTACGTGGCAGCATACTCGACATCTACTCATATGCGGCCGACGAACCCGTGCGCGTTGACTTCTTCGGCGACGAGGTGGAGAGCATCCGCACCTTTGACGTAAGTACCCAGCTCTCGCACGAGCAGAAAGACGAGGCCAGCGTCGTGCCCGAAATGGAGGAACGCGCCGACGAGCTGGTACCGTTGACCGATTACCTGCCGACGGAAACCATTCTCGTGTGCAGAGACTTCCGATATATCGGCGAAGTGGCCGACCGCATCCTCGAGGAAGGATTTTCCCGCCAGGCCGAACTCTCCGACGATACACCCCTACCCGACAAACAACGCCTGCTCGTGGGCGGCGAGTTGCTGACGGGAGACCTCGGGAAGCTGCGACGCATAGAGCTGAAAGCCACTGTCGGACTGTCACCCGACGCCCGTCACTCGTCACTCGTTTCCTTCTCCACTGCTCCACAGCCGCTGTTTCACAAGAACTTCCAGCTGGTACGCTCATCCTTTGACGACCTGCGCGAACGGGGTTTCAACCTCTACATCTGTGCCGACAGCACGAAACAGCTGGAGCGCCTGACTGACATTCTGAAAGGCGAGGAGGCAGCCGCACCCAAGGAGCCTTCGCCCAAACCCGAATGGACAATGGTAAGCCACACCCTCCACGAAGGATTTGCCGATGCCGACATAAGGGCGGCTTTCTTCACGGACCACCAGATATTCGACCGCTTCCACAAATACAATCTCAAAAGCCAGCGTACGCGGAACGCCAAGATGGCACTCACGCTGAAGGAACTGCAACAGTTCCAGCCCGGCGACTACATCGTCCACATCGACCATGGCATCGGACGCTTTGCCGGACTCGTGCGCACACCTGCCGCCGACGGAAGCCTGCAGGAAATGATCAAGCTCACCTTCCAGCGCGACGACGTGGTGCTCGTCAGCATACACGCCCTCCACAAACTCTCTAAGTACAAGGGGCGCGAGGGCGAGCCCCCACGCCTCTCACGTCTTGGCACGGGAGCATGGGAAAAGATGAAGGAGCGCACGAAGAGCCGCCTGAAGGACATAGCCCGCGACCTCATACGCCTCTATGCCGAGCGTCAGCAGTCCGAGGGTTTCGCCTTCAGCGCCGACACCTTCCTGCAACACGAACTTGAGGCTGGCTTCAAGTACGAGGACACACCGGACCAGCTGCGCGTCACCCAGGAGGTGAAGCACGACATGGAGGCGCCTCAGCCCATGGACCGCCTCGTATGCGGCGACGTGGGATTCGGAAAGACAGAGATTGCCGTGCGCGCAGCCCTCAAGGCCGCGGCCGATAACAAGCAGGTGGCAGTGCTCGTGCCCACAACCGTTCTCGCCCTGCAACACTACAAGACCTTCTGCGAACGCCTGAAGGGATTTCCCGTCAAGGTGGACTACCTCACGCGTGCACGAACTGCCAAACAGACCAAGGAGCTCCTGGCAGGACTGGCCGACGGCACTACCGACATCGTTGTGGGCACTCACAAGCTCATCGGCAAAAACGTACGCTTCAAGGATCTCGGACTGCTCGTCATCGACGAAGAGCAGAAATTCGGCGTCGGCGTGAAGGAAAAACTACGCATGATGCGCACGGGCGTAGACACACTGACCATGTCAGCCACGCCCATACCGCGCACGCTGCAATTCTCCCTGATGGGGGCCCGCGACTTCTCCGTCATCGAGACGCCGCCCCCCAACCGCCGCCCCATACAGACGGAAATACACACCTTCTCCCACGACATCATTGCCGAAGCCGTCAACTTTGAAATGTCGCGCAACGGACAGACTTTCATCGTCACAAACCGCATCTCGGCCCTCCAAAACCTAAAGGAACTCCTCGCAAAGTATGTACCGGATGCCCGCGTGGCCATCGGCCACGGGCAGATGCCACCCGCAGAACTGGAACAAATCGTCACGGACTTCATCAACTACGACTACGACGTGCTGCTCTCCACGACCATCGTCGAAAACGGCATCGACATCCCCAATGCCAACACCATCATCATCGATGCAGCCCACCACTTCGGCCTCTCAGACCTCCACCAGATGCGCGGTCGCGTGGGACGCTCGGACCGCAAGGCCTTCTGCTACCTCCTCGCGCCTCCCCTCTCCCTCCTGCCCGACGACGCACGCCGCCGCCTGCAAGCCCTCGAACAGTTCAGCGACCTGGGCAGCGGCATCCACATCGCCATGCAGGACCTCGACATCCGAGGTGCCGGCAACCTGCTGGGGGCGGAACAAAGCGGATTCATCGCCGACCTGGGATACGAGACATACCTCAAAATACTCAAGGAAGCCATGGAGAGCCTGCACGCATCGGGAGAATTCCCGTCCGAAGCTGACCGAAAGGCGGGAGCATCGGTAGCACCCGACAAATCGGCGACCGGCAAACAGGCAAACCGGCAAATTCCCGCATTTATCATGGCTCCTGCAGACATTGAATGCGACCTCCGCGCCTACCTGCCCGAAACCTACGTTCCCACAGCCAGCGAGCGCATGATGCTCTATCGCGAACTGGACAAGCTGAGCGAAAAGATGCAAGAAACAAGGGACGAGGGACGAGGAGAAAGCAAGCAGTCTGCTCATGGTGCCGCCACCTCGTCAGCCACCCCCCTGCACTCATCATTGGAATCCTTCCGCCACCACCTTGAAGACCGCTTCGGCCCGCTACCCGCAGAGGCCGAGGAACTCCTCCGCATAGCTCCCCTGCGTCAGGCTGGTGGCATGCTCGGATGCCAGCGGCTCGTGCTCAAAGGCGGGCGCATGACGCTCTACTTCCCTGACAACACAAACCACCCCTTCTACCACACCGACACGTTTGAGCGACTCATACAGTATGCCATGCTGAACTTCCGCACCTGCCGCCTCAGCGAGGATGGCGGACGCCGCCGAATGACGGTGAAGCCCGTCAGCTCCGCCAAGCAGGCACTTAGCATCCTCAACGACATACTGGGAGAAAGCACAACACCATAAAGGATATTGCAATATCGGAGGTATCTGAACCTTTATTTGTGTGCGAAGACAATATCATCTGTGATTTACCTTCTCAAACAGGGAGGAATTTTTCTGACTCAAAAGGTGCTTTATTCCAAATAAGTGCTACTTTTGCCGCCGAATAGAACAAGTTATACAACAATCCTTCACCCCGCTCCGAGCGGTACACGAGGGATTGTTGTATCTTTTTGTATGCAACGCCCTCATAAGAAAAGCGTTCTATAATATATTGTAAACTTGCATCTTATGAGAAAAAGAGCATGCAGATGCGTGGCAAGTGCATCGCCACGCGATGGTCTGCAAAGCATGGCACTGGCAGACTATCTGAGTACACTCATCCAAGACGAGGCCGAGGCCAAGGGAGCCCCCAGCGAGTTGGAGCGGATGGGCAGAATGGAACGGACGGGCGACTTCTGCTACGAACTGGGACACGTCATTGATGCCCGCCGTTTTTGGATGTACGCCCTTAAAGCGGCCTACGACTACGACTTCTCCGACCTCAGCCGCCAACTCCATGACAAAGCCCGCCAGCTGGCGGTCAAGGCCGACCTGGCCTGGCACAGGAAGTTCCCCGAGAGGCGCGGCACATCCTTCTACAAGGATGTCGAGGAAGCCTACGAGGACATACGCCTCCTCAGCCTTGGAGAATAGTGCGACGGGCAGCATCCTACACAGATGCTGCCCGTCGCTCATGTCGCGATGGATTCTTGCGATTTAGTAATCGGAGATTTGAGCGCCGCGAACGTGTTCCAGGCGTATGGGCTCGGTGTTCCAATGGAAGGGGGCAAACTCGTCGGAGGACTTGATGCGGTTACGGCGAAACACGAGACCGTCAACGCTCTTGGCATAGAGCAGGGGACGGTCGAAATAGACAAATTCATTGTCCTCGATACGGATGTTGCGGTGGAAATACTGCTGCTGCGCCTCGAGGTCGGGTATTTCGGGATAGATCGAGATGACGGCGTTGGTAAACTGGAAGTAGTTTGTCAGGCAGTTGACGAACTTGTTTTTCCGGATGACGAGGTCGCGGCATGCGCCGCTCTCATACCAGCCATTGCAGTCGCCACACAGGAGGATAGCCGAGCCGCTGACGTGGTCGAAGAGGTTGCGCTCGCAGACAGTACGGCGAGGTGAGGAGAAAAGGGCTCCACGTGCACGATTGTTGCGCACGACGTTGTGGGAGAATACCACCTCGGGGTGCCAGGTAAGGTTTTCAAGACCTATACCCTCGCCTTCGGCCGAGACCTCGGGGGGTAGTGCTTCGGAAAACTCAACGCGGAAGACGCGCATGCCGCAGAGCTCCCGCCGGTCGTGAGGGCGGATGGCGGCAATGGTGTTTTTCCCGAAGGTCTCCATCGTGCGCGAACGTATGAACTGCACGCTGTCACCCGTGTTGCCCCAGTTGAAGCCATAGGCCTGTTCGTGCTCAAAAGCACAGAGGAGGGTGTGGTCGTCAAGGCGTTCTCGGACGCGAAGGTAGACACCATGCACGTTGATAGCATCGTCCATCATGCCTTCATAAAGGCCATGGGTGCTGACGATGCGCCCCTTGCATTGGGAGAAGTGGGTGGCATCGGCGTGGGTGGTAGCATAGCGACTCTTGTCGCGCAGGCAAACGGAGAAACCTTTCAGGGTTACGTCCTCGCAACGCTGGGCGAGGAGTCCCATGCCGTAGGCGTAGTGTACGCGCACGTCCTTCACCTTCGTTCGCTTGCATTCGTCCAAGAAGATGGCGGGCGTGGGACGGCTCCATGTGCGGGCAGCCACCACCATGCCTGGACGAAGGGTCGCATTGCGCCACCTCGGAGCGGCGAATGTACGGTCGTCAAGGCGGCGTACGCCACGAGTATCAATTTCAAACTCGCCTGCACGGTAGACGAGGTGGGAGGTAGCGGTGTCGAAGGCCATGCCGCATACGGGATATTCGCGAATACCCTCGTCAGCCGTCTGGAAGCGGTCGTCGTGGGTAGTGCAGTCTGCCCACTTCGGCACGCGGAAGATGATGCCGCGTAGCGTGTCGCTCTCAAGTATCTCAAGGGGAGTCATGCGCGGACGGGCATAGTCAATGGAGAAATTGCGAAGGGTACAATCGGAAGAATGGCTCAAGGCCAGGGGTACGACGATGCCATGGAAGATGAAGAGGGCGCCGCCCCCGTCGATCGTCAGATTATGCCAGCCGCGAAAGTCGAATACGATGCGGCGGGGTTGCCATTGATCGTGGTTGGAGATATAGGTCTCGCGCTCGCTGGCCTCGCGGCTGTGGAAGTGGTAGGTGCCGGGCTGAAAGTGCAGCACGACGCGGTCTTCGGGCGTAAACTTCGGTTGGTGCTCACGAAGAAATTTTTCGACCAAGGGCGTCAGGTCAAATTCGCCAGGACGAATGCCGTAGTCCTCCATGTGAAACACGTACTTGCGTGCGCCGAGGGGAAAAGCCAGAAGGGAGCACAGCACAAGGAGGAATATATGGAGCGATAATCTTCTCATAGTAAGTTTGTCTTGTAGAGAGAAAGGGGAAGTTCAAAGTCACCCTGCGACTGGGAGGAACGCAGTGCGTGCAAGGCTTCGGGAAGGGCGTTGATGATGTCGGAAGCCATGAGACTGTCCTCACCCAGACGTTGTGCAGCAATGTCGCCGGCAAGGCCGTGGAGATAGACACCAAGGCGGCATGCGGCGAGGGGCGTGTACTGCCTGGCCAGGAGGGCCAGGAGGATGCCGCTGAGTACGTCACCACTACCTGCCGTGGCCATGCCCGAATTGCCCGTGGGGTTGAAATAGGTGTGGCCTGTAGGCGTGCATATGGCGGTGAAGTGATCCTTGAGGATGATATAGATGCGGTGTTTTTCGGCCATCTCCCTCGCTTCGGAAAGAAGACTGAAGGATGCCTTTTCACCACGTGTGCCAAGACGGAGCATCTCACCTGGGTGGGGCGTCAGAATGGAGTCGGCGGGAAGTTGCTGCATCCACCCTTTGTGGCCGGCCAGGATGTTGATGCCGTCAGCATCGATGAGCAGAGAACACGAGGCGTGACGCACCTGCTCAATGAAGGCAAGTGCAGTCTCTGCCTCCGTACCCAGCCCAGGGCCGATGCCCACCGCCTGAGAGGGGGTGGAGGATACGGGCGAGGAGAAATGGTCGTTATTGTTGTCAAGGCTCAGCACGGCTTCAGGCAGGGCGGTCTGAAGGGTGACGTTGTTTGAGGCAGGCGTGTGAATGGTGATTTTCCCCACACCGGTGCGGAGGCAGGCACGCGCGGCCAGGATGGCGGCTCCTGCCATACCGCGTTTGCCGGCAACGAGGAGAGCGTGTCCGAAAGTACCCTTGTGCCCGAAGGTCGGACGGGCCTTCAGCAGGGAACGCATCTCGCCGCGTGCGGTCAGCGAGAAAAGGGACGCCGTCTTGCCTAACTTCTCGGTGGACAGGCCTATGTCGGCCACAACGAGCTCACCCACGTAGCCGGCACAGTCGGCAAGGAGTTGCGAGAGTTTGGGCGTCTGAAAGGTTACGGTGAGGGTGGCGCGCACGATGTGGCTGGGAACGTTCATCGTGTTGTCCTCGCACATAAGGCCCGAGGGCATGTCGATGGAGACAACGTCAGCGGGTACGGCATTGATAAACTTCACGAGGTCGGCAAATCCGCTGCTGAGCGAACGCGTCAGACCTGTGCCGAAGAGGCCGTCGACAATGAGCGTCTTGGATTCTATCTTGGGTGAATTAAACTTAGACGAGACTTCCGTGAAACTCACCTGCGGCATCTGCATGAGTCTGTGCCTGTTTGCTTCGCAGTCGGGGCTAAGCTTGCCTTGCGGATTGAAAAGGTAGGCCTCGACCTGATAGTCCTTCTCGACCAGCAGGCGCGCCACGGCAAGGGCGTCGCCGCCATTGTTGCCAGGGCCTGCCAGCACGATAATACGCCACTGCGCCGACCAGCGGGGCAGTATCTGCTCCACCACGGCATGGGCGGCACGTTCCATGAGCTGCAAACCCGTCACACCGCCATGGGCCACCGTGAACTTGTCCAACTCCCGAAGCTGGACGGCATTGAGTATCTTCATGTCTGTTTAGTTTTGCATCCCGCCACTCTCAAAACTTCCACCAAGGCCTCTTCTTGGGCTCGGGCTCCATGTCGTGCGCCTCTTCCTGCAAGAGTTGCTCGAAGGTGATGCGGCGAGAGATGATCTGATAAATGCTACCCCAGTCGGGAAGCCCGCCCACATTGCGGTCGTCGATGAAACAGTCCACTTTCAACTTGCGGCTATAATGCGGATTCCTCTTCGCATTTTCCGCTGCGTCGACAGCATCCTCGTCGAAGAATCCGTTGACGGCATGAAACCTGACCCCTCGCTCGCGGCACCAATCCACGGCCTCCTGCAAGAGGTCGCCTTCGCGCACGCTCCAAAGGATAAGACGATGACCATCGTCGGTGAGCTTTTTCAGCGTGGCTGTGGCAAAGGGCAATTCTTTTCCTATTTCCGGATAACGATGTTCCACTATCGTTCCATCAAAATCTACGGCTATCGTCATTTTCGTATCTTTTTATCTTATGCTCTATTGTTATACTCTAAATCGTTCTTGTCCATACATGAAAGTTCTGCGCTCATTCGTACAGTACCTTCCGCCCACCTTCGATGCGCATACCCGCTTGGGAACCGCTCCGTAGGCGACGGCCGCACAGGTCGAAGCCCATGCCGTCGCCGGCACCGTCGGCTGCAGGCAAACGGATGCCGGAAGCAGGAAGGGATATCCTCCAGCGGGAAGCCGACGAGCCTTGCAGGCGGAGATAGGCACGGAAGGGCTGCAAGGTGCTGCCCTCAAGGGCACGCACGAATCCCGTCCCGGCCGCATCAAGCATGTAGACGCCGGCCGCTGCCTCATGCACTTCGAATAGCTGTAACGTGCCGTGCATCTTCTGCCCTTGGGGCTCTTCCGTACTGACAATGCCATCCTTGGAGAAGATCTGAAGTTGGGACGACGGTGCGGCTTCGGGACGAAGGCGCACAATCACGGGCTCGTTCCTCCAAATGGTCTCTGTAGGCACAAAGAGGAGTTCCCCGTCCCCGACTTCCAAGAGGCGATACGCTTCAAAGCCACTGGGGATGTCGGCATCAAAGGGCAAGGAAAGTGTCTCCCATCCTCCATCCTCTTTCCATTCGCGGGCATAGCACATCTGACTATCGCCTACATGAAATGAATACGGGAGGACAAGGGGCTGGCAATCAACGAGAGTCTGTTCGGTGAGAAGATGCTCGCCACAAACGACGAAGTGCCAGCTCTCGGGTACACGATTCCGGACATTCTCGCTGACATAGATGGGTATATTCCTGTCATCGGGCAGGTTCGTAAAGGGCTTTGCATCGGCGGGTATGCGGATGTTCGTGAGATCCAGGGCCCCTACCCCGTCCCATGAGATGCCCGCCAACTGCTCTGCCGTCCAGTCGCCACTGAGGGTCAGCACCCCCTCCGTCAACTTCGCTTCGGCGGGAACGGGATCTTTTGTTCCACGTCGATAGAGATGGAGTCGGATGTCATCGGCACCTCCTTCCGTATAATACCCAAAAAACGCTTCCTTCTCATATCCCGAAAGACCGAGATAGCGTGAAGCATCACTTTTACCATTTAATGTTATTGAACCGTCCTCCAATATGTTAAGAGTCCACAATGAAGTATTTGTCGAAGATTGCAGCAACAGGCTGGTGTTCCCTTTCGTTCCGGCTGACAGCCCTTGCTTTCCGTCGGGCGTGAGGATGCGCACTCCCCGCTCACCACTTACGAGCTTCCACATGATGGAGGCCACGGGAAGTGGCTCGTCATCCTTTACGATTGTGGCGGCCAGACGGTTGCTGCTGGCAGCTTCACTGCTCATAAAGAAGAAACGCCCCTGTAGGTCGAAAGCGCCTATGAGCAACGTGTCACTATCCATGACGTCCGCCCCATCGCAAGGCACAAATCCGCTCAAGGACATGTCGGGGAGCGACTGCCCAAAAGAGAAAAGCGCGGTCAGCAGACCTAAGGATAGAAGTACGGAGCGAAGCATTGGGAATGTTGTTTGCGGATTGAAGAAGGAAACTATGACAGCATTTTCATCAGATACTGCCCGTACTGATTCTTCAGCATGGGGCGGGCTATCTCGCGCACGCGGTCGGCCGTAATCCAGCCCTCGTCGTAGGCAATACCTTCGAGGCAACCCACCTTCAGGCCTGTGCGTTTCTCGATGACTTCAATGTAGTTACTTGCTTCGGAGAGGCTGTCGTGCGTTCCCGTGTCCAACCATGCAAAACCACGGTCGAGCACCTGTACCTGGAGTTCGCCATCGCGCAAAAAACGCTCGTTGACGGTTGTGATTTCCAGTTCTCCACGTGCTGAGGGCTTGATGCTCTTCGCCACATCCACCACCTTGTTGGGATAGAAATAGAGTCCCACGACGGCATAGTTTGATTTAGGTTCTGCGGGCTTTTCCTCTATGCTGATAGCGCGGCCGTCTGTGTCAAATTCCACCACGCCGTAGCGTTCGGGGTCGTTCACACGATAGCCAAAGACCGTAGCATGGGCATCTTGCTCGGCAGCACGTACGGCTTCCTTGAGCAAAGCCCTGAAACCACTGCCATGGAAGATGTTGTCGCCAAGGACAAGGGCGGCACAATCGTCGCCGATAAACTCCTCGCCGATGATAAAGGCCTGTGCCAGTCCGTCCGGACTGGGCTGTTCGGCATAGGAGAGGCGAATGCCATAGTCCGAGCCGTCGCCGAGGAGGCGACGGAAGCCTGGAAGGTCCTGCGGTGTAGAAATGATGAGAATGTCGCGGATGCCCGCCAGCATGAGCGCCGAAAGGGGATAGTAGACCATCGGCTTGTCAAAGATGGGTATGAGCTGCTTACTGATGCCCTTCGTGATGGGATAGAGGCGTGTGCCGCTACCACCAGCCAGTACGATACCTTTCATAGTGTCTGAAAATGTGTTCTGCGGCGAAGATACGCCTTTCTCTCTAAACAGACAAAAAAAATGCAACCGAAGTGCGTTTACGCACTCCGGCTGCATAAGACGATAGGTCTATGATATGTCTGTGAAAAGAGACTATTTGAAGATGAGAATGCCGAGGCTGATGAGGAGGGAGGACACGGAAACCCACGTGCTCACCTGGCGGAAGGAATTCTCGTTGTAGGTACTCTGGCTGATGCGCACCTGGTTGGGCTCTACGTAGATGTAGTCGTTCTGACGGAGGTTGAAGACCGGAGAGTTGAAGATGTCCTTCGAGCGCAAGTCCACATAGTAGGACTGCGTCTCGTTGCCCTCCTGACGCATCACGAGCACACGGTCACGACGTGCCTGAATCGTCAGGTCGCCCACAGCGCCAAGGGCATCGAGCAGCGTCATATTGTCGCGTGTGATGAGGACGCGTCCGGGGCTCTTCACCTCACCAAGCACCGTCACATACTGGTCGTAGGCCGAAACCGTCACGACGGCATCGTTCAGCACGCCGTTGCGGAAGATGCTCTGCACCTTCTGAGCTGCCTCGCTGCGCGTCAGTCCGGCTATGCGCGTGCGACCGAGGGTGGGGATGTCCACGTCGCCATTCTCGTCGATGGTATAAACGGATACATAGTTCTGGGATGCACCGCGACCAGCTGTCCCCACAGACTGTTGCGCCAACACGAGGTTGTAGCGCATGGCGGCCTCGGGGGTGGCGCCACTGCTGACGATGATACTCACGCGGTCGCCGTTCTGAAGCTTCAGTGGCTCGATGGCACGCGTAGGAAGCGCTTCACCGGAAGCGATATCCTGGAAATAAATCACTTTTTCTGCAGAATGGCAACCGCAGAAAAGCAACATGGCGGCTGCCAGAATGGGGAAAACTTTTTTCATTTTATAACTCTGTGCGTTTTTGTTTCGTCATAATGCGGGGCAAAAATAGCACATTTATTTCAAAAAAGCTTATTTACTCAAAATAAATATCTGCATTCTTCCCCAAAGACCCTTCCGAAATGGCTGGATGGCTTGTGATTTCTTTTTTACGCAGAAGGCGCAGCCCTCCGTCGGGACTGCGCCTTCATGTCTTCGTGAAAAATGGCTGTTCTATTCTACGGAGGACCAGTCTACCCACCATTTGCCATCTACCTTGTTGCAGGTGATGGTGAGATAGCCGGCACCTTCAGTCTCGGTGTCACCATACATTTTCACCTTTACCTTGTCGCCTTCACCCTCTTCACTGACGGGGAAGACCTCCTTGAAGCCATAGGATCCAAAGGCTGTGGAGAGAGCCGTCTCCTGAATGCCACGAACTTTTTCCTCACCGACGAGTTGAATCAAGGATTCTTGATCGCTGATGTCGGACACAGCGGCTGCGGCCTTGAAGTCCTTGTCCTTGATGGCATCAAAGAACTTTTGAGCTGCCTCGGCAGCGCTTCCGGGTTTTACGTCCATAGGACTGGGCGTACAACTTGCAAGTGCAAAAAGCACAATGGCAAGCGAGAAAAGCATTTTTTTCATTTTCTTCATTTTAAAGTTAATAACTAAAGGGTTGATTATAAGGGTTTATCCTTCTACTTAGACTTTGGGGAGACAGCTTTCTTTGAGTTGGCAGTTTTCTTGGCGACGGTCTTTGTAGGGGTCTTCTTGGCGGCGGGAGCTTTCTTGACCACCTTCTTCTCAACTTCGGCAGCTGCTGGAGCTGCGGCTTCAAAGCGTGCCACCATGCTCTTGAGCTTTTGGATTTCCTTATCCTTCAGTTCGAGCTCGGTCTCCTGGTTCTTGATGGTCGTGACGAGGGAGTTGATCTCCTCGTTGTCCATGTCGGGATAGAGGTTGTTGACGCGTGCCGTGAAGTCGCCAAGGATGTTCATGTAGTTTGTGAAGGCATCGTAGGGCGAATCGTAGATGCCGCGATAACCGCCATAGCTGTTGGCCTTGGTCGACATGAAGCGCAGGTTATTGGATGCCTGCAGGTAGTCAAAGTCCTGCTGGAGCTTGCGATCGCGGATAGCGCGTACGCGGTCGGCAATGCTGTAGAGTTTTTCGCAGGCCTCACGCTGCATGGCATTTCCGAGCCAGGGCGAGAGGTCGCGCTCCTCGTCCACCCAGGAAGTGGGATATTCCACCACGAGGTCGCCAGAAGATTTCACCTTCGAGCATATCTCACTGGGCGTGGAAAAGGTGATGCCGCGCTGCTTGAACTGGGCGGGAAGCGCCTTCATAAACTCCAGGATGTTGGAACTCAGGGGCTGGAAGATGCCAAGGGCGCAGAGTTCCATGAAGATGTTGACAATCTGGTCTTCCTCGGGCAATTGTGCCACCCAGTCGGCATAGCGCTCGGCAAAGAGAGGATATTCGCTCCAGTTGCTGTCATTGAAGCGGAAAGAGATGTCCTCGGAGAGGCTGTGGTCGCGCAGCAGTAACTTGAGCTTCGGATTGCGGCAGCAGTTGTAGACAAAGTGGGGCGACTTCCATCCGAGCACATGTTTTGCTCCTTCGGCCAGCATGCCCTTGAAACCCATGTCGGCAACCTGTGCACCGATTTCGTCGTCGTAGATGAGACAACTGTTGCGGAACACTTTGGGACTCTTTCCGAAAAGGGATTTTACTTTCTTACAGAGGCGATTCACCTCGTCGCGGAACACCTCAGGATTCTTCAGGCTGGAGAAACCGTGGCTATAGGGTTCGGCCAAAAACTCGACGGCACCGGTTTCGTTGAGTTCGCCCAAGAGTTCAAGCACCTGAGGGGCATAGTTCTCAAGCAGTTCGATGGCCGTTCCGCTCAAGGAAATGGCACATTTGAAATAGCCTGGATTCTTCCTTGCCATTTCGATGAGAGCTTCGAGGGCGGGTACGTAGCTCTTCTCGGCCGTCTCGGTGATGGAGCGTTCGTTCTCGTAGTCGTCATAGTAGTAGTGGTCGGTACCGATGTCAAAGAAACGATAGCGCTTCAAATGGATATTCTGATGGATTTCAAAATATAAGCAAACGGTTTTCATTTTCGTATATGGTTATTTTTATTGTTTATCTGTTGATGACTTCCTGATAGCAGCGATAGATGCGTTCTCCCACCTTCTCCCAGGAGATTTCTGCCACTTCCTTGATGCCTTCCTCGGCGAGGTATTTGTGGTAGGCGTCGTTGGTGCAGAGGGAGTACATGGCATCGGCCATGGCGTTGATGTCCCAATAGTCGGTCTTGATGCACTTGGAAAGAATCTCGCCACAACCGCTCTGCTTACTGATGATGGAGGGACACCCACATTGCATGGCCTCCAGTGGAGCGATGCCGAAAGGCTCACTGACGGAAGGCATCACAAACACATCACTGTTTTTGTAGCATTCGTAGACCTGCTTGCCGCGCATGAAGCCCGGGAAGTGGAAGCGGTCGGCAATGCCGCGTTCTGCAGCCAAGGTAATCATGTCGTTGAGCATGTCGCCTGAGCCTGCCATGCAGAAGCGAATGTTGCGCGTACGCTTCAGGACGAGTGCGGCAGCTTCCACGAAGTATTCTGGACCTTTCTGCATCGTGATGCGTCCGAGGAAGGTCACGACCTTCTCGTCGGGATTCTTGTGTGGCTCAATAGCTTGAATCTCCTCACTCAGGGGGTAGACTGCGTTATGCATGGCGATGCACTTTGCGGGATCTTGATGGTAGTGGTTGATGACAGTCTGCCGCGTGAGCTCGCTGACACACATGATGCAGTCGGCGTGATCCATGCCGTCCTTCTCAATGCCGTAGACGGTAGGGTTCACGTTGCCACGGCTACGGTCGAAGTCTGTGGCATGCACATGGATGACGAGGGGTTTTCCGCTCACCTGCTTGGCGTGAACGCCGGCAGGGAAGGTGAGCCAGTCGTGGGCGTGGATGATGTCGCACTCCTCTGTGCGTGCCACGACGCCGGCGATGATGCTGAAATTGTTGATCTCCTCATAGAGATTTCCAGGATATCCTCCTGCAAACTCCAGGCATCCCAGATCGTTGACACCCTTATAGTTGAAGTCCGCATAAATATGGTCGCGGAAGCGATAGTAGTCCTCGGGAGTATTGTTGACGAGTCGTCCCTTGAGGTAGTTGCTGTCTGGGTCGCGCCAGGCTACGGGCACCTCGTTCATGCCGATGATGCGCAGGAACTTCTCTTCCTCACCGCATGGTTTCGGCAGGCAGAAGGTGGTCTCCACGCCGGGTATCTTGCTCAGTCCGTTGGTAATGCAATAGGAAGCAACTGCCAGACCTCCATATATTTTCGGGGGGAACTCCCACCCAAACATTAATACTTTCATGGTTGTATAGAGGTTATTCTTCTTCGATTTTATACTTTTCAAGGAGATGCAAGGCACTGAGGATGCCGCACACGTTCATGGCAAAGCTGATGGCACCTCGACCGCTGAACCGCGGATTACCATCAAAGAGTTCGGGGATAGTGCCTACGCAATGGTAGAAGAGCTCTTCCTCGAAGCCAATCAGCTGTCGCTCAATGTAGTTGACGCCACTCATCTTGTAGACGCGGAGGTAGGCATTCAGATAGAAACCCGTCAGCCATGGCCACGCGGTACCCTGATGGTAGGCGTAGTCACGCTGTACTTGCGTGCCCACATAGAGGGGGTTGTAACCGCCGCTCTTCGGCGAGAGGCTGCGAATGCCTTTCGGGGTGACGAGTTCGCGCGTACAGATGTCAAGCACGCCCTTGCGCTCTTTCAGCGTAAGGGGCGAGAAGTCCAGGGCGATGGCGAAGAGCTGGTTGGGACGCACGCTCCAGTCCATCATCTGACCGTCCACATAGTCGAGCAGGTAGCCATGCTCATTGAGGAACGTCTGCTTGAAGGAAGCAGCCAACTTGTCGGCCTCCTTATGGAGGAGTTCGGCCGTATGGTGGTCGGCCTCCGTGCCAAACTCCAAAAGCAGCTGCTCATAGAATTTCAGTGCGTTGTACCACAGGGCGTTGAACTCCACGATGTAGCCCGAACGGGGAATAATCGGGCGCCCGTTAGCCACAGAATTCATCCATGTAACAGGCTCGTCCTTACCATTGGTATAGAGGAGGCCGTTCTCATGGATGAAGAGGTTGGGATGCTTGCCGCCCTGTATGTAAGCCATGATGTCGCGGAGCAGCTGTCCATACTTCTCGTAGCATGACTTTCGGTTTACATACTTGCCGTACATCTGCAAGCAGAGTACTGCCCAAAGGAGCACATCGGGCTGCTCCATCTCATAAATCTTCACGGTGATGGGCTCTCCGCTGATGAACTGGCGTATGGCCTTTTCGGCCGTGACCATGTACTTCTCGTATTCCTCCACTTCTCCGATGCAGAGCGTCAGCCCCGGCATTGCGATAAACGTGTCGCGTGCACGCGGTTTGAACCAATGGTAGCCCGCGAGGATATAGTTTTCTCCCGCGTGCTGGTATTTGAACTGGTGGGCGGCGTGCATAAGGCAGTGGTAGAAGCTGTCCAGGGGAAGCCTGGGAGCGATTTCGGCCTCCATCATCTCCTGCAACTTCTTGGGGCTCTCGGGTTGCATGGCGGCTGAGAAGATCACGCTCTCGCCTTTCTTGATGTCGATTTCAAAATAACCCGGTACAAGGAGATCCTCCAGGGAGTCGTAGCCACGTTCGCGCTCCTTCGGATATTCCAGCCCGCGATACCAGTCGGGATGATAGTGGAAGTCGGCTTCCTTGCTGAGCTGCATGTTCAGGTCGGGATATCCGCTGTATAGATTCATGCGGATGCCGCCGTCTATGGGCTCATAACCCGTATTGGCAGTACCATTTTCGTGTGTCCACTGCCGAACGCTTCTGAAAGCCAAATAGGGTTTCAGGCGCAGGGTCGTCTTGCTATGAGCCTCCAGGAGGGTATATCTCACGTAGAGACGCGAGTCGAAGACACCATAGCTGATTTCCTTCTTTAGCACCACGCCGCCTATGCGGTAGGTCCACGTAGGCACTTTCTCCCACTCGAATGAACTGATGTATTTGTGCCCCTTGGGGCTGTAGTTGTCTCCCTGGTATTTGTGGAGTCCCAGGTTAAATTCCGCGCCATGCTGAACGACGGTTTCGTCGAGGGAAGAAAGTAGCACATGATTTTCGTCGTCCAGCTGGGGTACTGGTACGACAAGCAACCCGTGATACTTGCGGATATTGCACCCCACGAGGGTCGTGGAGCAATAGGCACCACTACGACTGGTAATCAGGAACTCCTTGAAGAGTGAGTCCTGAAGGTTAGTCATCTGGGTCTTGTCGAAACGTAAGTAGGACATATTATGGTATTGTTTAGGTTTTTAGGATTTTAGGTTCATAGGATTTTAGTGCCCTTAGAAACACCAGGTACACTATGAATTCCCGTCTTTTTGCACCGTCAAAGGCTCAACGGTCAAAGCGTCGAGCCAAAAGTAGGAATAAATCGCAAATGAGAGAAAGAAAAACGAAAAAAAATGCCTTTTTAGCCTTGGGCGTTCACGGAATCCCTTTATTCACCATGCTTCCAACAGCAATTTAAGTTGCGTGCCCGCATTTTTTTCTGACAATTCCACCCACCGAATGGGCACGCCACGACGCTCCATGCCCCGGAAATAGGTCATCTGACGTTTGGCAAATTGGTGGATGGCGATTTCAAGTTGACGAAACATCTCGTCGTAGGTGAGTTTCCCTGTCAGGTGAAGGGTCACATACTTATACTCCAGGCCGTAGTAGATGAGGTCTTGGGGCGGGATGCCTTCCGCAAGCAGGGCACGTACCTCGTCTAGCATGCCGCCGTCAAGTCGGTTGCGAAGGCGTCTCGTAATGCGGGCACGCCGCACGTCGCGGTCCACTTTCAGTCCTATCGTGTGCGACGTGAACTCGGGGAAAGGCCTGTCCGGCAGGGGCGTGCGGCGATAGTATTCTTCTATCTCTATGGCACGTATGGCGCGTTGCGCCGTGTCTACGTCCGTCGTGTTATGGAGCCGTTTGTAAGTGCGCAGCATCTCCGTAAGCTCCTCAAGGCTTTTGTCCTCCAGGCTCTTGCGCAGTTCGGGATTCTGCGGCACCTCGCTGAGGCGGTATCCGCGTAGCACGCTTTCCAGATACAGTCCGCTGCCGCCGCAGAGTATCACCTTGTTCCCGCGACTACGTATGTCTCCGTACGCTCGCAGAAAATCACGTTGGTATTCATATATATTATATTTGTATCCCGGCTCACAGATGTCCACCAAGTGTACGGGTATCTGCCGCCCGTCGGGCAGGCGGTATTCGTCAAGGTCCTTACCCGTGCCTATGTCCATGCGGCGATACACCTGCCGCGAGTCTGCCGAGATGATTTCGGCGTCTATCTCCGCAGCCAGCGCTACTGCAGCCGCCGTCTTCCCGCAGGCCGTAGGACCCAGGATGGTGATGAGGGTATTGTCCATATCACGCTTTATCCGTAAGCGCGCACCTCGGTAAGGGCATATTTGATACGCTTGGGATAACGATAGAAGCGTCCACGATTGTCGTAGAGCATGCTGTAGGCGTTCAGACCTATAATCTCATGTTCCTCGCCGTCCATGGTGTACACATAGCCATGCGTGCAGTCGTCCTTATCAAAGGAAAGGGCATAGCCCTCGTATTCCAAAAAGCCCACGTAGCGTCCTGCGTAGTCTGGATAGTTGCCAGCCTCAAGAGGGTCGGACTTGATTTTGCCGAAATAGTAGATGTTGCCGTCGGCACAGAAATCCTCAAAGCTCTCGTCCGACTCAAACGACGCGGTTTCGTGCCCCCAATGACTGACCAGCATTTCCCTTGCCTGCTCAGGCGTTTCGGGCACAAGGGCCACGCGTAGGTAGCGATCTTCGTAAGGGTCGTCGGCATCGCAGAATACGTCGGCCACGCCGTCCTTCACGCTGAGAACATAAAATCTGAGGCTTGCATCGCCCTCCCGCTCCACAATGATTTGTTTTCCCTTTACCTTGAAGGTTCCACAGCTTGTTCCATAAAAGCCTTGGCTGGAGAAACTTCCGTCTTGGCGAAATGCCAGGTATGTGGGGCTGTCAACCCAGTCGTCAAGTTCTTCATCGGGTGCCGGGAACTTGCTCTGCACGATGGTCCATTTACCTTGTAGCCTACTGCCATCAGCATGGGCACATCCGTCATCCGTGAGCGTGGTGAAGGACATGCAGACGACCGACAGCAGAAATGCCAATGCCGTAATTGATAATTGCTTTTTCATGGGGAATGTGATATTTGGTAAAACTGATCGTCCAGTCAAGAAAAAGAATGAAAGTCGCCCAACTCTCCCTACGAGAGTCAGGCGACTTGTACTTAATGAACGAAGAAATTACTTCAGCTCGGCGAGGTACTTGATGGTGCGTACCATCTGGCTGGTGTAGCTGTTCTCGTTGTCGTACCAGCTGACAACCTGTACGAGGTACTCGCCCTCGGCAACCTTGCTGACCATCGTCTGGTTGGCATCGAAGAGGGAACCGAAGCGCATGCCGATGATGTCGCTGCTGACGAGCTTCTCTTCCGTGTAGCCGAAGCTCTCGTTGGCCTGAG
>JAFSQD010000016.1 GCA_017446765.1 Alloprevotella sp.
ACTGAGGTGGTGCAAGTGGCGCATCTCATACACCTGACGCATTTCGTTGATACGATTGGAGGACTTCACGTAACGACTTTCAATAGGTTGTTTAACCATAATTCTTGAACTTTTGGTATCAACCTTATTTAAAATAAGACAATCATTCCTCCCTCATCGTACGGCGTGCGGCAAAGGGTCCCACAGGCATCGGGGCGACATTGTAAGCCGCTTTTGATGTAAAAAGTGACACGCTAAGCACGATGCATGCGTAGCATAAGGGGCTTTTTGGAAGCTACAAAGGATAGTTTGAGCCCTAAAAAACGGAGTTACCGCCAGCCCAAGTGCATGATGGCGACACGCTATGCGCAGTTTTTGAAGTCCCCCACTGCTACCTACTGCTACCCAGATAATGCTTGCAACGTACTGACAATGTGCCGACTACGGGAGTTGGGTAGCAGAAGTAGCAGTTTTCTTCGCAAAAAAAGGCTAAAGTATGCCCACAGAAAGTGCACGAACCATGGCTCGCGCCGCATGCTCAGGTGCGCCTGGCTCGCCCAAGCGTGAGGCCATACGCTCATACCCTTCAAGCATGGCTGCCCGTCCCTCGCCTCCTGGGAGTATGCGCAACAGTTCCGCCCGCACACGCCGCACGTTCATGGCATCGGCCACAAGTTCGGGAACGACCTCTTCGTCGCAGATGAGATTCACGAGGGAAATGTATTTCACCTTCAAGAAGAGACGGCGCATAAGGCGCACGAACGGCCCAAAACCTATGTAATAGCAAACGACCTGGGGCACACGAAAGAGAGCGGTCTCGAGGGTCGCTGTACCGCTGGTGACGAGTGCGGCCTGCGCGCGCGCAAGGAGCTCGTAGGTACGGCCGGCAACGAGCTCCACGAGGGAGGCCTGCACACCTGAACTGCGGATGATGTCCTCGTACACCTCTATGGGCATGGCCGGTGCAACAGCGATTCTTAGGCTCAAACCTTTCTCTGCCACTACGGGCGCAGCCGCCTGAAGCATGCGCCGAAGGTT
Source organism: Alloprevotella sp. (assembly GCA_017446765.1). Taxonomy (GTDB): domain Bacteria; phylum Bacteroidota; class Bacteroidia; order Bacteroidales; family Bacteroidaceae; genus Alloprevotella. The sequence goes on from JAFSQD010000016.1 coordinate 1,018, forward strand.
GTCGGTCACCTCTTGACGGCGACTGCCTGGCAACAAGGCCACATAGTCTCCAGGGGACACCTCATCAGTCTCGGATGAAGACCTCAGAAAAGCGTCCACCTCGTCCACGGTTGGATTGCCCACATAGGTGACGGGATAATGGTGCTTCTCCTCAAAGAAGGGGACCTCGAAAGGCAAAATGCTGTACAAGGCGTCTACATCGCGACGGATGCGACGGATGCGCCCCTCCTTCCATGCCCATATCTTGGGCGAGATATAATAGAACACGGGACATATCCTCTCCGCATGCACAAACTTAGCAATGCTGAGGTTAAAGCCCGGGTAGTCCACGAGTATCACCACGTCGGGCTGCCATTGGCAGATTTGCTCCTTGCAACGGCGCATGCCACCCAGGATAGCACGCAGATGCATCAACACCGGAACAACACCCATATAGGCCAGATGCTTGTAGTGACACAGCATCTCGCCCCCTACAGCCTGCATATGGTCGCCCCCATAGAAGCGGAACTCCGCCTCGGCATCCTCATGCTGCAGCGCACGCATGAGGTTGGCTGCATGGAGGTCGCCACTGGCCTCACCAGCTATTAAGAAGTATTTCACGATAGCGATAGTCTGTATTATCGAGAGTCGTTGGCGTGATGGCTATGTATCCGTGGTCAAGTGCCCAGCGGTCGGTATCCTCGGCTTCGGGCTCAAGGTTGGTGAGATTCCCTGCCATCCAGTAGAACTCGGCATCGTGACGCGGCGAAGGACAATCCACGATCTCCTTCTCCCACCGGCAATTACCCATACGGCACACTTTCACCCCTTCGAAAGTGGAACGCAGCGGGAAGTTGACATTCAGACACGTCAAGGGAGGCATACCCTCCCGTAATACGCGCGAAACCATGTCCTTCACGTAGGGAAGTAGCGGTTCGAAGTTTGCCTTGGGGCTATAGTCGCAGATGGAGAAGGCTATGGCAGGAATCCCCTGTAAAGATGCCTCAAATGCCACGCCCATCGTCCCCGAATAGTGAGCATTGACGCTGGAGTTGTCACCATGGTTCACGCCCGACACGACAAGATCCGGACGGCGGCGCGTATAGCGATTGAGAGCCACTTTTACACAATCTGCAGGCGTGCCCGAACATGCATAGACAGAAAGACCCTCCTCTTCACGGACCGAGCGCATGGCTATGGGGGACATCACGGTGAAAGCCGTACTGAAGCCCGAGCGCGGGCCATCGGGAGCAACGACCAAGAGGTCGTAGTCTTCACGAAGCACTTCTATGAGGAACGAAAGGCCAAGAGCATCATAGCCGTCATCATTGGCCAGGAGAAGGTAGGGACGTTTATCCATGTCTGTTGAGAGATAATCAGATTTGGGAATAGTAATGATTTGCGCCGCGAAAGTAACAAAAAAAACTTACACGCACACTTTTCCTCCTCCCGGCAACACATGATAAATGCGAAAAAATGTTTATTCCTTTGTCCTTCGCTGCCGAAAAGCTATCTTTGCCGCGAATTATAAGCCGGCTTATCCCACGCCGGCAAATGTGTTACGAAAACGACAAGAATGGGTAAGATAATTGCTGTTGCCAACCAGAAAGGTGGCGTAGGAAAAACCACCACCTCCATGAACCTGGCAGCCTCGCTGGCCACGATGGAGAAGAAAGTGCTGATTGTCGATGCCGACTCGCAGGCTAACGCATCGTCGGGACTAGGCGTAGACCGCGGAAAGGTGGACGCCACCCTCTACGAGGTACTCATGGGCGAACGCGACGTACGCGAAGCGCTCTACACAACCGACGTTGACAACATGGACGTACTGCCCGCCCACATCAACCTGGCAGGAGCAGAACTGGAGCTCATGGACAGGAAGCGGCGCGAATTTGTGATGAAAGAGATGCTCTCACCCATCAAGGGAGAATACGACTATATCCTCATTGACTGCAACCCCTCGCTGGGACTGATGGTAGTCAACGACCTCACTGCGGCCGATTCCGTCATCATACCCGTACAGTGCGAATACTTTGCCCTTGAAGGCATCAGCAAACTGCTCAATACAATACGCCTGGTAAAGAAAAAACTTAATCCCGCACTGGAGATTGAGGGGTTCCTTCTCACCATGTACGACAAGCGCCTGAACCTTGCCAACCAGATATACGACGAAGTAAAACGACATTTCCAAGAACTCGTATTCAAAACCGTCATCCAACGCAACGTACGCTTGAGCGAAGCACCCAGCCATGGGCTGCCCGTCATTCTATACGATGCCGTATCTGCAGGTGCGAAAAACTATCTTGACCTTGCAAAGGAAATCATCCAGCGCGAAAGCAAAGAAATGTAATTGGTATGGCTGTAAGAAAAAAGTACCCTGCTCTGGGACGAGGTCTTGACTCGCTCATCAATACCCAGGACGAAATACGAACCAGCGGTTCGTCAAGCATCAACGAAATCCCCCTTGAGCGCATCAAGGCAAATCCCGACCAGCCACGTCGCGAATTTGACGAGACGGCACTGGAGGAATTGGCTGAAAGTATCAAGCAACTCGGCATCGTGCAACCCATCACCCTACGCCTAATGGATGACGGCACCTACCAGATCATTGCCGGTGAACGCCGTTGGCGAGCCACCAAACTGGCTGGCCTGTCCACCATCCCCGCCTACATCCGTACGGCCGACGACGAGAGCATGATGCAGATGGCACTGGTGGAAAACATCCAGCGTGAAAACCTAAACGCCATCGAGGTTGCATTGGCCTACCAACGACTCATAGAGCAATATCATCTTACACAAGAAGAGCTCTCCGAGAAAGTCGGAAAGAAGCGCGCCACCGTAGCAAACACCTTGCGTTTGCTGAAGCTACCGGCACCTGTGCAGATGGCACTCCGCAACGGAAGTATCGATGCCGGACATGCGCGAGCCATTCTCGGCACACCCGAGCCCTCTATTCAGCTACGCCTCTTCCGCGAAGTGCAGGACAAAGGCTACTCTGTGCGACAAGTTGAGGAGATGGTGCAGGCCCTAAATAATGGAGAGACCATAAAAAGTGGACGCGCACACTTGACCAGCAAGACAGTAAAGCTTCCCGAAGAATATGCTGAGCTCAAAAGTCGGCTGACAGACTTTTTTGGCACAAATGTACAGCTGACTGTCGGCAAGCAGGGAAAAGGCCGCATCACAATCCCCTTCTCTGGCGAAGAAGACCTGGAACGCCTAATGGCACGCTTCGACAAAATGCACAAATGAAGCCGAAGCTTCCGACATATTTGCTCCTTGCCGCGCTGTGGCTGGCGGCCATCGCCCACCCCGCCGCAGCCCAGGAGCCATTGTTCCCTGATGTGGAGGATGACACCATCGTTGCGCCCAATCTGCCCATTGAGGAAATCATGGATGACACGCTCAGCCTTAACACCGAGTTCGGAGAAATGGTGGACTCTATCATGGCAGAGGACGAAAATGCCCAGAAGATACCCCAGACAAAAGTCCAATTCATCCCCGACCCCAAACGCGCATTGTGGCTGGCAGCCGTGCTCCCTGGAGCCGGCCAAATCTATAACCGCAAATACTGGAAGCTTCCCATCTTCTACGGAGGTTTTTTAGGTTGCACCTACGCCTTGATGTGGAATCAGCAGATGTACCGCGACTATTCGCAGGCATACCTGGACATCATGGACGATGACCCAAACACCAAAAGCTATCTGGACATGCTTCCTCCGCGCTATGATATCACAGGGCGCGAGGAACGTTTCAAGACCATATTCAAAAACAAGAAGAACTATTACCGCCGCTACCGCGACCTGAGCGCTTTCGCCTTCGTCGGCGTCTACCTGCTCTCCATCCTCGATGCCTATGTGGATGCACAGCTCTCCGTATTTGATCTTTCGCCAGATCTGAGCATGCACATTGAGCCGGCGGTCATCAACCAACAAGGACTGCGTCATGCCAGTGCCTATGGGCTGGGATGCAGTATAAACTTCTAAGCAAGCTGAAAGCATGAAAAAAATCAAGACACTACTCCTTGCCATCGCCACCACGGCCGTCACGGCACCCGCCATTGCCCAAAACGAAATTACCATCCACGATGAGCGCTTCGGACAAGACGAGGTATTTACCCTCCCCGAAGGTATGGTCATCAGCGAGGACTCCCTGCTGGGCGACTGGCAAGAGCGCAATTACCTCTACCCCGACACGACATGTGAAAACCCCAACTACAACCCCACATACGCACCGGAAGTATACCGCGACCGCCTGCTACGCCTACCCACCATCATTGACATGACGTACAACGACATCGTGCAACGCTTCATTGACCAGTATTGCAACCACGGTCGGCGCGGCGTTGCTAACATGTTGGGGAAGTCTAATCTATATGTGCCAATCTTTGAGGAAGCCCTGGACTATTACGGCCTACCCCTCGAACTAAAATATCTTCCCGTCATTGAGTCTGCACTGAACCCCAACGCAGTAAGCCCCGCAGGCGCTGCTGGATTGTGGCAGTTCATGGTATCCACAGGCAAGCACTACGACTTGGAAATCAACAGCCGCGTGGATGAGCGCCGCGACCCCGTGAAATCCACCTGGGCAGCAGCACGCTTCCTACGCGACCTCTTCAAAATCTATGGTGACTGGCACCTCGTCCTTGCTGCCTATAACTGCGGTCCGGGCAATGTAAATAAAGCCATCCACCGCGCCGACGAACAACGCGACTATTGGAAAATATATCCCTATCTCCCAAAAGAGACGAGAGGATACGTGCCGGCATTCATCGCTGCAAACTACGTAATGAACTACTATTGCGACCACAACATCTGTCCCATGCGCACCCGCTATCCTTTGGCGACAGACACCATCTTGCTTTCCCGCAACGTTGACATGCGACAGGTGGCCCAGCTTTGCAAGGTAGACCTTGATATAATCAAGGCGCTCAACCCCCAATATCGCACAGACATCGTGCCGGGCTACTCTGCCCCATACACGCTTCGCCTGCCTCAGGAAGCCGTAGGAACATTCATCGCCCTGAAAGACACCATCTATGGACAAACCGGCGAACGTTTCATGCGCGACAACTATTCACAAGATATTGCACAGGGTACAGCTTTTGCAGCTAACGGTGACAAACAAGTGACACCGACAGCTCCCCCACCCCCCACACGACACCTGGCCGAAGCGGCTCCTACACGTCCGGTCACCACGACACGTACGGTCACGACAACACGCACCGTCACGACAACACGCTCTGAGACCTCTTCGAGCAGTTCACACCGCAACGTCCGCCAGCACCAGACGGCACAGAAAGACACACAACGCGGACGACACGGACGACACCAGCAAACGGCGCAAGAAAGCGTCAAGAAGGGGCGGCACGGACGACACCAGCAAGCCTCGCAGCAGGACAACCGACAAGCCCGAAACGCAAAGAATGACAAGCGAGGGAAAAAGAGCAGAAACCAGAAGCAAGAGACTACCGTACAGAACGGACAGACCCTCACTCAGATTGCCCGCAAACATGGCACGACGGTTGCAGAGCTGCGACGCCTGAACAACCTCAAGAGCGACGTGATTCGCACGGGCAAGAAGCTTCGCGTAAAGTAGGCTGTCCGCTCACACATGTATTATAATAACCCGCCGCCGCCATGACACCCGAAGAGATCAAAAATAACCTTGTCACTCCCCCCCTGGATGACAAGCAGAAGCAATTGAGCGACTCAGAGGAAGAAAAGCTCGTCAATGATGCCTTTCAGAAACTCATTGATACCTACATAGCTTCTAACCATCGAAAAAAGGTTGACATCATCACTCGCGCCTTCAACATGGCAAAAGTGGCCCATCAGGGCGTGCGACGCCGTTCGGGTGAGCCATATATTATGCATCCCCTTGCCGTAGCCCAAATTGCGTGCGAGGAAATTGGCCTTGGTTCCACCTCCATCTGTGCAGCTTTGCTTCATGACGTGGTGGAAGACACCGATTATACCTACGATGACATCGCAAATCTCTTTGGTCCGCGTATAGCCAACATCGTGGAGGGCGTGACAAAAATTTCGGGTAACGTTTTCGGCGAACAGGCTTCCAGCCAGGCAGAAACTCTCAAGAAACTGCTGCTCACGATGAGCGACGACGTACGCGTCATACTCATCAAAATCAGCGACCGCCTTCACAACATGCGCACGCTGGGTTCCATGCCGACTGGTAAAAAAATAAAGATTGCGGGGGAGACGACATACATCTACGCGCCTCTGGCCGACCGTTTAGGACTAAACAAAATAAAGTCGGAACTTGAGGACCTCAGCTTCAAGTATGAACACCCAGAGGAATATCAGAAGATAGACGACATGTTGGCCTCAACTGCGGCAGAGCGAGAAGATATTTTTGAGCAGTTCGTACCGCCCATTCGCAACATGCTTGAGGCAAGAGGGTTCAAGTTCCACATCATCCAGCGCGTCAAAACTCACTTTTCCATCTGGAGTAAGATGCAAAACAAGAAAGTAGCCTTTGACAACATCTTCGACATCCTCGCCCTGCGCATTGTCTATGTCCCTCAGAAACGCTCAGACGAAATAGCTGAGTGCTTCCAGATCTATGGTGCACTCACAAGGCTCTACCGCCCTCACCCCACACGCTTCCGAGACTGGCTATCATCGCCCAAAGCCAACGGCTATCAGGCACTTCACAACACATTCATGTCCAAGCAGGGTAAGTGGATTGAAGTGCAGATACGTTCCGACCGCATGGACGACATTGCCGAACATGGCTTCGCAGCGCATTGGAAGTATAAGGACAATAACTATACCTACGACGAGGGAGAACTGGACAAATGGGTAGACTCCATCAAGGAAATACTTGACGACCCGCAGCCAGACACGATAGACCTGCTTGATACCATCAAGCTCAACCTCTACTCCAAGGAAATCATCGTTTTTACGCCGAAGGGAGAGATGCGTACAATGCCAGCTAACTCCACTGTGTTGGATTTTGCTTTTTCCATCCACTCCTTTCTGGGCAGTCACTGCTTCGGTGCGAAAGTGAACAATAAGCTTGTTCCGCTCAGCTACCGCCTCAAGCCCGGTGACCAAATTGAGATTATCACGTCGCGTAGCGTTCAGGCCGAAGAAGCTTGGATGAACTATGTCACTACGGCGAAGGCACGTGGAAAGATACTGGCCAGCCTACGCCACCAGCGTCGAGAGAAAGTCAAAGTGGGAGAGAAGATTGTCAACGACTACCTCCGCGAACATGACTTTGAACCCAACACAACGCTCATCGACAAAATGAGAATCTATCATGGATTCTCTTCGCGCGATGAACTTTGCCTCGCCATTGGCGAGGGTCGCATGAAACTTGACAGTGGAGATGTAGACATCCTACGTGGGCGGAATCGCGGCAGAGGATGGCGAAAATACGTTCCATTTATTGGAGGGAAGAAGAAGGAGTTGCAAAATCCTTCGGACAAAGGGAACATCACGACTACCATCAACCGTAAAGAGACTCTGATCCTCAACGAAGAGACACTGTCCAAATGCGAGATGGCGACATGTTGCCACCCCATCCCTGGAGACGACGTACTTGCTTACATCACACCAGAGGGAAAACTGCAAATCCACAAGCGACGTTGTCCTAAGGCCACGAAGCTCAAGACAAGCTTCGGCAACAACATCATTGCCACGCGATGGGATGTCCACAAGATGATGGAGTTTGCAGCCACCATATACATCAAAGGGGTTGACCGCCAAGGCACCCTCCATGCCATTGCAGACCTCCTACAGGAACGTCCTGGCCTCCAACACATCGAACTTGACGCCAATGACGGCATCTTTGAAGGGCGGCTCACCTTTATGCTCCATGATACCGACGAGGTTAAAGAAGTATGCGAGCAACTGCGCACGATTGAAAACATCGAAACTGCCTACCGCGTGGAAACCAGTGACAAGGATGCCCCCAAATGACAAAATCAAGAAATAACCCGAAACGTATAACTATTTAACCAAACATGCTCATGAAAGCCATTAAAAAAGTTCGTATTTCTACAGACGCTTTCTCGCCAAGGCAGAAAACAAACTTTCTGCCCTCCTGGCTTAACAAACACGTACTTCTTATTCTCACCCTGGCAATTCTTAGTTTCCAGAGTTCTGAAGCCCAACGCGCCAAGTATGTATTCTACTTCATCGGCGACGGCATGGGTGTCAACCAAGTGAATGGTGCAGAGACCTACCTCGCTGCACTTGACGGGCGCATCGGCACTACACCCTTACTCTTCCCCAGTTTCCCTTACGTTGGACTCATCACCACACAGTCTGCTGACCACGGCATCACTGATTCAGCGGCAGCGGGAACAGCTCTCGCAGGTGGCAAAAAGACCTATAATGGCGCCATTGGCCTTATGGAAGACCGAAAGACACCTATCATCAGTATTGCCCAGAAAGCTAAGGAGCATGGTGCTGCCGTCGGTGTCACTACGAATGTCACGGTAGACCACGCCACACCCGCTGTGTTCTACGCACACGCAGAAAACCGTAACATGTACTACGAAATCGGCAAGCAGCTTGCTCCCTCTGGTTTTGACTTTTTTGCCGGTTCCGATTTCATGTCACCCACTGGCGAGAACGAGCCTGAAGGCACCCCCGACCTCTATCAGCAGACCACAGAGGCTGGCTACACCATCGTACGCGGCTACGACGAGTATCTTGCTAAATGCAACAAGGCCGACAAAATGGTGCTTTTCCAGCCCAAGGCTGACAGCGAAGAGTATGTGCAGAACATTCCCTACAAAGTTGAGCAACAGCCTGGCAACCTTTCTCTCCAGCAAATCACGCGTGCCGCTATTGACTTCCTTTCAAAGAAGCAAAAGCAGAAGAAAGGCTTCTTCGTAATGATTGAAGGCGGCATGATTGACAAGGCCTGCCATGCCAACGACGCAGCCAGCTATATCCACGAACTCATTGACATGGATAGTTGTGTACGCATTGCCTATGACTTCTACCTCAAGCACCCGAAAGAGACGCTCATCGTCATTACCGCCGACCACGAGACTGGTGGCCTCTCCCTCGGCCGTGGAGGCTATCAGTTGAACCTTGACAAACTTCGCGGACAGAAGATTAGCGTAGGTCGTTTCAGCCGCGATTTGAAACGCACCTTGAAAGCTATCAATCCCAACGAGTTTACATGGGAATATGCTCGCAATCTTCTCCGCAAGAACTTTGGTATCTGGGATGTCATTGAGCCTAAGGCTTCCGACATTGAAAGCATCCGCGCTGCTTATGACAAACTTGCTGCGGCACTTGTCAGTGGCGACAGTAAACTGAGCAATGAGATCAATGATTTCACCTATGCGGCTGCACACACATGCGATCGCGCAAGTGGAATAGGATGGCAGAGCGGAAGCCACTCCAACGGCTACGTTGGAGTATATGCCATTGGAGCCGGCGCTGACCAGTTTACAGGTCGCTTTGACAATACGCAGATTCCCCTGCGCATCATGAAGGCCGCTGGCTGGGACAAGTAAGTTCACACAAGCCTTCCGCGTATACGGAAGTATTTTCCTGCCCGCCAAAAGGCTCTTCAGAAATAAAACGACATCGGGCTCCATACCAGCAGATGGTATGGAGCCCGACTTTTGCAATGGTGCAAAGACCCCGAACTCAAGAACGGGCCTCAGCCAGTTTCTCAACGATGGCGGTACGAATCTCTTCTGCCAGTTCGACATTGTCACGAAGCAGATTCTTCAGTGCTTCACGTCCTTGACAAAGACGGGTATCACCATAACTGAACCATGAGCCGGACTTGCGGATGATATCAAGTTCTACGCCGAGGTCTGCAATTTCACCGACGCGGGAAATACCCTCGCCGAATGTGATTTCAAACTCAGCCTTGCGGAAAGGAGGAGCCACCTTGTTTTTCACCACCTTTACGCGCACCTGGTTACCAATAGGCTGATCTCCGTCCTTCAGCGTGGTGACTTTGCGTATGTCCAGGCGCACGCTGGCATAGAACTTCAAGGCATTGCCACCCGTCGTTGTCTCGGGATTGCCAAACATCACACCTATTTTCTCGCGCAATTGATTGATAAAGATGCAGGTTGTACCAGTCTTGCTGATGGTCGCCGTTAATTTACGCAGAGCCTGGCTCATGAGGCGGGCCTGAAGACCCACCTTGTTGTCGCCCATGTCGCCATCAATTTCGGCCTTGGGTGTAAGGGCTGCCACGGAGTCAATGACTACAATGTCCACAGCAGCCGAACTGATAAGCTGGTCGGCAATCTGCAAAGCCTGTTCGCCATTGTCTGGCTGGGCGATGAGCAGGTTGTCCACGTCTGCACCAAGCTTTTCTGCATAGAAGCGATCGAATGCATGCTCGGCATCAATGAATGCTGCAATGCCGCCGGCACGCTGGGCCTCAGCAATTGCGTGGATGGCCAGTGTAGTCTTACCGGAACTCTCCGGACCATAAATTTCAATGATACGGCCTTTAGGGTAGCCGCCCACTCCGAGTGCTGCGTCAAGGGCTATGCTTCCAGAGGGGATGACTTCTACGTCCTCAAAGTGCTCGTCACCAAGCTTCATGATGGAGCCTTTCCCGAAGTCCTTTTCAATTTTCGCCATAGCAGCCTGAAGGGCTTTAAGTTTGCCTTCCTGAGCTGATTGCGTCAATTCTTCTTTCTTTGCCATAATTGATCGTTGGTTATTGTATTTCGTTATTAGAATAATGATCAACGTACTTCGTAGTTAAGCCTCTCCGTTCGTTCGTTGCGGTCAGTAGGCCGCAAAGTGCCTGGGGTCAGAGCCAGTCGCAGCAAGCGGCTGGCGAGTCTGCTGCGCTTGTTGTACGAACGGAAGGTATCACGTTTCAAATCAAAGTCGCTGCGCCACACATGACCGGGCGTAATGTTACAATATACAACATCTTCGACGATACGTTCGCGCTCAGACTTGTCTGAATATACACGTCCCTGCTCAAGTGCCATCAGGTTCTCTCGAGAGGGAATGAGACAAGTTATACCACGCTTTCGGCAGGCTTCGGCGAGAGGTACAAGCACGTCGTCGTATTGCTCCATTATAGGCACCATGGAGAAGTCTGTGTACTGCGTGTTGCCAATCTCCTGCACAGGACGAAGCTGCAAGACATCCACGCGTATGTCGGAGAAGACTTCCCAGAAAAGTTTCAGCCCATCCACGTTGTCGCCATTCAGTGTATAGTTAACTCGTAGTTTCATGGAGGGGAAATCATTACGGACACGTCTTATAGCCTCCAGCATAGCTTGAAACTTATCCCACGAGGCTCCCTGCATGAAGTATTCATAGACGTCGCGGGTAGTGCCATGCAGTGAAATGGTGAGTTCGTCGAGTCCGGCACGAGCCATGTCGCGCAACAGAGCTTCGCTGAGCAGCTGTCCATTTGTCGTCACAGAAATGTATGGTACCCCCATCGCCTTTCCATCCTTCACAATACGTGGAAGGTGCGGTGACAATGTAGGCTCGGCACCACAGCCTATCTGGAGTTTCAACGCATGTGGAAAGAAAGCCTTGGCCACGAGGCTCAGCTCTTCTACCGAAAACATTCCGTGCAAGGTCTTGCGCCTTTCCTTATCACTAAAGTAGCACATCCGACACTGCAAATTGCACATCAGCACAGGGTCAAGGAACACACCCAAGTAACGGCGGTTCATGACATGAAGAGCCCATATCCCGAGCATTCGCAGACGAGGGCTATTCACACCCCTGAAGAGGCGCAGGAGGCGATAGACGTTCATATTGTCACACTACATAAAGGGAGAGACGCTTACCGGTTCACCCTGTAATCAGAGTTCAAGGTCAACGTCGTGTAGCTCGTGCCATGGGAGTCCTTGCGTGTTCAGTTCCGCCATGAAGGGATCTGGGTCAAATTCCTCCACATTGTGGACGCCAGGTTTATTCCAAAGACCGAGCATAAACATGCGGGCTCCGATGCAGGCAGGCACACCCGTGGTGTAGCTCACACCCTGCATGCCCGTTTCTTCATACGCCGCCTGGTGGGAACAGTTATTATACACGTAGTAGGTATGTTCCTTGCCGTCCTGTCCAATACCACGGATGCGACATCCGATGGAGGTCTCGCCAGTATAGTTCTCACCCAAGTCTTGAGGGTTTGGCAATACGGCTTTCAAGAACTGGAGGGGCACAATCTTCACCCGTGCTGTCCCAGTACCATCGACCAGTTGGGCTTCGTATTCCACCTCGTCTATACGGCTCATGCCGATGTTTTGTATCACTTCCAGGTGTTTCAGATATTGCTGGCCGAAAGTCATCCAAAAGCGGGCTCGCTTGATGGTGGGATAGTTGATGACGAGGCTCTCTATCTCCTCATGGTGCAGAAGATAGCTATCTCGCGGACCGATATTGGGATATGTGAGATCCTTGTGAATCTCCAAAGGTCCTGTTTCCACCCATTTCCCATTTTCCCAATAAAGACCCTTTTGAGTGATCTCACGGATATTAATCTCCGGATTAAAATTTGTGGCAAATGCCTTATGATGGTCACCAGCATTGCAATCCACGATATCAAGGTACTGTATCTCCTTGAAGTGGTGTTTCGCAGCATAAGCCGTAAAGATACTCGTTACACCTGGGTCAAAGCCACAACCGAGGATTGCTGTGAGCCCAGCCTTTTCAAAGCGGTCGCGATAAGCCCATTGCCAGCTATACTCAAAGTGTGCTTCGTCTTTTGGCTCGTAGTTAGCGGTGTCAAGATAGGAACATCCATATTCCAGGCAGGCATCCATGATGGTGAGGTCCTGATAAGGTAAGGCCAGGTTCATGACCAGATCGGGTCTGAATTCACGGAACAATGCGACAAGTTCGGCCACATTGTCCGCGTCCACACGAGCTGTCTGGATGTTCGGATTGCCGATGGCCTTGACGATGGCATCGCACTTACTCTTCGTGCGTGAAGCTATCATGATGTCTGTGAAGACATCCTTGTTCTGTGCGACTTTGTGGGCAGCGACTGTGGCTACACCACCAGCACCAATGATAAGTACTCTTCCCATATTACGTTCTTTAGTGACAAGTTACGGGTTATTATCCTTCCGTTTTCTCTCCGTCTTCAAAGTCGGAATATCCGTTGGCCACAAGGATGTTATACCATTGCAGGAGCTTTCGCACGTCAGAGGCGTGAACGCGGTCACGGTCGTATGAGGGCAATGCATCGGTCATGAATTTATCCAGTTCCTCTTTCGTCGCAGTCTTGTGGTTCATATCAACGGTCTTCCCTTCGTATTGATCACAGATATTTTTGAACACCTTCATGAGTTCCACGTTGTCGTCATCGGAATACATTGTAATGTCGTTCAATGACGTGACGCGGTCACGTTGTCCTACGGCAAAGCGTTTTTTTTCAGCGTCGATGGTTTCCACAATGATGTTTCCGTTACCTCTTGATACCAGACGGAACAGTCCGGGGCGTCCAGAAATGGACAAAATCGTATCTTTCATTATTTCTATGTTAGTTTGTGGGGATTTTGGTTCTTATCTTATATTCTATTTCGACTACGGTGAATTTCCGAGAGCAACTCGTCAAGGTTGGGCGGCATGTTGCCGTTGTTTTCGACGACGATGTCGGCACGTCGGCGCTTTTCTTCTTCCTCCATCTGCAATGCCATCCACCTTCGCGCGGTTTCGGGGGTGATTTGGTCGCGTGCCATGAGTCGTTTTATACGCACCTCCTGCGTTGCTGCCACATGGACAGAGATATCAACGAGCTCATCAAAGTGTGCCTCATAGAGCAATGCGCATTCCATGACGTAACATGCAGGCTGACTGCCAGGCGGCAAGGCTGCATAAGCAGCTGACATTTCTATAAACGCGTCGCGCACGCGCGGGTGCACGAGAGCATTGACCTTAGCTGCAGACTCCTCATTGCGTCGGATAAAGGCCGACATGACTGGTTTGCAAAGCATTCCGTCATTGCCGTAGACCTCACGGCCAACCAGTTGGCACAAGGAACGCCTCAAAGCTTCCTGTGTGTGCATTAGGCGATATGCTTCCCTGTCACAATCAAAGACAGGAAATCCCTTGTCCTCCAGCATGCGGCACACATAGCTTTTCCCACTGCCAATACCCCCAGTGATGCCCACCTTTAACATTGCTCCGTCTCCCAGATTACTCCACTACTTCCTCAATGACATAGTCCACCTCATCGGGATTGATACGCACATGCTGCACACCATCGGGCAGGGACTTGAAGGCAAGCTTGCAACGCTTGCTCTTGCGATCCACTATCTCCTCATATCTGACCACCAGGACAAAGTCTTCACTTGACACGCTACGATAGCGTCCCATACCGACCTGGAATGTCACGCTGACACGTGCCGGGAAGGTACGCAATTGCTTATCGGCAGGGAAATTCACCTGCTGTACCGGAACCTGCACGGTTTTTTCCACCAGGCGGTCGCAAGCCAGCGTCAGCATGACTTCGGCTGGTTCAAACTTTACACCCGAGATGCGATGCAGAGGCACTTTAACACGTGTCGTGTCCTCGAGGTTGTCCATGAAAACCGATGTCGTGTAGGCCGCTGTTATCGTATCAAGGATTGAGGGCCGCGCAAAAACTGTCACCGAGTCAGGTTCATGGTGCAACATGGTAAGGATTGACGTGTCATCCTTTGGCTGAAACTTCCCCTGCACAATGAGCGGCACACGTTTACTCTCCCCATAGTTGAAATAGAACTCCACCTGCTGAGGACGTAGGATTTGTATGCCGGCATTGCTGCCAAACTGAGCCTGCACCTGCTTCAGGAGGTCGGATGCGGGCAATACCACATAGCCAGAGGAATTACCCCGTCCCACTACCGACGAAAAGTCTATCGTGACAGGTTTCCGCTCCTGCCGATAGCGATAGGAGAGAATTCTAAAGCCTTTGTCGCGCACGCTGATGCGCAAATGGGATGGGGGATCGGTCGTAACGACCACATTTTCTGGCACATTTACCAGATGCAACTCCACGTCCATCTCCTCACGATAGTCCTCATTGAGTGTCGTGAAGAGCCAGAAGATGGCAGAAAGGACAAGAAAAAACAGGAAAGTCAGTGCCTGCTTCGTCCAAAGGCGTTTCAATAGCGACCGGAGTTTGCCCAAGGTGCTGGTGTGGAATTTAGATGGTAGTACGCGGATGCAAAAAGGTTGCTTCAGCTCTTGGCTATAGCGTTCTTGCTGAACTTCACGTCCACACCGGTGGCGATGTTCAAGGTGACCGTACCCGACTCAACGTCCACACTCTTGACTTTGCCGTGCAGTCCGCCGATGGTTACGACCTCCTGCCCCACGGTCAAGGAGTCGCGGAACTTCTGCTCTTCTTTCTGTTTCTTATTCTGTGGACGAATCATGAAGAAATAGACGATGGCAAAGAGAGCCACCATCATGATGATCATTGACATGCCGCCGCCATCGGGTGCGGACTGCGCTGCTTGTAGGAAATGCATAGTGTTGGTTTTTAGGTTCTTGAGTTTTTAGGTTCTTAGGTTTTATTTCAAGAGCACCTTCTGCTCCTGAAGTTTTTTTGCAATGTGATCCAGAAGTCCATTGATGTAGCCCGGACTGCGCGGCGTGCTGTAGACGCGAGCCAAATCCAGATACTCGCTGAAAGTCACGCTGAGAGGTATTTCGGCGAATACCAACATTTCTGTAAGTGCAATCTGCATCACGACCACGTCCATCAGAGCCAATCGGTTGTACTCCCATCCCTTGCAGTTTTGTGCAATGAGTGCCTGGGTCTGTTCCTTGCGGAGAAGCGTCTCTCGGAAAAGCGTCTTTGCAAAGATGCGGTCATTCTCCGAATCATATATGGGAAGCAGTGGATCTTCCGGCTTAGAGTCCTCCGTGAATCGCTTTATGGATTTCATCACAAATGTGTCTACCACAGGGCGGTCGTCGTTCCAGTACAGGCTATGCGACTCCAGTATGCCATCCAGTTCCTCGTTGTCGACAAGAATCGTCTTATATAGACGGCGTATTACCTCGCGATCGGCCTCAAACGAGAAATCGCCTACTTCCAGATAGAGACGGAAGGTCTCGTCCTCCGTAAAGGCAGTATATAGTGAACGTATGTATTGAGGTTCTTCCTCCCAGGCAGCCTTCTTCTCCCTATACTCTGCAAGCGTTTTGTTTTCCTCCATTGCAAGAAGAAGTTTGTTTCGCGCCATTTGGCGGTCCGCCGACACGCCCTCCATTTCACGTCCGAAACGTTGTGCACGGCTTTGAGCCGCCTCCAGTTTTCTCTCTCCATAGCGCCGGAGTTCCACCAGGAGGTTGAGCAGATATTGATAGAGTTCATAAGCCTTATTTAGGCTAAAGTCCAACTCTTTCTCTGCCACGTCCATCGTTTTGCTCTCGTTCTGGTAGTACGCATACACCAACTGGAGCACTTTCAATCTTATTAATTCTCTGTTTATCATATTCCGAACATAGCGGTTTCCCGTGCTATGTAGCCGCAAAAGTAATAAAAAGAGATGGGAGTAAGTACATTTTTCTCTATTTTTTTGGAACTTTGAGAAAAACATACCATTTTTGCGAGCGCAAAAACAAACAAACTAATCGGACTTAATATTTTTAATTCTCAACAACTTCTCTTTAATATGCCCTACGGAAAACCCGAAAGTGACATCCTATTCACACGTACCGTGAAAGCAGGTAAGCGCATCTACTATGTGGACGTCAAGCAAGACCGCAATGCAGAGTACTACATTGCCTTTACAGAAAGCAAACGACTCAAGGAAGGCACCAACGATGCTCCGCCCCAGTTCGAAAAGCACAAGATTTTCATCTACCGCTCCGACCTCGAGCGCTTTCGCCAGGCACTGGACGATGCATCTGCGTTTCTCAACGAAGAATGCCCTGCACGAGAAAACTTAGTCTCAGACGAAGTTCCCTTTACCGAAGACATGACAGAAGAAGAGGCAACACAGAATCAGTTTCCAGAAGAAAGCGACACGAACTTTCAGTTTGAGTTTTGAAAAAAACCAACACGGCTTGCGCGTACGAGAAGTTTTTCGTACTTTTGCGGCCGATTCTCCCCATTATGAGGCAAATTACCTCTACGTGTGATGGCGAATTAAGCAATTCAAACACTTAATTTAGAGTAACACAACTCACTTATGAAACAAATCAACATCAGCGGTGCCGTACGCACCGACAGTGGCAAGAAGGCTGCCCGCACCATCCGTCGCGAAGGTCTTATCCCTTGCAACATCTATGGCATCAAAAAGGGTGAAAACGGTCTCCCCGAGGCACAGTCCTTCACCATCAGCGAACGTGAAGCCAAGAAACTCATCTACACGCCCCACATCTATCTTGTAAACATTGAACTCGGTGGCGAACAGCGTAAAGCCATCATCCGCGAGACGCAGTTCCACCCCGTCAAGGACACCATCCTTCACATTGACTTCCTGGAAGTTCATGAGGACAAGCCCATCGTAATCGGTGTGCCCATCCAGACGCAGGGTCTTGCCGAGGGTGTTCGTGCCGGCGGTAAGCTTGTAACACTCGTGCGCAAAATCAACGTACGCGCACTTTTCACCAACATTCCTGAGAAGCTCTTCATCGATGTAACCAACCTCCAGCTCGGCAAGAGCATCAAGGTGGGCGACCTCTCCTACGAGAACCTCGAGCTCGTCACGCCGAAGGAAGTAAACGTAGTGAGTGTGAAGAT
>JAFSQD010000017.1 GCA_017446765.1 Alloprevotella sp.
AAGACGCTGGAAGCGTCTCCTCTCAATAACCGGGGGTGCGCAGTACCCCCGGATAGGGACAAAAAGGGGAACATCGACCCTGAAGGGGTCGCCCATTACGCTGTTCGGGCACTCTTTCAGAGTGCTTGCCTCTATAGAGCTCAATAACCGGGGGTACACGCTACGCTCGTACCCTCGGTTATTGAGCGAAGACCGCGTTTCGGTCTCTTTGGTGGTATGATGCGGATAATAAGATAAGAAAATGCGGGTGTAAGCGAAATTTCCCCCTACGAGATTGCGATGCTTCCAATTATTTTGCATACCTTTGCGCCCTCAAAAGCAACATTTGGCCCCCCTCGGCAAGACAATGGTACATACGTCAACCCCCGCACAACGACTTTCCGGCACCGCTAACGCGGCCGGCAGCAAGGTCGCGGCCATACCCCCGCAAACACCTCTATAACAGCATCTTAGCCTACGCCACCAAGGCGCAAGGCCTGCACCGCAAGGGCGCAATTAATGCAAGGCACATTCCTGCTCCACGAGAATGACACGTGGGTCAGGGATGTGCCTTCTGCATGTTGCGCACACCCCCGTCCCCCACCGACGCAACACATCAACAACACAATCAAAAACAACACCAAACAACAATGAACAGAAAACTTAACCTCTGGTTCATGGCCGCCTTGCTCGGCGGCCTGTGCCTCAGCATCGGGGCCTGCAAAGACGACGACAACCTTGAGAAAACAGACGGCCGCATCGTGACGGAGGGCGGCAAGACAGGCGTACCCGAGGAGCAGCTCACCGACGAGGAGAACCGTCTGTTGGATGCATACTTCGCATTCGTCAGCACGATAAAGACGCTGGCCGGCGTGGAGAAGATAACCCCCGAGACGATGAGCACCACCCACGAACCCATCTACGGCGTGTCGCTCGACGGCGAGAGTTCTACGGTGCGGGTCGTCAAGTGCGACACCATCATCGATGCCGAACTGCGGTTCCGCGAGATTGCTGGCCTCGACAGTGCTGCTGCGAGCCACCTGCTCACCCCCACGTCCGACGGCTACGTGCTCGACCTGCGCAACCTACCCATCCTCAAAGACGGCAAGACGCTCTCCCTCGGCACACTAACCTTCCACCGCGAGGGCGGCCCGAGCCGCTATGGCTATGTGGATGTCGCCATTCCGTGCATACCCCACTTGGAGCGCATCGACTACCTCAGCCCCGCGGCCTTTCCCGACAACGACGGCGTCAACAGCCCCTACATGGTGGGCGACATCGTATGGGTGCCCAGTGGCGGCAGTTACTGCGGGGGCTACTACCTGTGCATCAAGGCCTTCGACGGCACCACCTCTGGCTATATGGTACACCTGTCCGAACAGACCAAAAGCGGCGGCAATGGCGGCGATGAGACCGTGAACCTCGACGATGACGACGAGGGTTGCTTCAACCCCTACAACGCGACTAAGGACTCAAAGAATGCGACAACGGCAGAACACATCAGAGCCTACTTGCGATTCATCAGGAATAATCAAGGAATGGTGACTAACATTAAGAACTTCTTTCAGGACAAGGCTTACAACAAGAAGCCCACCCATCCTGTAAAGATGGGTCACATATTCCCCTCTGGCTTTGCCGAAGGCCCTTATGTACACAAATCCTCCAGAATGGCATTGATATGGTACAATTCCAGCTGGACTGGTGAGTGTCTGAGTGCCGACTTTGGCTTCTTTAAAATCCCCGTTCCCATAGGCGAATATCGGAAAGCCGAATGCGTATATATATCATATCAATGCTACAACCCCGATGCGGGAGGGGTTGACTCGTGGTGGATGAAATACTGGCATGACTCAACCTGGCGAGATTATTGGTATAAGTATGACAATTTCTGCATGAACGTCATCACATTCGGAAGCAACCAGATTGGCAGTCTGGACTTCAGCCCTCTCACTGAACAATTAACCTATGGCATCTACCCAGAAAATGCAACCACCGAGAACTTAGGCTGGCTCTTAGGCAGTGACGGCATACTCTACAAGGACATAAACACGTGCAAGTATGCACAAGCAGAGTGTATTGGAACGCTGGCATATATCAGCGACGGCTCATTCTTTGGCAGCATGGTTACGGAGGAAAAGAATGGCGGCGGACGTGGCCTGGTGTTGTCGCAATGGTCTAATTCCAAAAGCAAGATGAATCCCGACCGCGAGGAGATATTTATCGAGAAAAATGGTTTCGTACACTTCGTAGGCAACACCATGGAGTCGGCACTCTATGACTTCGGCGGCCAGGAGAGGACAAAGAGACTTAGCACTTCAACGCTTAATATGCCTGTTATTGAACGTGTTAAGCAAATGCGACATAACATATCGGCAACCCCATGGTTCTTGCCAA
The DNA here is from genome assembly GCA_017446765.1 of Alloprevotella sp. GTDB lineage: Bacteria > Bacteroidota > Bacteroidia > Bacteroidales > Bacteroidaceae > Alloprevotella. Next base: position 2,374 of record JAFSQD010000017.1, read on the forward strand.
CCATGGCACAGTGGATGGCCATATTCGGCCCGCGCGGACTGGGTGGTGCCTCCATGCCTTCGCCCACGACCTCTGTCGCCCAGGCACTGACCATTCGCGATTTCCTCTATTCTAATCAATCCCACTGGTCTCTCTCTGCCAGCGACCCATATACAGCCCAAAGCTTCACCACATCAGACGCGGGTTCCATGATTGCCGCAAGGTGGAACCCATCACCTAAATGGTCTGACGAGGCATACGTTCGGGCGGTACTGGCTTTCGGCCCCGGCGTGCCCCACAACAACCAATATGAAAACGACCGTACCGCCTACGAAGACTATATGGAGAGCCACATTCAGCACACACAAGGCGGCTTAGACGCCACCTTGGCCACAAAAGACAACCTGGGATGGTGCTACGGCAAGGACAACCGCATCTACAAGACCGCCGATAAGGCCATCGAGGCCGGAACCACGCCTCTGGGCATCCTGGCATTCGTCAACGACAATTCCGCCTTCGGTGACAGAGCCACCGAAAAGGATAATGGCTACGGACATGGTTTAGTGGTGGGCTACACCGGTGTGAACAATGTGCCTCTGAACAGCGGCGGCATGTTTACCCCCGAAAACGGCTTCGGAAACTACATCGAAGACACATGGGAGCCTGCTCTCAACGACTTCGATGGCTATGAGAGAACGCAGGCACTGGCAAAAGCCGACCGTAACGTAAAAAAGAAAATCACCGATTTATATCCCTTCCCCCCAAGTAATACCTCAGGATGGTTCGTTCCCACCATCGGCCAGTGGGTGGCCATACTATGCAAGCCGGGCTTAGGTGGGATAAACAAGCCCGATCCCGATGCTTATTTCTGGGCTACGCTCACGGGTTCAGGCGAGGCGTTTGACAAATTAAGGGAAAGCCTAAGCAGCTACAATGGAAGCAAGCCCATACCGACTAAGGGATATATATGGACATCCTCGGCAACAGCTCCAACAGGGAATATTGTCATCGATATAAGTCGAAATCTCCGTCCATACAAAAGCACGATTGATGCCAATGCAGTCGTTGTATTCGCCTACTGACGCACGTCCGACACAGTGAATGTCTCATCTTTTCAACATCAAAGAACAATGAACAGAACACTCAACCTCTGGCTCATGGCCGCCATGCTCGGCGGCCTCAGCCTCGGCTTCGGCGCCTGCAAGGACGATGCCTCGCTCTCGGAAGAGGAGAGGGAGCAGCGCGAGATGGAGCTTCTGGCGCAGACCAACGAAGCCTTCAACGTGCTTAACATGCTGGCCAACGTTAGTGCTGCCGACGATGACTTCCTCTCCAAGACATACGAGCCCACCATAGGCAAGGAGGACGACGGCAACAGCACCACGCGCATCGTGAACACCAACACGATGGAACTCGCCGCCGAGCGCTTCGCCAACATGGCAGATGTCAGCATAGACGAGAACACGGCCACCTACACCTGGCACGACGACAACCTGGGCACCATGACATACACCAAAACCCTGGACGGCACGTCGTGGGCCACGGTGGATGTGAACATCAAGCAGGTGCCCCACCTGCAGAAGATCGTGTATCGCGCGCCCGAACAGGCCAACGACAACGGCAAGTTCGAGGGCAAGGCATACTACCGCTTCGGCGACGTGGTGAGCCGCAACATGACCAACAAGGACGGCTCCACATACACCGAATACTGGATCTGCGTGCGCCCCGCCTTCGGCCCCGAGGGCAAGGAGGACAGCTACTGGGCATGCCTGAACGTCCTGCCAGAAGAGAACATCTACGAGTACAAGAAAGACGGCTGCACGTGGCGCGTGCCCACCAAACTGGGCACCGACAAGGAGCAAATGCAGAACTTGGCCGAGATGCTCTTCGCCATAGTCCATCCCAAGGAATGGGAAACCAATGCCTCGTCGGGCACGAAGAGACCTAAACTCTTCAACGACTTCAAGCCCGCCAACCTGAAATACCACAACCAGTACTTCTGGGCTAATGTGTGCAGGGGATGGGACGAGAAGAACATCTGGAGACTGGCACTGAATACAGATAAGGCCAAGATACAGAATACCCTTCTGGGTACCCAGGCTAACAATGAAAGTGGTCTCAGTCTCCTATACAAAGGCTACTCTTGGATGGTGGGATGGAACTGCACACTCTACGTGGCCCATTTCCAAAACGGAACAGACAAGGAGGCGAACGCTCACAAGGCTACCTATATAAGCCACAAGCAAGACATGCGCGAATTTAATGATAAGGGAGGCATAGACTTTTCAACTGCAATAGGTGATGGATCTTATGCTAATGCTTTCTTTGGTGAATATAATGCTAATCGTAAAGAAGAAGCTTTCATTTCAGATTTTTGGCCTTTCCGTGTACTCACAGGCAAGAAGCTGTCAGACACAGGCCGCTACGACAAGTTAGCCGCCATCCACGGCACGAAGGATGTCTATCGCTACTACAGCGACATCATGCCCGAGAGCAATATGCTCGACGATCCCGAGGAAACCGAGGAGCCGCTGTCTTTCTCTGCTTTGGAGGAACCCATGGTGGGCTGCCTGTTAGGTAGCGACGGCAAGTTCTACGTCAACAAGACATCTGCCGAGGACAACGGCACGACGCCTGTCGCCATCGTCTGTACGCTCAACGGCAAGAAGCGCGTGGAGAAAGGCGCAGCGTGGAACGGACTGGCCATGGCGTTAGCGCCCATGGATTCGACCACGTGGACCAAAGGAAACCTCAACGGCCCATGCGTCACAGAGACGGTGAACACCATCGCTGAGATGAGCAACGCCCTCAACGGCATTGCAGCAACCAAACAACTGGCGGGTGGATGCGGCACGTATCACGAACATCCGATGGCTGTTGAAATCCATTGGTACGATTTATGGGATAGAGAACGTGACGAGCACTACGAGCTCAAGAACTCGGACAACTTCAGCAACTGGTTCCTGCCCAGCATCGGACAGTGGATTCTGGCCTACAAGGGCTTCGGCTACTCATGGACGGGCCAGGGATATGACATGAACGCTGATGCGGAGAAAATGCGTAGCCTCTTCATAGAGGCCGGTCTTGACATACCTGACAGGATCTATGCCAACGGCAAGTGGACCTATCCCACATACTGGACGAGCACACAGAACAGCAATGGCAACGTGCTGATGTGCGGTTTTGGCACCTGTTTCTCTAACGACCTCACCAAACCATACTTCAATGTGCCGCTGGCCGGCTACCAAACTGATGTCAAAGCCAAGGCGATCCCCTTCATAGCCTTCAAGTACAACGGCGGAGCCACGGAGGACTAAGCCCCCAGAGCACGAGAACAACCACACATATCAACTCACTAAGATTAAAGAAACAACAATGAACAGAAGAATGAGCCCATGGCTTGTGGCCGCGTTAGCGTGCGGCCTGGGCCTCGGCGTCACCTCATGTAAGGATGACGACAACACAACCAATGACGTAACCCCCATCAACCTCATCATCGACAACGAGCTGACCACCCAAGGCGTGGAGACAGGCGTGGAGAGTGCGTTGGTGAAGGTGCCCGTGAAATGCGACGGTGCCTGGGCTGCCTATCTCGCCGACAATGCCGACTGGGTATCGGTTGATGGCGGCGAGGTGTTCTACGAGGGCAACCAGACGCTGAACCTACGCTTCGACGAGAACCGCACCGGTGCCGACCGCCGCACGACGCTGAAGATTGTGACCGACAACGGCGACGTAACGCTGGTGCCCGTGCGCCAGACACAGAAGTATCGTGGCCGCGACGTGACGAACGACAACTCACAGTGGTTTGGCAACAACGGCCTGGGCCTTGGCTACAACTTCGTTTACGTGTTCGAGGGCGACACGGCGGCCAAGCACGCGCAGAAGTTCGACCCCAACGCCATGTGCATGACCAACCCCATCTTCAACTGGGCCAAGATCAAGGAACTGCAGGAGACATACGATTCAATCAAGGGTGACTACGTGTTGAGCAAGAGCTCGTATGTCGAGATTGCCCGTCAGAGAATAGAGTACCGCGACATACCCCGCGACAGCATGGTACAACCGGCGGACACGCTGAAAGTGTCCATCGACCTTCAGATTGGCTTCGGCTTTATGCAGTTCGAGGGTCATGGTGCGTATGATGCGTCGGAGACGAAGGGTGCGGCGAAGGTGAACTACCTGTTCGACCGCACGGCCACGTGCTATGATGCCTTCATCTCGCCTGCGGAGCTGAGCACCGTTGCCAACGAGATTGGCGGCGTATCAGACCCCGACAGACTGGCAGCACAAATGGAAAAGATCGAGAAAAAGGAGAAGTCATTTAAGCTAATGAACAAGGCTACATATGAAAACAAGAAGAGGCATGGCGACCCCGTCACGGAAGAGCAGCTGAGTGGCGAATACCTGGAGAAGTGGCAACTGGAGGCTCTTGACAAGGCATATAACTTGTTAGACATGCCCGACTACGGCGGCATCTTCTCGGACTCTTTTGCAAAGCTCTACTTCAGGCTGAACCGCTACGTTGAGAGCTACGACGAGGCGCGCTTCGAGGCAGCGATGGCGGACCTGGATGCGAAGTTCGGCCC
>JAFSQD010000018.1 GCA_017446765.1 Alloprevotella sp.
CCGCCGCGACGACCTGCCCGACATCTACTTCCGGGTGAAGCAGGTGAAAGCCCGTGGCCGTGACGTTGACGACTGGCTGTTTGAGTACGTCACCGCCGCCGGAGGATGGGGACAGCCTATCGAACTGGAGGACAACGGCGCAAGAGTCGTGAACTATGCCGACGAAAAGGCCAAGCGTGAGCGTCAGGAGGCCGACGATTACTTCAAGGCTTACAACTGGACTCCATCGGGTGCCACCTATACCGACCTCGAAAAGCATCTGCGATCCAAGGGCGTAACAAGCAACCGCAAGATAGGCAACCTGTTCAACACGGCAATGGAGGCCGGTATCATCTACAAGAGCGACAAGAAAAAGTATCACTACAACGGACTCAACAAGCAGCAGCCTAACGACGAGAGCGAGACGCTGCCGTTTGAAGGGCCTGATAATAAAGAACCAGAGTTTTAAGCAATGAAAGTAACATCCGCACAAATCTACAATGCCACTATCACACTCTTAGCAGGTGCAATGGCAGACACGGAATACGGTTATCCTCATTTCACAAATGAGTTTATCCAGCATTATATCGACATCGCACAACGAACTGCCGACCTCGTTCCTGAGATTGACAACATGCCAAACGATGAAGAACTGGAGGCAGCTTGCATCAAGTTTGTAACGGTTGACAAGCCCTACGGTGCTGCCTTGCTTGGCAATATGTTCGCGTCGGAGTTTGGAATACCCTTACAAAAAGCCTACACACTCTTACAGAAGGCAACGACACTCGGATTCATCATTCCGAATCGAGAAGGAAAGAACAAAACAACATATACGCTGTCGCCTAAATTCAAGCCAAAGGTGACATTTATTCACAGTGTCACAGATGAAGATTAACCCCCTCGCTTAGCCCCGTGCCCCCAACCCCCAACCCCCCATCCCTTTAGGGATGGATGGGGGGTATGGGGTTGGAGGGACACCGAGCCAGCGGGCGACGCGCGTATGTGCGCGTTATTGCTTTACAGATAACTGACTTTCAAAACGACTCAAAAACCTTTTACGAGGTAAAAGGTAAAAACCGATATTTTAACCCCATTTCCAACCCATGCCGAAAATCGACGAGATGACCATCCGGCGCGTGAAGGATGCCGTGAAGATTGAGGACGTGATTGGCGACTTCGTGACGCTTCGCAAGGCGGGCGTGAACATGACGGGCCTTTGCCCGTTCCATGACGACCAGAACGACGGCAACTTCATCGTCCGTCCTTCGACCATCCCCGACAACCGAGGCGGCAACACCTACCGCTGCTTCGTGTGCGACAAGAAGGGCGACGCTATCAAGTTCCTCATGGAGCACGAACGGCTCAGTTACCCCGACGCTATCCGCTGGCTGGGCAAGAAGTTCAACGAGCCAGTGGATGACGTGCCGCTGAACTACACGCCACCGCCACCACGACCCAAGCCCGTGCCACCGCCGCTGCTGGAGATTCCGCGAGAGTGGGTGACGGGGCTTCGCAAAAGGCACTACGACAACCTGTTCATACGGTGGCTCTATACGCTGCCGTGGAGTGCCGAGGGCCTTCAGCGGCTCCAATCGACGCTGTGGCAATACTGCGTGATGGGATGGCAGGACGGGCGCGTGGTGTTCTGGCAGATAGACCACGAGGGCACGGTGCGCTGCGCCAAACTGATGCGATACTTGCCCGACGGCCACCGCGACA
>JAFSQD010000019.1 GCA_017446765.1 Alloprevotella sp.
AGAGGTGAGAGGTAAGAGGTGAGAGAATAGACTGTGAGTTGAAGGGTCTTGTAATAAAAAGTACTGGTAGTTGGTATACCGTTCTGACGGACGATGGCCAGAAGGTAGAGTGTAAAGTCAAAGGAAACTTTCGTCTCAAGGGCATTCGTAGCACCAACCCCGTTGCCGTCGGTGATCGCGTCACGCTCAGCGCCCCCCAAGGGGATTCCCTACCTCAGAGTAATCTCTCACCTCTTACCTCTCACCTCTCACCTCTTTTCATAACGGACATCGACGATCGTCGCAACTATATCATCCGCAAGAGCATCAACCTCTCCAAGCAGAGCCACATCATCGCCGCTAATGTCGACCAGGCACTGCTCGTCGTCACCGTCAACTATCCCCAGACCTCTACTACCTTCATCGACCGCTTCCTCGCCTCTGCCGAAGCCTATCGTGTGCCTGTCATCCTTGTCTTCAACAAGACCGACCTGCTCGATGCCGACGAGGCCCGTTACCAGCAGATGATGGTCACCCTCTACGAAACCATCGGCTACCAGTGTCTGCAAATTTCCGCGGAGACGGGTGAAGGTGTCGACGATCTGAAGAAACTCCTGCCTGGCAAGATTACCCTCCTCAGCGGCAACAGCGGGGCAGGGAAGTCCACCCTCATCAATCGCCTCGTGCCTGGCGCCAACCTCCGCACTTCCGAAATCTCCGACGCCCACAACACCGGCTTGCACACTACTACATTCAGCGAAATGATTCCTCTGCCTTCTGAGTATTCTCTCACCTCTCACCTCTTACCTCTTACCTCTTTTTTAATCGACACCCCGGGCATCAAAGGCTTTGGCACCTTCGATATGGAACCCGAGGAATTGACAAGTTATTTCAAAGAAATTTTCCGTTTCTCCCAAGACTGTCGTTTCTCCAACTGTACCCACACCCACGAACCTGGCTGTGCCGTACTAAAAGCTTTGGAAGACCATTTGATCTCCCAAAGCCGTTACCAGTCCTACCTCTCCATGCTCAACGATAAGGACGAAGGCAAATACCGCGAGGCCTATTAATGGCAGTTTGAAATGTTTATTTCGGCTGCAAAGCGCAGGCTCGAACATCACGTCCTTCAGCAGCGTGATGGCGTTCACGTACTTCTGCTTCACGCTGCCGTCGGCCTTCTTCTCCTGCCCCCCCTCACCTTTCAGTCGTTCAGATAGTCTCTTCATGCTATCCGGATAGTCTCTATGACGTGTTCAGATAGTCCCTTATATGGTATAGGAATAGTCTGAATGAGTCGTCCGAGACGTCTGAACGAGGCATAGATGCCATACCTTCAGTCCGTCTTGCTTACCGGGTACAAAGATACAACAAAAAATCGAGATATGGTGAAAAATGGGGTTAAATCACTAAAAATAAAGGGATTTTTATGATTTGGGCCTGATGCGGAAAAGGACAGGTGAAGCCACAAAAAAGACAGGTTAGGACAGAGTTTCGTTACTATCGCGTTACCAAAGGCATAACGGAAAGGAAAGTGCTCGGAGTAGGAAAAAGGCTGATTCTATGGGGGCTTTTGAGTGGCTGGAACAATAACAATCAGGGTGACGGACTGCAAAAAGTAACAACCGTGATTTGTTTTCACCGTTCTTCTATATTTCGTTTTTGGCTTTCAACTCTACAAGGATTAATTTTGCAAACTAAAAAATTGTAGAGTATGAGATCAACTTTCAAGGTGCTGTTCTACCTCAAGCGCAATGCGCCGAAAAAGAACGGACTGATTCCAGTGATGTGCCGTATTACGGTGAACGGGAAGGTGTGCCAGTTCAGTTGCAAGCTGGACGTGGAGGAAAAAATGTGGAGCGTGGAATTGGGCAGACTTGCCGGGCGCAGTCAGGCCGCCGTGGAGGGTAACCGTGCGCTCGACAAAATCCGCGTGGGCATCAACAAGACTTATCAGGAGGTCGTGGACAACGACAGTTATGTGACTGCCGAGAAGGTGCGCAACGTGTATCTCGGCATGGGCATGACGCACAAGACGCTGTTGGCCGTATTCCGTCAGCACAACGAGGACTATCTGAAGCAGGTGGGCAAGATGAAGAGCGAACGGAGTTACCTGAAATACGGCATCGTGTATAAGCATCTGGAGGAGTTCATTCGCCAGCGCTACAAGGTCAGCGACATCGCGCTGAAGGAACTGGCTCCCGCCTTCATCACCGACTTCGAGATTTTCCTGCGTACGGAGAAGGGCCTCTGCACCAACACCATCTGGACGTACATGATGCCCTTCAAGGCCATCATCTACATGGCCATCAACAACGGCTGGCTGCAGCGCGACCCGTTCTATGCCTACAGCATCACGAAGGAGGACACGGAGCGCGGATTCCTCACCCGCGAGGACATTGGGAAGATGATTGCGACGACATTCAAGAGGAAAAGCTACGAGGTCATCCGCGACCTGTTCGTGTTCTGCTGCTTCACGGGGCTGACATGGATAGACATGCGCAACCTCACGGAGCAGCACCTCCAGACTGCCTTCGACGGCCACCTATGGATAAAGACCAAGCGACAGAAGACCGGCGTGGAGAGCGACATCCGACTGCTGGACGTGCCGCTGCACATCTTGGAGAAGTACAAGGGGCTGGGCAAGGACGGACACGTGCTGCCCGTGGCCGACTACAACACCTGCCGCGCGGCATTGAAGCGGGTGGCTGCGCTGAGCGGCATCGACAAGAACGTGACCTGGCACATGAGCCGCCACACCTACGCCACGACCATCTGCCTGTCCAACGACGTGCCCATCGAGACCGTATCGAAGATGCTGGGCCACAAGAGCATCCGCACGACGCAGATTTACGCCAAGATTACGGGCGACAAGATCAGCCGCGACGTGGAGCGTCTGTCCGAAAAGCTGGGGACGATGCAGAGCGTCATCTGCAGCAACATATAATAAATAAAGGTAACGAAAAATGTAACGACTATGACAACGAGAGACATCATCAAATTGGAGGGCAAGACTTTCTCCGTGACAGGAAACAATGTATGGATGACGGCCGGCGAGACAGCCGAAATCTTCAACACCACGGCCACCGCCGTCAACACCGCCGTCAAGGGCGTGCTGCGCTCGGGACTGCTGAAAGAGCGCGAGACCGTGCGCACCGACCGCGTGGATGCCATCATCAGCATCGACGTGTACAGCCTCGAAATGATTGTCGCCGTGAGTTTCCGCATCGACACCTGCTACACCGCCCTGTTCCGCAAGTGGCTGCTGGCGAGGCTCACCGACAGGCCGACGGGCGGCGGCATTTCCTACATCTTCTCGCTCGGCAGAAACAACTTCTGTTCAGCATAGGACAAAGATGACGACAAAGGCGGAAGTCTGGCACAATGCCCGGACCTCCGCCTTTGCCGTTTCACAGGGCAGGCACGTAGTTCCTTTCAAGCAATGCCTGTATGTCCGACTCCCTGTAGAGCACCTTGCCGCCCATCGTGATATACGGAATGACGCCGTCGTTACGGTACTGCTGCAACGTGCGGCGCGTCACCCGCAGCACCTCCGACAGTTCCTTGTCCGTCACGTATCGCTCCCCGTCCATCACGGGACGGCAGTCCTGCATCAGAGCCGATGCCCTGCGCACCGCTTTCCTCATCGACGATAGCGCATCGGCTATCACCTCGTCGTTCATCGTGTAAATCCTCTCTGCCATCCCTCACGCCTCCTTTCCCTCTTCACTCAGCAGGGGACGTATGTCCTCCGGCCTGTAGTAGAACTTACGGTTTACCTGCGTGAACGGGATGCCCCTCGTGTCTCGCATATATTGCAAGGTGCGAGGGCTTACCCTTAGCATCCTGCAAACCGTCTCGTTGTCAATCCATTTGCCGAGTCCCTTGTCCCTGCACATCTCCGACAGGCAACCGACCTTTGCCGTCAGCACCTGTATTCCGTTTATCAAGGCATCGAACGCCTCACGTTCCAGTATCACAATTTCCATGTCACTTTCGTTTTTTCCGCGAAAGTACACACTTTACGCCCATTGCCGACAGAAAAACCATGCCGTGGCGCGATTTGTCGCCCGAAAACGCGACACTTGCGACATCATCCGCAAAAATCTCACGGGAGTCCCGCGGGAGTTGGGAACCGAAGTCGTTTTTTCCTCCGACCTTTGCATCCGTAAATGAATAAAACAGCAAAAACATATGGAAGTTATCACCATTGAAAGCAAGGCATACCATAACGTGATGGAGCGTTTGGACACCATTGAGGCATTCATCCGCCAGTGTTCCGTCTGGCAGCCACAGGAACAATCCGACAGGTGGGTATCGAGTACTGAGGCCGCCGTAATCCTTGGCGTCAGCCAGCGCACGCTCCAGCGTATGCGCTCCCGTAATGACATAGCCTATTCGCTTGTCGGAAATTCCTGTCGCTACAGACTCTCGGAAATCCGCCGTGTCATTGAGTTCAACCAAGTGCCGACGGAACAGCACACCCTCGACCAGATCAGTCATACCTACCGTGTGCGGACGGGCAACTATAAGAAAGCGGAATAAGATGGAGGATACGAGCATGAATGATACACTTGACCGCCAGACCTTCATCAGTGCCATGCAACAGATGTTCCGTCGTCTCGACGCGCAGGACGAACTGATTGCCCGTCTTCTCGAAGGCAGGGAAACGGCAGGCAACGGCCCCACGCTCGATGGTGAACGGCTTTACGACACCGAAGACCTCTGTCTGATGCTCCATGTCAGCAAGCGCACTATCCAGCGCTACCGTCTGCTCGGTGTGCTCCCCTACGTCCAACTGCGCAAGAAAGCCTATTTCAAGGAGTCGGACATCAGCCGTTTCCTCCGCCGTCAGGTACCAGGCATATCAGAGAATGAAATCGGCGAATATTTCGCCAGAATAGTCAAACCAAATAAATAATCAAACAAACATGAACAAGAAAAAAGACGAAAAGGACGTGCTGATAGTCCGCGATGAGCAGACGGGTGAAATCAGCGTGGTGTCCGGCCTCTCACGGGACGGTACACCGAAAACCAAGCCCGCCAAGTTGGAGAACTCGCCCGACTTCCTCCACTTTGACCGTGGCGGTGATGTACTCGACAACTTCTTCACCAACTTCTTCCGCCAGTACAAGGAGCCGTCACGCTTCGGGTTCTACCGTCTGGCAGCCGACAAGGTGGATGCGCTGCTCGACGTGATGAAAGACCTCCTAAAAGACCCCGAAGCCAACAAGGAGGCCCTTGCCGCCCACAAGATTGACACATCGGAGTACGAGAAGAAGGTGCAACAGGAAAAGAACGGGCAGGAGCCCGAAAACATTAACAATCAAAAACAGGAAAAAGAAATGGAACAGAAACAGGAACAGCCTGCCCAGACGCAGGCAGAAGGACGCCGCAACGGCTATCAGCCGCTTGACGAGAGCAAAATCAACTGGCCGGACATGGAAAAGAAGTGGGGCATCTCACGCGAAGCACTCCAGAAGTCGGGCGACCTTGACAGGATGCTGAACTACGGCAAGAGCAACCTCATTGCCGCACAGCCGACTTTCGACGGTGAGAAGTACGACATGGCCATGCGCTTCTCTCTGAAGACCCAGCCAGACGGAAGCATCACCATCAGACCGCACTTTATCCGTATGGAACCCAACCTCAATGTGGAGTTCCGAGGTTACACGTTCACGGATGAGGACAAAAAGGCGCTGCGTACGACAGGCAACCTCGGACATATTGCGGAAGTGGCAAATCTGGAAACGGGCGAGATGGTGCCCTCATATATCAGCATTGACCGAAAGACCAACGAGATTCTGACCTACCCGGCCAGCAAGCTGCATCTCCGTGACAAGATAGGCACCACGCCCTTGACAAAGGAGGAGCAGGAAATCCTGAAGACAGGTGCGCCTCTTCCCAACAAGGAAGTTGAACTTGCCAATGGCCGCAAGTTCACCGTCACCCTACAGGTCAATGCCGACCAGAAAGGCGTTGAGTTCGTCCCGGGCACCAGCCGCAGCCTTGAAAAGACACAGGAACAGACACAAGCCCCTGCATCGGACAGCCAACAGCAGAAAGCCGAAGGCGAAGAAAAGAAGAAACGCCTTGACTGGACGCTGGAGGACGGAAGCCCCAAGCCCATCACCAAATGGAAGGGACGCGAGTTTGACGACCAGCAGAAGCAGGACTATCTGGACGGCAAGGTCATCAAGTTGGAGAACATGACCGACAAGGAGGGACAGCCCTGCACCCTCTACGTGCAGTTCAACAAGGAGAAAGGCCGTCCGTACAGTTCCACCACACCGCCAGAGCCCGGCAAGGTGATCGGCCCCTCCAACGAGAGCAAGACACAGGTTGCCGTGAACAACGAGGGCAAGACCAACGAAGAGACCAAGGGCGTAGAGGAGCCTTTGCAGAAAGGACAGGTGAAGCCTAAGGACGAAAAGCAGAAGGCACAGCAGGAGCAGGCTAATGGTGAAGACACGAAACCCGCCAAGAAGCAGAAGAAAGGAGGCCCGAAACTTTGAGG
>JAFSQD010000020.1 GCA_017446765.1 Alloprevotella sp.
ATGCTGGTCAGTGCCGAGATGTATATCTTGTACTTCAGCGTATCGGGGATTTTCTTCGTCAACAGTGGGTTCAGCGCGTGTATGCCCTCGATGATGAGCACCGTGTCGCCTGCCAGCTTCAGCTTCTTGCCGTTCCACTCGCGCTTGCCCGTTACGAAGTTGTACTCGGGAATCTCCACCCGTTCGCCCTGCATCAGCCGTAGCAGATGGTCTTCTAACAGTGAGTACTCCACCGTCTCGATGTTGTCGAAGTCGTAGTCGCCGTTGGCCAACTTGGGCGTGTTTACGCGGTCGACGAAGTAGTCGTCAGTCGAGAACGACAGTGGGCGCAGTCCGCATGCCAATAGCTGCACGGAGAGACGTTTGCAGAACGTCGTCTTTCCCGATGACGACGGCCCAGTAATGAGCACCAGCCGCACAGGATTCTTCTTTCGATGGTAGCGACGGTCAATTTCTTCGGCTATCTGCACAATCTTCTTCTCCTGCAGGGCCTCCGACACTTGTATCAGCTCAGTGGCGTGTCCTCGCATGATGGCCTTGTTCACGTCGCCGGCATTCGACAGTCGCATGATGATGTCCCAGTGGGTCTTCTCGGCAAACATCTCGAAAGTCTTGGGCTGAGCCACTTTCTCTGCCAGTTGCATCGGATTGTTCCAGTCGGGAACCCTCAGCAGCAGTCCTTCCTCGTAGCGCTCCAGTCCCCACACCTTCAGGTAGCCGGCCGAAGGTACGAGCGGCCCGTAGTAGTAGTCAATGGTGTCGCCCAGCGTATAATAATAGGTGTAGGCCCGTCCGCTTGTCTCCAGGAGCTTCACTTTGTCGGAAAAGCCACGCTCGGTGAAGATGCGGATGGCCTCCTCCGTGGTCGCTTCCGTGCGGCGGAAAGGCATGTCGAGGTTGATGATTTCCTGCATCCTTGCCTTGATGCGCTCCACCATCTCATCGGTAACTTGTCTCCCCTCCCTTGGGGAGGGGCCGGGGGTAGTCCTGAAATTACAATAATAGCCCCTTGCCAGCGAGTGTTCAATGAACAGCTTCGACCCGGGAAACACGTCCTGGGTGGCCTTGTAGAGCACGAAGCTGAGCGAGCGCACGTAGGCACGATGGCCTGACCCCTCCCGGGCATCCATGAACTCCACGTCGCGGTTCTGGAAGAGCCTGAATTTCAGCCCTTGTGATACATTGTTCACCTTTGCCGACACTACGGGGTAGGGGAGTCGTATCTCGTCGGCAAACTCCTGATAGACGTCTAATAGCGAACTTCCCTCAGGGAAGCTCCTCGTCACGTTATTGTTCTTGCAGCGGATTTGTAGCATATTTATTCTTCGTTTTTGCTCTAAGGCAGGTGGTAACTGGATTTCTGCTGCAAAATTAAGCAAAAGTTTTTGATTATCCAAATATTTTGTTTACCTTTGCAAGGTGAACATAATCATTAAAAAATAAAAGCATGAAGAATCCGCTTTATCGAACGATTGCAATCGTAGGAGGATGCATACTCCTTGTGTTAATTCTGTTTGCCACCTGCTGCACCGTCGTTGACTCTGGCGAGGTTGGCATCCGTTTCCACAAATGGTCCATCAACGAGCAGGACTACGGCGGAGTGGAAGGCACGTGTAAGGGATGGGTGTTCTACAACCCCATCACCACCAGCGTCTTCACCTATCCTACCTTTACGCAGCGTAAGCAGTATGAGACCTTCTCGGTGAATGCGAAGGATGCCTCGCTCTTCGAGATGGACCCCACCATCGCCTATCGTATCAATCCCGACAAGGCATGTGACATCTTTACCAAATACCGTGTCGGTGTGAAGGACTTGGAAGAAGGCTATATCCGTACCTGTATTTACGAGGCCTACCGTACCTGTGCCAACCAGTACACCTCCGACTCGCTGATGTCGAACCGTGCCAACTTCGAACGCGACGTGAGAGCCCGCCTGGAGAAGTCGCTCATGTCGGAAGGATTCCTCGTGGAGGAGTTCACCAGCAAAATCACGCCACCCTCATCGCTGCTCTCGATGATTGATGCCAAGAACACCGCCATCCAAAGCGCCCTGAAGGCAGAGAACGAGGTCAAGGAGGCTGAGGCCAACGCCAAGATTGCCGTGGCCAAGGCCGAGGGTAATGCCAAGGCCATGAAAATCAAGGCCGATGCCGAGGCTTACTATAATCGCACCATAGCCGCCTCGCTTTCGCCCATGATTGTCCAGGAGGACATGATTGAGAAGTGGGACGGCAAGATGCCCCAGATTGTTGGCGGCAACGGCATGATGCTTGACATTTCCAAGGTTATCGGTAACAGTAAATAGTGGAATATGGAAAACAGAGAATGGAAGACCATCCGCGAATTCGAGGAAATTCGCTTCGAGGAGTATAACGGCATTGCCAAGATTACTATCAACCGTCCGCGTTACCGTAACGCCTTCACCCCTCGCACCACGCTGGAGTTGAGCCAGGCTTTTGCCGAGTGCCGTGAATTGCAGCGCATCCGCGTGGTGCTGCTCACGGGTGCCCTTTCCGAAGTGCCCGAGGGCAAACGGCTCGAGGACGTCAAGCACGCCTTCTGCTCTGGCGGCGACATGCACGTCAAGGGTCGTGGCGGCTATGTCGACGATGAGGGCGTGCCCCGTCTTAGCGTGCTCGACGTGCAGATGCAGATACGCCGTCTGCCTAAGCCCGTCATCGCTATGGTCAATGGCTACGCCATCGGCGGCGGCCACGTGCTGCACCTGGTGTGCGACCTGACCATAGCGTCTGAAAATGCCGTCTTCGGACAAACAGGCCCCAAGGTCGGCTCGTTCGATGCTGGTTTCGGCTCCAGCTACCTGGCCCGCATCGTCGGCCAGAAGAAGGCCCGCGAAATCTGGTTCCTCTGCCGCCAGTACACGGCAGCCGAGGCCGAGCGCATGGGCATGGTCAACAAGGTGGTGCCCCTGGAGCAGCTCGAAGACGAGTGTGTCCAGTGGGCCGATGAGATGATGGAACGTTCGCCCATCGCCCTGCGCATGGTCAAGGCCGGACTCAATGCCGAACTCGACGGGCAGGCCGGCATACAGCAGCTGGCCGGCGACGCCACCATGCTCTACTACTTCCTCGACGAGGCACAGGAGGGTGGCCGCGCCTTCCTCGAAAAGCGCAAACCCGACTTCGACAAATTCCCCCAGGTGCCCTGACGCCGTTGGATAGAAAAAGCCCCACTCCCAATTCCCCTCCTTAGAAAGGAGGGGCAAGGGGTGGTTGATGAAAGCGTTTATGATTTAGGCGCTTATCTAACGGACCTTTTCGTACTTGATGCCCTTGTAGAGCTCGGGCTTGCCTTTCTCGCTTTCGGGAATGAAGTGGAGGCGGACGCCGCGAATGTGCTTCTTCGGCTTGAACTGCCTGGGCGAGTCCACCTTGTCGCTCTCAATCTCGAGCTTCAGCAGGCCGAAGTCGTCGAGGCGCACCTTGTCGCCCTTGCGCAGATGCCTCTTGATGACTTGTGCGAGCTTCCATACGACGGCAGTAACCTCACCCTCGCCGATGGGGTTGTTCTCGCAAACCTCTTTCAATATCTGGCGGGTCTCAATGGTTTGCTGATGACTTGCTACCGCCTTGTACTTGCCGAACGTAGAGAGTGTCGGCTTGGTTTCTTGTTTGACAATGTATTTCATAACTTCTTTTACCCTTTCATGCCATGTCAGTCATTGGTTTCCTGCCGTTCTATAGCAAAAACCATGCCATACTGTTCTGAATTCTCGAGAGAATTGAACGGAGAAGTGGCACTTCTCCTTGGCTAAGGTGCCTCCAAACCCTTGAATTCTCGAGAGAATTGAACAGCCATCCGCCATCCCCCATGCAGCAAGGGCCAGGCATCAGCCAAGAGAAGTCCCTTTAAACCCGTCACGACACTGCCATTTTTTCAGCTGACAATGTGTCACCCTTGTGTCAATAATCTCTGTGAAAGAGATGTGACACACCCATCAGAGGAGCTATTTTCCCGTCAGGGCGAGCTTCTTGCCGTTCTGAATGTAAACGCCGGGCTTGATGATGCCGTCCACGCGGCGTCCTTGCAAGTCGAAGCGCGCCTCTGGGCAGTCATTGGGCAGTAGGCTTTCCAGGTCGTAAACCATTGTGGTGCCGTCCAAATTGGTGAAACGGACGCCTATCTTCTCGCGGCTACCACTGCCATTATGCTTGATGTAGGCACGCATGGGGAGGATGCATGCATGGTTGTATCCTGTCGTTGTGTCAATCGGTTTCCAGGTGGGGTTGCCATTGTTGTACTGCATAATGTATTCGCCAGAACCAGCACTGTAGCGCATGTTGGGGTACATGGCGTAGTTACCAGCCGTGACTTTGTTCTCCTCCAGTTTGTCAGCCATATACTCTTGTTTGAATTCCTGCACC
>JAFSQD010000021.1 GCA_017446765.1 Alloprevotella sp.
CGCTAACGAACCCGGCAATGGCTGGTACTCCTTCCACAGCGCCGTGGGCTCGCAGGCCAGCACGGGTAAGGGACTTTCCGAAGGCTTAACCACAAAGGTGACAGGAAGTAATGCCTACAAGGGGGGCACCAGCGCACAAATAGAAAGCAAGTGGGTGGGCGTCCTCTTCATCGGAGCCAATGCCAACGGCAATCTCACGACGGGACGCGTGAATATGGGCAGCATGACGCCTGCCGATGCTTCAAACCACAACTTCACCGACCGTGCCAATGCCAACAGTTGCCTCTTTGAAGGACGCCCCGACAGCGTGGCCTACTATGCCACCTACAAGCGTGGAGGAAGCGGAGACTATCGCGGTCGTCTGCACGCCGTCATCCACGGCGACCTGGACTTCAAGGATCCCAGCGAATCGGCCGACAACAAGTCAAAATTCCTTCTTGCCGAAGCTACGGCATATGCAGATGTGACCGACACATGGACACGCTTCAGCGCACCGTTCACATACACCGGTGTTGAGGCCGACAAAGCATACATGCTGGCTTCATTCACGACCAACGAGACTCCGGGCGGTTCCACGGGTGACGTGTTCCGCATTGACAATGTGGAATTCATCTATAACTCCCGCCTTGCATCCTGTGTCTACAGCAACAGTAAAAAGACTTTTGACGAAAAGGGACACGTAGATATCAGCACGAAAACCTACGAACCCGAAAAGCTACGCCTCACAGCAGACGGCCGTGCTGCCACCATCCAGACAAGCTATAACAAGGAAACGGCGCTCCTGACGGTTGTCGTACGCGGGCAGAATGCCGCCGAGCAACCTGAAAACAAGCACGTTTACACTCTTCAGTTCAAGTCCGAAGAGACGGGCATCTCCGACACTACCACCAACATCGGCTCCACTACATCCGGAGTCTATGACCTGCAAGGTCGTCGCACGTTGCCTACGACGCGCGGTATCTACATCATCGGAGGAAAGAAAGTTCTACGCTGATGAAGCAAGAGCAAACGCCCATGATGAGGCAGTTCTATGAGCTGAAGGAAAAACATCCCGATGCCATACTGCTGTTCCGTTGCGGAGACTTCTACGAAACCTATGCGGATGACGCCGTCGTGGCCGCACGTATCCTTGGCATCACACTCACCCACCGATCAAACAAAGGAAAGGTAGGACAGATTGAGATGGCCGGCTTCCCCTACCATGCCCTGGACACCTACCTGCCCAGGCTGGTACGAGCCGGACACCGCGTGGCTATCTGCGACCAACTGGAAGATCCCAAGCTTACAAAAAAACTGGTGAAGCGCGGCATCACAGAATTGGTAACACCTGGCGTTGTCATGGGCGACAGCGCGCTTTCCAGTCGTGAAAACAACTTCCTGGCAGCCCTCCACTATGGCAAGGCTACCATCGGCATGAGTTTCCTCGACATCTCTACCGGCGAATATCTCGTGGCAGAAGGTACGCCGGAATATGCCGACAAACTACTGACTGGATTCCAGCCCAAAGAAATCCTCATCCTCCGTGGCGGCAGAAGCCGCACGGAGGAACTTTTCGGAACAAAGAACTTCATCTACGAGATGGAGGACTGGGCCTTCTCCGAGCACACAGCAAAGGAAAAGTTGCATAATCATTTCGGCGTAAAGACGCTGAAAGGATTTGGCATAGAGCACCTGAAAGCCGGCATCGTGGCGGCTGGTGCCATCCTGTGCTATCTGGAACTGACGCAACACACGCAGACGGCCCACATCACCCACATCGCCCGCATTGAGGAAGAGCGCTACGTACGACTGGACCGCTTCACTGTGCGCAACCTTGAACTTGTGCAATCCATGGCTGAAGACGGCCGTTCGCTACTCAACGTACTCGACCACACCCTGACGCCGATGGGGGCACGTATGCTTCACCGGTGGATACTCTTCCCTCTGCGCAACCCAAAGGAAATCACACGGCGGCAAGACGGCGTGGAACAATTCTTCCGTTCTCCCGAATTACGCGAAGTGTGCGAGGACGAGTTAAAACGTATAGGCGACCTCGAACGCATTGTATCAAAAGTTGCCGTAGGTCGCGTGTCTCCCCGCGAGATGGTACAACTGCGCGTAGCACTGGAAAGCATTTCCACCCTAAAGGCTGCCTGCGAAGAGGCTCCAGATGAAAGCATTTGTGCCCTGGCCGGGAACCTCTTCCCTTGTGCCGATCTCCGCGACCGCATCGTCCACGACCTCCTGCCCGATCCCCCTGCCATGCTGGGAAAAGGTAGCGTCATTGCAGCTGGAGTAAGTGCCGAACTGGATGAACTGCGCCACATATCCACCTCTAGCAAGAGTTTCCTGCAACACATCCAGCAGCGCGAGGTGGAAGCTACGGGCATACAAAGCCTGAAAATAGGCTACAACAACGTCTTTGGCTACTACATTGAGGTGCGCAATACCTACAAGGAGCTCGTGCCACCCGAATGGATAAGAAAGCAAACGCTCACACAGGCCGAACGATACATCACACCCGAACTGAAGGAATACGAAGAGAAAATCCTCGGCGCCGAGGATCGCATCCTGCAACTGGAGAGTAGCCTCTACCAGCAGCTCCTCGCCTATGCCCTCCAGTTCATCACACCCCTACAGCAGTCCTCCACCGCTCTTTCCTCCCTTGACTGCCTGCTATCACTTGCCACGGCAGCCCGCTTGGGACACTATGTACGCCCTGTCGTGGACGACAGCCTCACACTGGACATCGGACAAGGACGCCACCCCGTGATAGAAACCCTCATGCCCCCCGGCGAGGAATATGTTCCCAACGATGTCGAACTGGATGACGAAAAGCAGCAGATTGTCATCGTTACCGGTCCCAACATGGCTGGTAAGAGTGCGCTTCTGAGACAAACGGCACTCATAGCCCTCATGGCTCAGATTGGAAGTTTCGTACCCGCCGAGCGTGCCCGTGTAGGCATCGTCGACAAGATTTTCACACGTGTGGGTGCCAGCGACAACATCTCCATGGGCGAAAGCACATTTATGGTAGAGATGAGCGAAGCCGCCAACATCATGAACAACCTCTCCGCACGCTCGCTTGTACTCTTCGACGAACTGGGACGTGGCACCAGCACCTACGACGGCATATCCATCGCATGGGCCATCGTGGAATACCTTCATGAAAACCCACGTGCACATGCCCGCACGCTGTTTGCCACCCACTATCATGAGCTCAACGAGATGGAACGCCTCTTCCCCCGCATCAAGAACTGGAACGTATCCGTGCGAGAAGTAGACCATCGCATCGTATTCCTGCGCAAACTGCAACGCGGCGGTTCGGAACATTCGTTTGGCATCCATGTGGCACGCCTTGCCGGCATGCCAGGCTCCATCGTCCGCCGTGCCGAGGACATCCTGCGCGAACTGGAACGCGGAGGAGCACAAAGCAGCGACAAGCTGAAAATTGCCAAATTTGCCGACAAGGAAGAGGGTAAAGAGGGGGTTCAGCTCAGCTTCTTCCAACTGGACGACCCCGTGCTGAAGCAGATTCGTGATGAAATCCTGCAACTGGACGTAGACAATTTGACACCCATCGAGGCACTCAACAAACTGAATGCCATCAAGCGCATACTGAACGGAGGGGCATGAACGAAGAGCTGACACGTGCCAGGCGCATTGTGGAGAATACTGGGAGTAACCTCTTCCTTACAGGAAAGGCAGGTACAGGAAAAACCACTTTCCTGCGCGACTTAGTGGCCACAATGCTAAAGCGCCACGTCGTTCTTGCACCTACAGGTATAGCAGCCATCAATGCTGGTGGCTCTACCATTCACTCTTTCTTCCAGTTTGCCTTCGGCCCATTTCTCCCTGGTTCCCAGCATAGAGGAGAATCCTTCCGACTCAAGCGTCAAAAAATACGCCTCATCCGCAACCTGGATCTCATCATCATCGACGAAATATCCATGGTGCGTGCCGACCTGCTCGACCACATAGATGCAGCACTTCGCCGCTACCGCAATTCCAACCGCCCCTTCGGAGGCGTACAGCTATTGCTCATTGGCGACTTGCAGCAACTGGCACCCGTAGCGCGCGAAGAGGAATGGGGACTCCTCGGGAAATACTATGATTCCCCCTACTTCTTCAGCAGCCATGCCCTGAAAGAAGCCGGCTACCTGACCATTGAGCTCCATCATGTCTACAGGCAGCAGGACACGTATTTCCTCGGACTCCTCAACCAGATACGTCGTGGTTGTACCTCGCCTGAAGTGCTCGCCGCCCTCAACCGCCGCTATATCCCGCACTTTACGCCTTCTGCCAGCGACGGCTTCATCCGCCTGATGACCCACAACGCACAAGCCCGTGCGGTGAACACCCGTGAGCTGGAAGCACTCACTACACCCGAATACGTCTTTAAGGCTGAGGTGAAAGGAGACTTTCCGCCCACGTCATTCCCCACTGACGAAGAATTGCATCTAAAAGTGGGCGCACAGGTGATGTTTGTCAAGAACGATAGCAAGCACCGCTATTTCAATGGTTCACTGGGAGAGGTGAGTGTACTCAAAAAGGATGGCATGGCCGTACGCCTGCACGATACGGGCGAGGAAATTGACGTGGAGCGGGAACACTGGGAAAATACACGCTACACGCTGAATACCTCCACGATGGAGGTGGAAGAGAAGGTGGAAGGCGTTTTTCGCCAATATCCGCTCAAACTGGCCTGGGCCATTACCATTCACAAGAGTCAGGGACTCACCTTTGAGCGCGCCATCATCGATGCCCATGCCGCATTTTCGCATGGCCAGACCTACGTAGCCCTCAGCCGATGCCGCACGCTGGAAGGACTTGTCCTTAGCACGCCGATTCCGCCTTCGGCTGTAATTACCGATGCAGATGTCAATTCCTTCACAGAAGGACTTGCCGCCACGACACCCGACGACACACAGATTGCACAAAAGGAAAATGCCTTCTATTTGCACCTCGTGGAGGAATTGTTCACCTTCCAGGCTGAGGCGACACTCTTCGACCGCATCCTACGCCTTATGGAAGAACATTTCTATCGTCAGTTCCCCAGGATGTTGCATACTCTTCGCGAAAATCGCTCCTTATTCCGTATGCAGACGGAGGCTGTGGCAAGCCGATTCCATGCGCAGTATGCGCCCCTCGTGGTTCAGACCGACCATCCTGCTGCAGATGATTTCCTGCAACAACGCATCCGTAGCGGTGCCGCATATTTCCAAAAACGCCTCAACTCCCTCCACCGACTTTTGCGCCTTGAACAGCCTGCTACGGCTAACAAGCAACTGAAAGAGCGCGTTGAGTCAGCTTACACAGACATGGACGAACTGTTGAAAAAGCACGTTTCCTTGCTACGCTTTGCCGCACAGCATGGCGTGGAGGTGCATGCCTTCCAACGGGCACGCTCACTTGCCATCGCTGGCGAGAACCCCAACCGCAAACGCAGCAAGGACGAAGCTCCTTTCTAAGAATACTCCTTTTCCCATAAAGCTACCTATGCCAAGAATCATAGCACAGAAACGCAACGGGCTGTTTGCGCTCAGCCCGATGCTCATGATGGTGATAGCCTTCATAGGGCTCAGCTTCCTGTGTGGAGGCTTTAGCCGTGTGCCCATCCTCATTGTATTTCTCATCACTTCCGCCTATTCGCTCCTTACGCTTCGCGGCAAAAGCACCGAGGAGCGCATTGCCATCTTTTCTCGCGGAGCTGGCGAGGAAAACCTCCTGCTCATGGTGTGGATATTCATCCTGGCAGGCGGCTTCGCCTCGGCTGCCGAAAGTATGGGGGCTACAGGAGCCATGGTCGACCTCTGCCTCCATCTGCTACCTGCCGATTTCCTGCTCCCGGGCATGTTTGTCGCTGCGTGTTTTGTCTCCCTCTCCGTCGGTACCAGCGTCGGCACTATCGTAGCCCTCGTTCCCATTGCCGCAGCCATCGCTGAGCCTACAGGCTTGCGTCCGGAATTGTTTGTGGGCGCAGTGGTGGGCGGTGCCTTTTTTGGCGACAACCTCTCCTTCATTTCCGACACCACGGTGGTGGCCACACGCTCGCAGGGTTGCCGCATGAGCGATAAATTCCGCATGAATCTGCGCGTGGCTATGCCTGCCGCCCTCCTTGCGCTCATCATCTTCTACATGATGGGGCGGGAAGCTGTACCTGCAAGCCTCCCCGAGGCTCACTACAGCTTTTTCTACGTGCTCCCCTATCTCGCTGTTCTTGTCACTGCCCTCATGGGCGTCAACGTGATTCTCGCTCTCACGCTGGGCATCGTTCTGACGGGATGTTGCGGGCTGATGGTAGATGGGTATGATGTGGCAGAATGGTTTGAGGCTATATGCAAAGGCATCGGAAACATGAGCGAACTCGTGATGGTTTCTCTGATGGCGGGTGGCATTTTTGCCGTGATACGTCGTGGCGGCGGCATCACGTGGCTGCTCCGCCAACTGACAAAACATGTCTCCACGCCACGCGGTGCCAATCTCAGCATTGCCGCACTGGTCAGCCTGACAAACCTCTACACGGCAAACAATACAATCGCCATTCTTTCTGTCGGCAATATTGCCCGCGACATCACAACTCGCTTCAGCCTCGACCCCCGTCGCACGGCAAGCCTGCTGGACATCTTCTCTTGCGTCGTGCAAAGCCTCATCCCCTATGGTGCGCAACTGCTCATTGCGGGCGGCCTTGCCGGCATGGAACCCGTCAGTCTCGTCCCCTACGTGTGCTATCCCACTATCCTGGGACTCCTTACCGTCTTCTTCATGGCTCTTCCTAGAAAGAAAGCATAATGAAAAGGGGAATGCCCCGCCGGACATTCCCCTTTTCACGTGTTGTTTTAACGTAGCAATGATTAAGACTTTAAAACCAATCCTAATTATAATTCCATTTTCAGCGTGTCGGCCGATGCCGTCTGCTGTGCGGGATCCACGACAGAAGGCTTCACCATCTGTTTGATATCCGTTCCTGTAGCCATTTGTACCTCGTCGCCGTTACTTTCCCAATCATTGAACGAGCGCCCTGCGCCAATACCCACGAGGGCAAAGATGGCTACTGCAGCTGCAGCTTGCCAGAGGGGACGAAGATTTTGGAGTAGAGACCTACGCTGTGCATGCACGGTTATGCGCGGCTGCTCTGCAACGCCGCATACCTGCATGATGTGCTGGTCGAAATCCTCTCCAAGCCCCTTTTCTCCTTCCGAACGCATGCATTCAAAGATCTCCCGATACTTTGCAATATGCTCCGGGAGGTCGGGCATCGCCATCCCTGCCCGAAGAAGGTTTTCCTCCTCGGCAGTTGTCTCTGCGGCGAAATACCGCTCCAGCAGTTGTTCAATAAATTTATAGTCCATAGTTGAATTCTTTTTCCAGAGCTTGTCTGAGTGCGGTGCGAGCACGGTGGAGCGTGACGCGCAGTACGTCCTCGGTAATGTCCATTGCATGGGCGGCATCGTGATAACTCATTCCTTCGATGTCACGCAACTGTATGGCCATACGCTGACGGAGTGGTAACAATTCAAGCGCTTTGCGAACACTCCTGATACGTTCGTCGTGCTCCAATCGTTCTTGCGCCGAAGCGTCGGCTGCAGGTGCGTCAGCATCTGTCTGGCTCAAAGGTATGTTGCGGTTCTCACACTTCTCGCAGCGGTCGATGGAGAGATTCCTACACACCGTGAGCATGTATGCCTCCACGGACTCCACTTTTGCCAGTTCGCTGCGTCGTTCCCACGCCCGGATGAACGTTTCCTGCACCACATCCTGAGCCTCCGGATGATTCTGCGTGATACGTAGCGCAAGGCGATAGAGCTTATCCTTGAGCGGCAACAGATGGGTGCGGAAATCGATTTCTTTCATATAGCTCTCTGATAGGATGACGGACTACGCAGGGAAAAGTTAACAAAGGAACAATACTTTTTTTGTAGAACTTGTCACTCGTGCTTTCTCATGCACCTTATCCCGTAGGTAGTGATAATGCAGAAGCAGATGAAGGGAAGAACAAAACTGACGTTGACAGCGGGATGGCCAAGGATGCTGCCCTGGTCAATGATGGAACCCTGAAGCGGCGGCATCAGGGCGCCTCCCACGATAGCCATCACAAGAAATGCTGCACCCAGCGACGTATCGCGACTTTCCACATCCTCAAGCGCAAGTCCATAGATGGTGGGAAACATCAGAGACA
>JAFSQD010000022.1 GCA_017446765.1 Alloprevotella sp.
CACGGGCGTAGACTCCCTGTGGCTACGCGAACTGCCGGAAGGCATGGTGACGGGAAACCCCGTGGTGAAGAATAACAGCGTGACATTCTTCGTGGCAGAAGGCACCGACGTGACTGCGCTGAATCCTCGCTTCTATGTGACGCCAGGCGCACGCCTTCTGATGAAAAACGCCTTAGGGCAGTATACAAACTTCGACTCGGAGTTCAAACGCGACTTCACAACGCCAAAAACCTATACCGTGGTGAGCGAATCGGGACAATGGCACAAGGACTACGTGGTGAGCTTTGAGACACCAAGCCCTTTGGACGTATGCAGTTTCGAGCACTTTCAGCTGGATGACCGCGGACAATACCAGTGCCTCCTGCAAGAGCAGTCTGACGGTTCGCTGAATGCCCACGTGTGGGATTGCGGCAACGGTGGTTTTGCTCTGTCTGGAATGGCAAAGACGCCGGAGGAATACCCCACGACTTTCGTGGATGGCGGTGTTACGGGAAAGTGCGCACGTCTGGAGACGAAATCCACGGGCGACTTTGGACGCCGCACCAATATGCCCCTGGCTGCTGGCAACCTTTTTATAGGCGAATTCCGTGTACAGCAAGCAATGCTACTCCCGCTGCAAGCCACACGTTTCGGTCTGCAGATAGCCAAAGGGGAACCGGAAAGCATCACGGGATGGTACAAGTACACACCAGGGGAAACCTACAAAGATCGCGCACAGAACGTGCGCCCCGAACTTCGTGACTCGTGCGACATCTATGCTGTACTCTTCGAGGTGGATCCCGCAAAGGTGGTACCCTTGGCTGGCGACAACGTGATGACGAGCGACCGCGTCGTGATGTTGGCACGTCTGGAACATCCTGGCGAACCGCAGGAATGGACACGCTTTGAGGCTCCCTTCCGCCTCATGGAAGGCAAGACTTTCTCTCGCGAGCGTCTGAAACAAAAAGGATATGCTTTCACGATGGTGGCATCCTCCAGTCGTGGTGGCGCTTTCTTCCAAGGTGCTGTCGGCAGCGTGCTCTTCCTTGACGACTATGGTGTGAAATGGAAGTGAAGAGGGCGAGAGGGGAGCAATCAGTCAAAAAAGAAAAGAGTTACTCATTTTTATACTTTTTATTATCTCTGCTTATCTTAGAACATGAAAAAAACATGCATCATACTTGCCCTGTTTGCCCTAACCACCCAGGGGCAGGCACAGACAGAGCGTCATTCGTTGGAAGAGCGTCAGGATATGCCCATTGAGAGCGAGATGACACCCCTCGAGAAGAACGTCCTGCATGGCTGGGCATGGAGTTTGGGCGCAGGTCTCGAACTGGGCGGCACCGCGCCCCTGCCGATACCTCGCGAGATACGCAAGATTGAGGAGTTCAACCCACTGCTCAACTTATACGCAGAAGGGGTGGCCGAGAAGCAAATCTATGGTTCTTGGTATCTGCGTACAGGCCTTCGGCTTGAGCAAAAAGGCATGAAGACAAAGGCCCGCGTGAAAAACTACCACATGGAGATGATGGCTGATGACGGAGGATACATGGAAGGCGCGTGGACGGGACACGTAGAGACAAAAGTCGGCAATGTCTACTTGACCCTACCACTGATGGCAAGCTACCATTTCGACGACGACCATTGGGAAGCGCACGGCGGTCCCTATGTCAGCCTCCTTCTCCACGGCAGTTTCAGCGGTTCTGCCTACGACGGCTACATCCGCCACCATGACCCCACCGGAGAGAAAGCCTACGTCACCCACGCCACCTACGACTTTGGCGACGAGGTGCGCCATCTTGCATGGGGACTGCAGTTGGGAGGTACCTATCGCTGGAACAAGCGCTGGGGCGTCACGGCCGACATGACCTGGAACTTCAACAACATATTCCCTGCTGACTTTGAAAGCGTCACCTTCGACCTCTACCCCATTTACGCAAAGCTGGGACTTACGTATAAACTCTGACAAGGTTACAGTCCCAACAACAGCCTCTCCCCCAAAAGAGGTCAAAAGGGGAGTAGCTCGTCAAGGGACAAGTGAGAAACCCCAAAAACCTAAAGTGCCAAGTGGCGAAACCTAAACACTCATAATCCTAAAAAAACTAAACAATATGAAAAAACTTCTACTCATCGCATCTCTGCTGCTTGCCATAGTGGCAGGAAAGGCCCAGAACGTGGCCAAGGAAGCTGCCGGACAATACAACGGCAAACTGTTTATCTCCATCCAGTATGAGATTGACGATAACACAGAGCCTGTGGACGGCCAAAGCATCTCCATTGAGGCACAGACCGCCAACACCGTAAAGTTCGCACTCTACAACTTCTCACTCGGTGAAGGTCTCCAAATCGGCGACATCGTTCTGGAAAACATTCCCGTGAGCAAGGACAATAACGACAAGATTCACTTCGGGAAGAACGACCCAGTGACCCTCAGATTCATGGACGGTGCCTTGGAGGCCAAAGCCAGCATCAACCCTGCAGGTAGCGTCATCGAAGGCGGACACGCCGTTGTTGACGTAAACGTCGTATGGGTGCAGGGCGAGGGAGTGGAGATTCCCATTTACGTACGCTTCCAAGGTAATCGCGCCACCTTCCAGGTACCCAACTCCGACTTTGAGAGTTGGGCTCACGCTAACGAACCCGGCAATGGCTGGTACTCCTTCCACAGCGCCGTGGGCTCGCAGGCCAGCACGGGTAAGGGACTTTCCGAAGGCTTGACCACAAAGGTGACAGGAAGTAATGCCTACAAGGGGGGCACCAGCGCACAAATAGAAAGCAAGTGGGTGGGCTTCCTCTTCATCGGAGCCAATGCCAACGGCAATCTCACGACGGGACGCGTGAATATGGGCAGCATGACACCTGCCGATGCTTCAAACCACAACTTCACCGACCGTGCCAATGCCAACAGTTGCCTCTTTGAAGGACGCCCCGACAGCGTGGCCTACTATGCCACCTAC
>JAFSQD010000023.1 GCA_017446765.1 Alloprevotella sp.
AACACCATCTGGACGTACATGATGCCCTTCAAGGCCATCATCTACATGGCCATCAACAACGGCTGGCTGCAGCGCGACCCGTTCTATGCCTACAGCATCACGAAGGAGGACACGGAGCGCGGCTTCCTCACCCGTGAGGACATTGAGAAGATGATTGCGACGACGTTCAAGAGGAAAAGCTACGAGGTCATCCGCGACCTGTTCGTGTTCTGCTGCTTCACGGGGCTGACATGGATTGACATGCGCAACCTCACGGAGCAGCACCTACAGACTGCCTTCGACGGCCACCTGTGGATAAAGACCAAGCGACAGAAGACCGGCGTGGAGAGCGACATCCGCCTGCTGGACGTACCCCTGCACATCATTGAGAAGTACAAGGGGCTGGGCAAGGACGGACGCATACTGCCCGTGGCCGACTACAACACCTGCCGGGCGGCATTGAAGCGTGTGGCTGCGCTGAGCGGCATCGACAAGAACGTGACCTGGCACATGAGCCGCCACACCTACGCCACGACCATCTGCCTCTCCAACGACGTGCCCATCGAGACCGTATCGAAGATGCTGGGCCACAAGAGCATCCGCACGACGCAGATTTACGCCAAGATTACGGGCGAGAAGATCAGCCGCGACGTGGAGCGACTGTCCGAGAAGCTGGGGACGATGCAGAGTGCCATCTGCAGCAGTATATAATATATAAAGGTAACGAAAAAAGTAACGACTATGACAACGAGAAACATCATCAAAGTGGAGGGCAAGACGTTCTCCGTGACAGGAAACAATGTCTGGATGACAGCTGGCGAGATAGCCGAAATCTTCAACACCACGGCCACCGCCGTTAACACCGCCATCAAGGGTGTGCTACGTTCGGGACTGCTGAAAGAGCGCGATGCCGTGCGCACCGACCGCGTGAGTCCCGGCGTCAGCATCGACGTGTACAGCCTCAAAATGATTGTCGCCGTGAGTTTCAAGATAGACACCTGCTATACGGACCTGTTCCGCAAGTGGCTGCTGACGAGGCTCACCGACAAGCCTGCGGGCGGCGGCATCTCCTACATCTTCTCGCTCGGCAGGAGTTCCTTCTGTTCATCGTAGGATAAAAGGCGGAAGTCAGGCAAATGCCCTGACCTCCGCCTTTCCCGTTTCACATCGCCGGCACGTAGTTTCTTTCAAGCAATGCCTTCACGTCCGACTCCCTGTAGAGCACCTTGCCGCCCATCGTGATGTACGGAATGATGCCGTCGTTGCGATACTGCTGCAACGTGCGTCGCGTCACCCTCAGCACCTCCGACAGTTCCTTGTCCGTCACATACCGTTCCCCGTCCATCACGGGGCGGCAGTCCTGCATCATTGCCGATGCCCTGCGCATCGCTTTCCTCATCGACGACAGTGCATCGGCTATCACCGCGTCGTTCATCGTGTAAATCCTCTCTGCCATCCCTCACACCTCCTTTCCCTCTTCATTCAGCAGGGGGCGTATGTCCTCCGGCCTGTAGTAGAACTTTCGGTTTATCTGCGTGAACGGGATGCCCCTCGTGTCGCGCATATATTGCAAGGTACGGGGGCTTATCCTCAGCATCCTGCAAACCGTCTCATTGTCAATCCACTTGCCGAGTCCTTTGTCCTGGCACATCTCCGACAGGCAACCGACCTTTGCCGTCAGCACCTGTATTCCGTTTATCAAGGCATCGAACGCCTCACGTTCAAGTATCACGATTTCCATGTCACTTTCGTCTTTTCCGCGAAAGTACACACTTTACGCCCGTTATCGACTGAAAAACCATGCCGTGGCGCGATTTGTCGCCCGAAAACGCGACACTTGCGACATTATCTGCAAAAATCTCACGGGAGTCCCGCGGGAGTTGGGAACCGAAGTCGTTTTTTCCTCCGACCTTTGCACCCGTAAATGAATAAAGCAGCAAAAAATATGGAAGTTATCACCATTGAGAGCAAGGCATACCAGAACGTGATGGAGCGTTTGGACACCATTGAGGCATTCATCCGCCAGGGTTCTGTCCGTCATCCGCAGGAACCATACGACAGGTGGGTGTCTGGTACTGAGGCCGCCGAAATCCTTGGCGTCAGCCAGCGCACGCTCCAGCGTATGCGCTCCCGTAATGACATAGCCTACTCGCTTGTCGGAAATTCCTGTCGCTACAGACTCGCGGAAATCCGCCGTGTCATTGAGTCCAACCAAGTGTCGACTGAACAGCACACCCTCGACCAGATCAGTCATACCTACCGTGTGCGGACGGGCAATAACAGGAAAACGGAATAAGATGGAGGATACGAGCATGAATGAGACACTTGACCGTCAGACCTTCATCAATGCCATGCAGCAGATGTTCCGCCGTCTCGACGCGCAGGACGAACTGATTGCCCGTCTGCTCGAAGGCAGGGAAACGTCAGGCAGCGGCATCGGCCCCACGCTCGACGGTGAACGGCTTTACGACACCGAAGACCTCTGTCTGATGCTCCATGTCAGCAAGCGCACTATCCAGCGCTACCGTCTGCTCGGTGTGCTCCCCTACGTCCAACTGCGCAA
>JAFSQD010000004.1 GCA_017446765.1 Alloprevotella sp.
ACAAGGCCGGAGCCTACGGCATACAGGACTGGATAGGCTATGTGGCGGTGGAAGGCATCGAGGGCAGTTACTTCAACGTCGTGGGACTACCGGTACAGCGCCTCTACAATGCCCTGAAATCTTTTTAGATCACGCACCATTCACCATCATTCTTCCAACCTCAACCCTTACGTCATGGCCCTTCGACTATACGCATTCCACAACAATCCGCGCCAGATAGAGCGAATCGCACGCCTGCTGGAGGACGGAGGCGTGGTCATCATACCCACAGATACGACCTACGCCCTTGCCTGTCACGCCCTGAAGGAGCGTGCCGTGGAGCGTGTCTGCAAGATACGTGGCATTTCGGCACGCGAACATCCGCTGAGCATTGTCTGCTACGACCTTTCAGCCATCAGCGAGTTTGCCCACATCACGACGCCAGTCTTCAAGCTCATCAAGCGCAACCTGCCCGGTGCCTTCACTTTTCTGCTGCCTGGGAAGAGCACACTGCCAAAGGTGTTCCACGCACGTCCGCAGCACGAGGTAGGCATCCGCATGCCCGACGTGCCCGTGCTGCGCGAACTCCTCGAGCGCCTGCAGGCTCCGTTGTTGACGCTCTCGCTGCCTGCGGAAGACCTCGATGAGGAATATCGCACCTCGGCCGAACTGGCCGAGGAAGCCTTTGGCGACCGCGTGGACCTCGTCATCGACGGCGGAGACGGCCTGAATGCGCATTCCACCATCGTCGACTGTACGGGCGACGAACCCGAGGTCGTGCGGCAGGGCATGGGGGAACTCAAACTTTAATCCACATACTATTACCTGATTTCATACGATGAACGCAAACATCTACACCCGCCTTTCCTCGTGCCTGGGCGCACGCAGCGTATTACTGGCTGCCATATTCGGACTCGTAGCCGCAGGTTTCACAGCCTGCGACGACGATGACTACGATTCGCGCCCTCCGCGATTCAGCGACCTGACGGCGCAGATGCTCGCCGACGGCTCCGACGAACTGCGCAGTGGCGAGCCCATCCTGCTGACTGCCGTACAGGCGAAGAGGGGCCATCTGCTCCTTGGCACCACCTACACGTGGAGCACTTCGCCGCAGGAAGGAGTGACACACCGCCCTATGGCAGGCGACATCTACGACCTCGCCCCCCAGAATCCTGTCGACACCATCACCTTTGAATCGCCCGGCACCTACAAGGTGACCATGAAGGCCGTCTACAAAACCGGTGGACAGCAAGGCCTAAAGGAAGGCGGCACGGAGGAACTGGCCGACGGCAACGGCCGCGTCACCTATGCCGTGGTGGGCGCAGCCTTGTTCCGCTACGAGGTGACACTCGAGAAATACTTTAAGATAAGATGATTCAAGTTTCAGATATAAAATGACATCGCAAGCATGAGACGCTTCATCCCACTCCTGCTTTCGCTGGCTGCCGCCCTCCCTGCGTGGGCACAGTTTCAGCCCCAAGCCGGCAAGTTCTACACCATAGCCATGAAGACGAATGCCGCACAGTACATGGTGGAGAATGCCGACGGCACCGTAGGCGTGACGGCCTACGACAAGACACAGCGCATTTTCTGGGAGTTCATCCCTACAGAAACTGCCAACTGCTACTACATGCGCAATGCCACGACAAAGCGCTACGTCATGAGTTGCAACGGCACACAGAAGGACCGCATCAGCACGCAGAGCACACCCGTGGAATACTTTGTGGCCGTCAGCAGCGGCTACGTCCGCTTCACGAGCACGGACTGCGCAAACTACAACAACACCGCAAAGACACCCAACGGCCTGAACAAGGACGGCGCAAGCTCGAACGTCATCGTCTGGGCGGCTGGTGCTTCCAACAACAACTCGTGGTGGAAACTGGCCGAGACGGACTACCTTTTCGAGAGCCGTCCCGTACTGGCCCACTCCGACTTCATGAAAAGTGCGCAGATCTACGACAACCCCTGCGCGACGGCTTCCGACATTTACATCACGAGCCTTCGCACCGTGGGCGTGGAGGATGACGGTGTCCTGGTGTATCCTGCCACAGGCAGCAAGGCCGGAAAACCCACCGAAGCCTTCCAAATCTACACCCAGTCGAAGGCAAAGATGCGTCGCGGAAAGGACTTCGGCGGCACACTGACACTCAGCAAGGTGCCGCAGGAAGGCGACTCGCTCTACATCTACTTCGACTTCGACCGCGATGGCGAGTTTGAAGAGTGCCTGCGCCCCGAGTTGGCAAGCACCGTCAGTTTCTCCGTTCCCGTAGCCGAAGATGTTCCCCTCGGGCAAAGCCGCATGCGCGTGCGCCTGACGAACAATGGCTTTTCCGGGGCCGACCAGGAAGTGTGCGGACAGACGATAGACTTCGTGGTGCGTGCCGTCGACGCCACTGACACTCGCATCGAGGTGACAGAGACCGACTCGGCCATCAAGCTCTACGCCGACGGCCGCATGCTCACGGCACAGTCGGCGAAGGGCATTGCCCTGATGGAACTCTTCACGACGCAGGGCGCACGCCTCGCAGCGGTCAAAGCCGCCACCATGTCGCTGGAGAACCTGCCTGCAGGGGTCTACATCGTCAAGTTGCTCACCCGGAAGGACGCAAGCGTGCAGACGGCAAAGATATTCATACCTTAAGACAATCACCTAAGTTTCAGTAGCAATAAGAAAATGAAATACCAAAGACCTCTCATCCTCGGCATGGGAACCCTCGCGGCTCTTGCCGCATCGGCACAGCAGCGTCCCAACATCATCTACATCATGTGTGACGACATGGGGTACGGCGACCTGGGATGCTACGGCCAGCAGTATATCGCCACCCCCCACATTGACCGCCTGGCATCGGAGGGTATGCGCTTCACACAGGCCTACGCCGGAAGCCCTGTCTCGGCACCTTCGCGCGCCACGTTCATGACCGGACAGCACACAGGCCATACCCACGTGCGCGGAAACAAAGAGTATTGGCGTGACAGCGGCACCGTGAAGTATGGCAACAACACGGACTACAAGACCGTGGGCCAGGAACCCTACGCCACAAACCACAAAATCATCCCCGAGATACTGAAGGACAACGGCTACCACACAGGCATGTTCGGCAAGTGGGCAGGCGGGTACGAAGGTTCGGCCTCGACGCCCGACAAGCGGGGAATCGACGAGTTCTATGGCTACATCTGCCAGTTTCAGGCGCATGCCTATTTCCCCAACTTCCTCAACAAGTACAGCCGCCAAGACGGCGACAAGGGAGTGACGCGAGAGGTGCTGGAGCAGAACATCACCCACAAGATGTACGGCGACGACTATGCCAACCGCAGCCAGTACTCCTCCGACCTCATCCATCAGCACGCCCTCGCATGGCTGGACAAGCAGACAGCGGACGAACCCTTCCTGGGCATCTTCACCTACACGTTGCCGCATGCAGAGCTGCGCCAGCCCGAGGACTCCATCCTCCTGGCCTACAAGGGGCACTTCTGCACCGAGAAGAGCTTCGCCGGGCAGGAGGCCTCGCGCTACAACCCCACCGACATCGCCCACGCACAGTTCGCAGCCATGATCACGCGCCTCGACGCACAGGTGGGACAAATCATGGAGAAGCTGGAGGAAAAAGGCCTGGCCGAGAACACCGTCCTCATCTTCACGTCAGACAACGGACCCCACGAGGAAGGAGGTGCCGACCCCACATTCTTCAACCGCGACGGCCTGCTGCAGGGCCTGAAGCGAAGTACCTACGAGGGCGGCATACGCATACCGTTCATCGTGAGATGGCCGGCAAAGTTGAAGGCGGGCACGGAGAGCGACCATCAGTTTGCCTTCTACGACCTCATGGCCACCTTCTGCGACATTGCCGGCATCGACAACTACGAGTCGCGCTACCGCAATGCTGCCCTGGGCGACAAGGACTACTTTGACGGCATTTCCATCTATCCCACGCTGACGGGCGAGGGAAAGCAGGAAGAGCACTCCCACCTATACTGGGAGTTTCACGAGACGGACATGATGGGTGTGCGCATGGGCAACTGGAAACTCGTCGTCAAGAGCGGCACGCCTCGCCTCTACGACCTCAGCACCGACCTGCACGAAGACAACAATGTAGCCGCGAAGCATCCCGACATTGTGCGCCAAATGGTGGACTACATCTACGAGGACCACACGGAGAGCAGCCTCTTCAAGGTGACACTTCCCAGCCGCTAAGGCACGGGTATAGGGAGGCGCAGCAGGTAAAATCCTTTACAACCATATTTTCCGTAATACCTATTTCGCAAGTTTCTCCCACCTTGCGTTTGCTATCCCGAGAGAGCAGAAACCACGTTTTCCGCTCTCTCTTTTTGCGATGTCCCATGTCTTGAGCAAAGATGTCCCATGTCTTGATGCAAGAGATGCCTTGCCTTGAGCAAAGAGATGGCTTGCCTTGAAGCAAGAGATGCGCATGCCGTGAGGACGACATGCCGTGAGAAAGCCGACAAGAAAGCCTAAAGACTTGTCTTTCAGCGCATAGCGAAAATCAGATATCGTTGGGCTATAACAAGCAAAGCGGCAAATCGATGGATTCTACGCCAAGGATTTGCCGCTATGTTTTCGGTTTTATTGATGTTCCGCATGCCTTTGCCGACGTGGCGGCCTGCGTCATTCGTCAGAGAAGTCGTGAATGATTTGCCGGTAGCTCTCGAGGAGACGTGTGCGCGACACGAATCCCACAAAGACTCGCTCTGCCGACAGCACGGGCAGCACTTCGGCCTTTGTCCCCTGAAACTTCTCCATGACGGAGCGCATGTCCTCGGTCGTCGTGAGCGTCTGTGTGGCGGGTGCCATGAGTTGCTCTACATGATAGAGGCGGTAGAGTTCGCTGCGGAAGATGAGTTTTCTGACACTACGCAGGTTTACGATGCCCAACAGATGTCCTGCGGCATCGGTCACGGCAAAGTCCTCGTGCTCGTCAAGCGACACAGCCTGCACCATCTTGCCCAGCTCCATGTCGGGCGAGAGTCGCGGACTTTCCTTTTCGATGACGGCGTCGAGTGTCATCAGCGTGAGCACGCTCTGGTCGGTGTCGTGTGTCAGGAGGTCGCCGCGACGTGCCAGGCGTATGGCATAGATGTTGTGGGGCTCGAAGAAGTGGATGGTCAGATAGGCCACGGCGCTGACAATCATCAGGGGAATGAAGAGGTCGTAGCCGCCGGTGAGCTCGGCGATGAGAAAGACACCCGTCAGCGGGGCATGGAAGAAGGCGCTCATCAGTCCCGCCATGCCCAGCAGGGCATAGTTGCGCTCGGAGAGCTGGATGCCCAGGATGCCGAAGTGATTCCACAGGCAGCAGAACACGTAGCCCGCGATGCAACCGAGGAAGAGGCTCGGGGCAAAAGTTCCTCCGCAGCCGCCGCCACCGTTCGTGGCCGAGGTCGCAAAAGGCTTCATCAGCACGATAAGCCCCAGGAAAAGCAGGAGAAGTTCGGGACGACCGTAGAAGAAAGAGTTGTTCATGACGCTACCCACATCGCCACGCCCGCCTGAGACGAGGATGTTCTCTATGATGTCATAGCCCTCGCCGTAGAGCGGCGGAAACAGATAGATAAGCACGGCAAGAACGAGTCCGCCGCACACCACCTTGGCCAACAGGCCACTGATACGGCTGAAAAGGCGCTCGGTGCGTATCATCGTGCGCATGGCATAGAGTGCCACGAGGCCGCACATGACGCCGAGCAACACGCTGCTGGGCACCTGCGAGATGGAAAACGCTCCCTGCAGGTGGAAATCGAACATGGCGTCGGTACCGCTGATGGAATAGGCGACGACCGTGGCCGTCAGAGCGGCAATGAGCAGGGGAAGGAGCGAGGCCATGGTAAGGTCGATCATCAGCACCTCAAGGGCAAAGAGCACACCGGCGATGGGGGCCTTGAAGATGCCCGCCGTGGCTGCCGCCGCTCCACAACCGATGAGCAGCATCTGCCGCTTGTGGTCGAAGTGGAAAACCTTGCCCAGGTTCGACCCTATGGCCGAACCCGTGAGCACAATGGGGCTTTCGGCACCGACGCTGCCGCCAAAGCCGATGGTCAGCGCCGAGGCAATGAGGCTCGACCACGTGTTGTGAGCCTTGATGCGCCCCTTGCTGCGGGAGATGGAATAGAGGATTTTCGTGATGCCGTGGCCAATGTTGTCGCGCACGACATAACGGATGAAGAGCGCCGTGAGCAGGATGCCCACAACGGGATAGACGAGGAAGAGCCACTGCGCCCGCGTCACGTCAAACTGACTGGTCAGGAGAAACTTGATCTCCTCTATGAGCCATTTGAGCAACTGGGCGGCAAGCCCCACGCACACACCCGTGACGACAGCAAGCAGAAGTTGCTGCTGCCGCACACTGGTGTGGTTGAGAAGCCAAGATGTCAGGGGACGTCTATCGTACAATCTTCCTGCCATTTACAATGGAGACACCCTTATGGAGAGGCGCCGGGAGGCGACGTCCCTGCAAATCGTAGGCGGCCGTCGTGGCATCGCTGCCCCCGAGGACGGGATGGATGCCCGTGATGGCGACATTGAGCTGTGTGGCGTTGAGCACCTGATTGTCGGCAAGTGCCGACTTGTTGACCTTATGGACGAAGGCCACGAGGCGTCGGGCCGTGCCGCCGAATCCCACCTTCTCAACGGCCGGGAAGGTGACTTCATAGTGGCCTTTCTCGTCGGTGGTGAGCAAGTCGCCCAGGGCGTCGGCCGTGAAGTAGTGGAGAATGACGCCGTTGTGGCGGAATACGTCCTTGAGGTCGGCAGGCGCATCGGCGTCGTCCATGCCGAGTTGGAAATACTTCTCTGTGCCGATGCCATCCTCGACGAGGTAACAGGAAAGGTAGAGAGGCTTGCCCACGAGGTCGCGCGCCACGCGTCCGCTCACGGTCACCTCCGTGTCGGTCGCTTCGAGCTGTACGCTTGCCATGGCTGGCATGTCGGCTGCCAGGGCAAGTGCTTCCAGATAGGGCGTGGGCGACATGTCGCGGACACCCTGGATGATAGCGCTTTCCCCTTCCAGGACGGCACGGTTGTACATGATGGCTGGGTTGTACTCGTTCTGGTAGCCACCAAAGACGTATAGCACTTCCCTGTCGGGATTGGTCGTGAAGACGTCCTCAACGAAGCCGCTGTGATGGGACACGTAGACGTAGTCGCCCGTATATTCCTCCAACGCCTTATCGAGGAAGTAGGCCATCTGCGGGCAGTTGACGCAACGCTGGCTGGTGAACTCCTCGATGAGCGGTGTGCGGATGAAGTTGTCGAGGGTCACGTAGAGCTTCGTCGTTCCGGGACGTCCCGCCTGTGCCTGCTCGCCGTTCAGGCGTGTGACGTCCACGGTGAAGTCCACGCTTGTGCCTTCCGTCAAGCCCGAGTGCAGGCTTGCCTGCACGACGGTGGCCTGGCCCGGGGCAAGTGTTGACGGGAGTTGCACGGTGCGTATTGTGGGAACGGTGGCTCCAGCACCGGTCATCGAGATTTCAATCTCCTGCAAAGTCTTCGCCGACTGGTTGACCACGTAGAGTCCGCCCTCGAAGTCATCGTCGGGAGCTACCGTCTGCGGATGGGTCGTATTCTGGGCGTAGGCGGTAGTGGCAATGAGAGGTGCGCAGTCGTCCTCAAGGATGGCGGCGATGAGAAGGGTGCCGCGGTCGGTGTATTCTTCCCAGGTCTTCTTGCCTATGTTCACGTAGCATGCCTGCGGGACAGTGGCTGCCGCGAAGGCCACGAGGGGGTAGGGCGAGCCGATGGTCTCGTAAGCCTGGAGGCCGAGGTACAACTTAGCGTCGCCGATGACGAGGGGCTCGTCAAAGAGAACGTCGTTCCAGCCCTGCTTGAAGTCGACATACTGCGTGCGCACATTGTTGGCAAGCGAACCCTCGAAGGCCTGTACCGCCGAGCGCTTCTGGCGGGCCTGGGCATAGTCGTCGCGCAAGTAGCAGCGCACGCCGACTACCTTCTTGCCCTTCATGCGGGCAAGGGCGGCATCGGCCGATGGGTCAAAGAGTACAGCGCCCTGCACAAAGCTGTTCTTGTTGCTGCCAAGTCCCGAGAGCTGTTCCTGAGCAGCGGCAAGAGGCGCATAGGAATAGTACACTTGCGCCTTGCCCGAAAGGCAAAGGCACAAGACTGTCATAAAGCTGAGAAAAATGCGTCGCATAGTGGAGAAAAATGTTTATTTCACAATCACTTTCCGGCCGTTGCGGATGAAGATGCCCTTCGCGGAACGCAGCGCGCGGCGACCCTGCAGGTCGTAGATGATGCCATCGCCGGCATTGGCGTTCGTCGTGACGGCGTCGCGGATGCCGCTGGTGAAGGTGATAGCTCCCTCGTTGCTGTTGAAGACGTTCATATGGTTGCCGCCCAACTTGCCGTCGCGATGAACGAAGGCCACGAGGTAGAGGTTCTCCTTGTTCCATGTGGGGTCGAGCGTGGTCGTGTAGCTGCCCTTGATTTCATTGGCCGTCTCCAGCACGTCGCCCATTGGCGCACTGAGAATTTCGCGGATGACGTTGGCGTGTGTGTACTCTCCCATCTGCGCCTCTTTCTCCTTGTCCGTCCAGAAGAGTTGGCTGTCGCTGGTCACGTTACGCTCCATCAGATAGACGGTGAGGCAAGGCTTCTCGCCTTCGGGCAGGCATTCGGGGATGTGACTGCCGTCGCCTCCCACAGTGACGGTCAGGGTCTCGTTGTCATCGGCCACGACACCACTCACGTTGACATCAAGGAACGTGGGATTTTCCAGGGTGGCATTGAGATAGTTGGATGCGTAGGGTTCGAGCAGTATGGCAAACGTCGGGTTCCAGGCAGAGCCCATCTGGAAACTGATGTTCCCTGTATCGATGGCACGGTCGACCGTCATCGAAGGCAGACTGACGGAGGAGGAATCGTTGTCGCAGAGGGCAAGCGACAGCGTCGTGGCGTCGTCCTCGCCCGTCATGAACTGGTCGTCAAGGTGCTGGCTTACGTAGGTAAACTCGTCGAAGCGGTTTTCCAGCACCGGCCCCACATACTCATCGTAGTAGCGAGGTGACATGTAGCTGTTCTCGCTCTCATAGTATTCCACGAGCGGGCGGCGCTTGTACTTGTCGGCCACTTCGGCTGGTATGGCTATGGTATGGATGGTCTTGACGACAGGCTGGCTGATGTCTTGGTTGTTCACCTTGGAAATGCTGAACTCAACATCGCCAGGACGGAATGCAAAATAGGGCACAAGCGTGATGCTTCCCGTCATGCCGGGAGCGATGCTCTTCGTGAGGTTGACCTTCTGGCTCTTGACATCGTCGCCTTGGCGTGAGCTCACTTCGATGCTGCTGATGGTCACCGAACCCGCATTCTTCATACGCAGCAGTACGCCGCCTGGCTGGTCAGTACGCACGACACCATCGTAGAGGAAGGTACGCACGACGGGCAGGAAGTTGAATTTTCCCTGCGTGTCCTGGATGGTAAGCAGGATGGGGAGGATGCCACGGTCGTTCATGTCCACCCAGTTGGGGTTGCCCTGTTCGTCCACGTCGCCTTCCACCCATAGGTAGTTGCTGTTCTTGACGTCGCGAGGATAGAGCAAGGGAATGGCGCAGAGGTCTTTCTTGAGGTTTGTGGTAAAGCCCACGACGAGCTGCTCGACGTCATCGGGAATGACATACTTTGACATCGTCATATCGTTCCAGCCGGGATTGGTGTCGGAGTAACTGTAGCGCACGGTGGCCGTTCCGGTGGAAAGGTCCTCGCCCGTAAAGCTGTTGCGCACGAAGCCGTCGTATTTTCCGGTCTCGGTAGAAGTGTCCCAACCCACGCGCATGCCGGTGATGGTGCCGCCGATGTAGGGTTCCAGCATGTCGCGCGTCAGCACGATGGCACAGCCGACACGCGCATTGTGGTCAAGCGAAAGGCCGTCGTACTCCCAGATGGCATCGTCGTATTTGGCATAGCCGATGTTTGCCTTACCCGACGTACTGGCACGATTCTGAGCGAAGGATGCGTTAGTGCCAAGCATGAAAAGCCCTAACGCGAGGAGGATGGTGTAGCGTTTTTTCATAAATGGTTGGATTTTGGTGAAAATGAAACGAAATGATTTGCACGGCAAAAATAGGACATTATTTTCCTTCTACCAACGAATCAATGAGGTTTTTACGCAAAAAAGGGCATCACCCATACGAAGTGATGCCCCAATACAAAGATTTCCTTTTATCTACCTCAGCACTTTTCGCGTCGTACCGTCGGCATTGCGACGGATGACGATACCACGGCGACTGTCCGTGATGCGTCGTCCCTGGAGGTCGAAAGTGGCGGACGTACCGCCGCCGTTCAGCAGGGCCGAAGGCTGGTTGATGCCCGTTGGGTCGCTGACGTGGCGCTCGTCGGCATTGACGATGTGCCCTGTGCGCGTGTTGATGAGCATGGCCACGACGCTAAGCTTGTCACGATGCTGTGCGTAGGGAGCGTCGCTGAGGTTGAAACTGTAGGTGTGCGTCTGCGTCTGTCCCAGGACAATCGGAGCTACGATGGAGCCAGTCACGCCGTCCACCATGTCGGAGGCAGCCACGGCCACGTGGTTGTATACCTGGTTGACGATGCGATAGGGCAGTTGTGTCCACGGACCGAGGTCGGGGTCAGTGGCGTAGTTTCCATTGCCGCTAAGGTTGTTCGCCTGTGCCCAGTCGGCAATGTCCTGGTTGGATGTCTTGTCAGCCGGACGGGTGACGCCGTCACAAAGGAGTACGTATGCCAGGGCGTAGGGTGCCTCGTTTCCATTGTATTGGAAGGTGACGTCGGTCTGGATATTCACCATATTGCCCTCAAGCTGGGGCTCGTGCAGACTGATGGCAGCTTCGCTGAGCGTGGCGCGCTGGGCTTCCCACACCTTGCCAAGGCCAAAGCCGAGGACGTTGCCGGTGGAATAGTCGGCATCGCCGAAGAAGGGATCGGTGCCTACGGTACGGTCTATCAAGGCAAAGGGATAGCCGGGAACGAGGTCAAGGTTGATGATGGGGCGGTAGGGAGCAATCTCCATCGGGTCGTCGCCGTGGACGGCAATGCCAATGAAGTCGGCATATTCGCGCTCCATGCGGGCCAGTCCGGCGATGCCGCGCGTGCAGTTCTGGCACCAGGCACCCGTGAACTCCTCGACCACGGGACGGCGTTGTGCGCTCTCGCTCAGCGTGAGCAGGCGACCCTTGCCCGTGCGATGGGAGGACACGACGTCGTTTTCCTTACCGTTCACCTTGGTGAAGGTGACGTAACGGGTGGAGTAGCGGGCTGCCGACGATGCCTGCAGGGGAATGCGCAGGGTGGCACTGTTGCCGTAGGTGGGAGCGGCGGGCACGCTGACGGTCACTTCGTCCTGCTGTCCGTCCTCC
Organism: Alloprevotella sp.; assembly: GCA_017446765.1. Classification (GTDB taxonomy): domain Bacteria; phylum Bacteroidota; class Bacteroidia; order Bacteroidales; family Bacteroidaceae; genus Alloprevotella. The sequence goes on from JAFSQD010000004.1 coordinate 11,338, forward strand.
TCGGAAGAGACAACATAGGAGACGCTCTGCACCCGCTCCTTGCCGACGTTCGTGATGGTGACATTGGCCATTGTCACCTTGCCGAGCGTCGTAACGCACTCGCTGAAGTCGGTCGTGCTGACGGCATTGTTCATTTCCGAGACGCTGGCACCCTCCACGATGCGGAGGTTGTCAATCTGGAGGTACATGGCGTTGGCTCCGCTGATGTCGTGAATGGCGAAATAGTAGGCACCGTCGGCCTCGGGGCGTACGATGGTCTGGAACGTGTTGTAGGCTTTCGACGTCACGTCAGTGGGAGGGAGCAGGGTCTGCAAGGACTTGGAGCCGGGCATGGCCTCGGTGCCCCAGAGGATTTCCATACGCTCGGGGTAGCTGCTGCTGTAGGCACGGTAGTCGACAGAGAAAGTATAGTCCTTGCCAGCCTCAAGAAGGATGGGGGGCGTGAAGAGCCAGTCGTCGGCCACCACATCGGTGTTGGGACAAATGGCCACACCGCCATCGTCGTCTTTCTGGTACCATATCCACTTGAAGTTATCGCCATTTTCGCTGAATACGGAAAAGGCATTGAAGTCATTCTGAGTGTCGAATGTGGCCTCGAAAGGCGTAGAGAAGGCATTGCCAAACTTGACGCCATTGCTGCGGGCTACGTCTCCCGTCAGGCCATTTGAGGTAGGCGTGACGGTGTAGCTGTACTCCGTGAATCCCGTCGTGGGGAGCTGTTCGGTGAAGGTTGTGCCGCTATGCGCCTCAGCTACCACGGTGCCCTCGGGATAGCGGACAATCTCGTAGGTGACGCCAAGCGCATTGACATAGCCGCCGTTCACGCCCACAGAGCCGGGTGCGTTCCAGCTGAGCGTGGCACGCCCCTCGTCACTGATGCTGAGCTGTACGCTCGTGGCGGGCAGGGGCGTGTCGTAACCCGCCCAGAAGGTCGTACTTGTGCGCTCGCCCTCGCCGGCATCATTGTTTGCAGACACGCTGATGGTCACAAAACCTTCCGTGACGCTAAGCTCTTTCTGTACGGACGCTCCGGCATTGGCTGTTCCCGTCACGACCTGGGCGTCACCATTGACGCGGACTGTATAGCCGAGAACACCGCTGAGGGCATTTCCTGAAGTGGACTTCGTAGGCATCGTGAAGGAAACGCTGCCTGCGAGGTTGCCCTCCGTGAAGGTGGCCGTCAGACCTTCTGCTGCGGCAGGGGCATCTTTTGAAATGGCGGGAGCCGGAATGTAGAGACCCGTAAACTCTTCGCCTTTTGGAAACTCGCAGAGCACGCTTGTCTCGCCCGTCTGCGTATTGATTTCCACCAGCGCGGTGGAATAGTCCTGACGCACGGCTGCGAGATAAAGCCTGCCCGTGGCAAGGTCGAAGGTCATGCTCTGTGGCAGGGGGGCAAGATTGAAGCCCATGTCGCCCACTTCCGTCTGGTCGCCTTCCTGCGTGTCAATGCGATAGAGGAGGCCGTCTTTCTTCACGGCGTAGAGAGTGCCGTTCTTGTCGAAGGCCATCGCAAGCAGGGGCGTCACACCATAATTGGCAATTGTCGTGCGCGTACGCGTATTATAATCGATTACGCCAAGGTTGTAGGCCGTATTGGCCGCATTGCTGAAGCAGCCATATACCTTCCCTGTGACAGGATCCTCCGCAAGGTCGGTGGCAACGATGCTGTGATCGTTCAGGTCGATGCCATATTCGCCAACGCCCTCCAGGGGTTTCCATGTTTTGAAATCGTAGGCATAGTACGTGAGATAGGTCGTGTTGTACTGTGTGTCCTGACTCACCATGTGGCAAATGCCGTCGCTCGTCACTATGGCACCACCGTTGCCGTTGTAGAAATACGTATCGGAAGGCGACACAAGCGTGTAGGTTCCGTCTTGAGGGTTGATGGCATAGTAGCCGTACTCCTCCTTCCCGCTTTGCCAATCATCATGGTAGATGAGGTTACCATAGATGACAGGCTGCGCCGCAAGGGACATGCCTGCCAGGGCAAATGTAGCAATGGCCAATGCCCTGAAGCTGTGCATGAAATGGAATGTTTTCATCATGTTTTTGTGTATATGTTTGGATGTATTTCGCGTTTCGAGGTGCAAAAGTAATACTTTTGGGATTCTATGCTCCATGCAGGCGCACAAAAAAGTGCCCCGCCAGAAGGCAGGACACTGTTATACTTATCGTCTTAAAGCGTGCGCATATTAATATCGTAGGATCTGACCAGGACGCACGTGCGTGTTGCGACTGATGTGGTTGGCCGTGCAGAGTGTCTCGACAGAGATGTCCAGACGACGGGCGATGCTGGCCACGGTTTCACCCGGTGACACCTTGTGGAACTTGCCTTGCAACTGTACGCGCGAGGGGTCGGCTTCGGGGAAGGAGGCTTGAGGTTTTGCCGGAGCTGCAGCAAGAACCTGCTCGGTACGTCCCGTACTGGGCCTTTCATAGACGGCCTGCGTCTTGTTGCCGCGCTCGCCGGTGCCGTTCTTGCGGAACACGTAGTAGTCGCACTTGATGTCTTGGTTAGGGAAGTCAAAAAGCACTTCAGGGTCTATGAGTGCTCCCACGAGGCGGGTTTCAAAGTGAAGGTGAGAACCAAAGGAACGTCCTGTGTTGCCTCCGAGACCGATGGGCTGGCCGGCACGTACGATTTCGCCTTCGCGACAAAGATGCTTGGAAAGGTGACCGTAGATGGTCTCAAGGCCGTTGTTGTGGCGGATGACTACCACATTGCCATATCCGTTTGGTTGAAAGTCGGTCATGCGTACCTTACCGTCGAAGGCTGCATAGATGGTGTCGCCGGTGTAGACTTTAATGTCCAGTCCTTTATGTACGCGGCGGAAACGGGGACGGTAGCCCACGCGGCTGGTTACAAGGCGGCTTTTCGTGGGCATGGCAAAGCCGCGGAGGTCAATCTTGAAAGTCTCGGGAACTTCGCTTTCGTCATAGCAGAAAACGCGAGATGTCACCCAGGAGTTATATAGGTCGGTGGCGGGTTGTTCGACTGCCTCCTGCTGTATCAAACGTGTGAGGGCGAGGGAGTCTGCCGCCTTTTGCTTGCGGTCGATGGGAGCCTGTCGGGCGATGAGGTCTTGTGCTGCACAAGTGGCGCTAAAAGAGAGGAAGAAGGCGCCTAAGGCAATGCGTCTGATTGTTTTCAGTGTCATTATCCGGTATGTTTAAGTGAGGCAAGGAAAGATTCTAAAAATGCAAAACATTACGTCTGCTCTGCGGAAGATTAATGAGCCTTCCCGATGAATCATAACCTGCGCAATGTGAACTATTTGTCGTATTGACGGCGCAAAAGTAGGTAATTCTGTGCAATCGGAAAAGCGTGTGTACATTAAAAAACATAAAACTTTCAGAGATAAAACGACTTAGTGAGCGTTTTGTAAGCTTCGCTGCGGCTTCCGTCTTCCTCTGAGAGCAGGAGCTCGTCTTCCTGGGTATAGCTGCTTTTCGTAGAGAGTGACAGGAGAACGCGCCTTGGAGGTTTGGAACGGCGTGTGACTACTTGCGTGCGCCGCGAGGGAAACAGACCGCATGGGGCACAGGCCGTGAGAAAGGCATCTTCCTCACAGACGGGAAGCACGACCTGCAAGGTACCGACGTCGGGCTTCAGCAGTCGTTGTGCCGCTCGTGCAAGAAGGTCAAAAGGCAGGGAGGATGTGTGGCGTGCCTGGACACGCTGTGCGCCAGATGGAAGGAGCGTGCCGCCATAGTAGGGAGGATTGGAAAGGATGGTGTCGAAGCGTTCTGCCGACTCAAAACTCTTGATGTCCGAGCACACAATCGTGCAACGCCCTGCCCAGGGTGAAGCTTCCACGTTCTCGCGTGCCTGCTGTGCGGCGTCCGGATCAATCTCAACGCCCACCACCTCGGCCGATGTGCGCTGTGCGGCCATCAGGGCTATGAGCCCAGTGCCTGTACCCACGTCGAGGATGCGTCCTGTAGGTGGCAACAAGGCCCATGCGCCGAGCAGCACGCCGTCTGTGCCGACCTTCATCGCACATCGGTCTTGCCGAATCGTGAATTGTTTGAATGCAAAGGACATGGACGAAGAGTTGACGAGTTTACGAGAAACGTGTGAAGAGTACCGGTCAGAAGTCTACGGAGAGTCGGGCGGAAATCTGACGTCCGGTCAGATAGTTGGGGACGGCGTACTGGGCATTGGTGATATCGGTGACCCAATAGTAGGAACTTACGTTGGAGATACCCAGGAGGTTGAAGGCGTCAAGTCCGAGCCAGACGTTCTTGACGATGCGCCCGATACCTCGCGAAATGTGATGGTCGTGATGGTCGGTATTGTCCAACAGACGATAGGACAGGCCGAGGTCTACGCGCTTGTAGGCAGGAGCACGGAAGGTCTGGCGCGAGCGGTCGGTGTGAGGAGGTCCGAAGGGCAGTCCGCCGGCAAAGGCCATGCGCAATGTACCACGCCAGCGAGTGGTACCGGGAAAGTAGTCCGTGAAGTAGAGTGAGAAATTGTAGCGCTGGTCGGTAGGACGAGGCAGGGATACTCCGCCTATCTTCTCCGATGTCTTCATCAGCGAGAATGTCACCCAGCTGTCTGTTCCTGGTACGAATTCACCGTAAAGTTTGAAGTCTAAGCCTGCGGCGAAGCCTGAGGCCACGTTGCGACCATAGTAGACGACACGCACGTTGTCCACACTATAGGGAATGAGATTGGAGAGGGCTTTGTAGTAGGCTTCAGCAGTAAACTTGAAGGGTCGGTTCATCATGGTGAACGTGTAGTCTGCTCCTGCAACGAAATGGATGGAGCGTTGCGACTTGATGTCACGGTTCAGACTCACCATGGCCGTGCCGTTGACAAGGGTGGTGTCGCGCAGTTCCTTGTAGAAAGGTGTCTGATAGTACACGCCTGTTGCCAAGCGTAGCGTCCACTGCTGGCTGGCAGCGGGACGAAGGCCTACGCTGATACGTGGCGAGAGTAGCGTCTCCTTATTCCAGTCGGAATGAGAAAGCCTGAGGCCATAAGTGACGTTGAAGAGGCCAATGCCTGTACGGAATCGCCAGGCATCTTGCAGGAAAGCCTCCATGCGCTTTTGTTTCAGTTCGTTTGCCGAGCGCAGGCTATAGATGAGCTGCAGCTGTTCGGGAGAGTAGGGGAGGGAATAGCCGGCCGAGTCGCGCATTTCCCATTCGATGCTATGCTCTCGCACGCTTTCCGTGCGGAAGTTGAAACCGGCCGTCAGCGTGTGGCTGTTCTCGGCCGAACCTTGGCGGGAAAGGCGCGTGCGGAAGTGTAGGCCCACGTTGTGTACCGTGGCATGCAGACGATTGCGGGCATGCTCCATGTAGGTGCCTACCCCCAGCTGCTCCTGCGAAGTGGCTTCGTTGAGCCAGTATTCGCCTTGGATGTCATAGGTCTCACGTTCTTGCGTCTCAAAGGTAGAATACTGCGCAGCAAGAAAAGTTTCCGCAGAGAAATGGTGGGTCAGCGTGGCCGCACCGAAAAGCGTGCGGAACTTGTCGCGCTCCTGGCCGTCGAAGTATACGCGAAACTTCTTGGCATCCATCATCGTGCCAAATGACGTCTCGCGGTCGGTGGGGCGGAAGTTGTAGTGGTTGTCGGAAATGTTGCCCATCAAGTCAAGGCTCCAGCGACGAGAGGGCTGCCAGGAAAAAGCCGCCTGATAGTCGAGGAAGTTGGGGTTGTACTCGCCGTGGGTGTCAGAAGTGCCTAAAAGGTGGCGCGTGGTCTTGTAGCGCAAGCTCGTCATGAAACTCACTTTCTTTGTTCCGAGCCCCACATAGGCACCTCCGCCAAGCATACTGCCGTAGATACGACCCTCAAATTGCGTAGGGCGTTTGTAGGTGATATCAAGCACGGAGGACATCTTGTCGCCATAACGCGCCTCAAAACCACCACTGCTGAAACTGATGCGTTCCACCATGTCGGGGTTGATGATGGAGAGTCCTTCCTGATTGCCCGAGCGTACGAGCATAGGCCGATACACTTCCACTCCGTTGATGTAGACGACGTTCTCGTCGAACGAGCCGCCACGCACGTTGTACTGCGAGGAGAGTTCGTTGTGGGTAGAGACACCGGCCTGCGCCTGAATGACCTCTTCCACCCCGTTGCCTGTCGTACTGGGCATCGTGGCCACGTCGGTCATCTTGATACTCTGCTGCGTCGTGGTCTGAATGGTCTGCCCCTGCACGGTTGCAACTTCAAGTGCAGTCTCCATCGTGGGGAGTACAACGTCAAGACGCACGCTGTCCGATGTGATACCTCGCAACAAGCGGCGGCGTGGCGTATAGCCTATCTGGGAATAGAGCAAGAGGATGGAATCGCGCCGTTCACAATAGAGCGCATAGCGGCCCTGTAGGTCGGTGGCCGTCAGGATGGCGGTGCCTTGCACGCGCACAGAGGCCAGTTCAACGGGGTTTCCTTGCTGGTCGCGCACAACGCCGAACACCTTCGTGCGCTGTGCGAAGGCTGACATGCTGCCACAAACAGCAGCAAGAAGCCATATCGTAATAACTGAAAAAAGCTTTATTCGCATGTACTGAACAAAAGGAGATGCACTATAAGGTACTTGCTGCGGAGCACGCAGCACTATAGAACATATCTTTAAAACGAAACAAGCCCAGATTTATTATAATGCGACCTCAAAAAATAGCTTTGCACGCTGCCAAACCCATCAAAGAGCCTTCATGAAAGCTACACATGTCGAAAAACGACACGCTAAGACCAGTCTGAACTGCCACCTACTGCTACCTACTGCTACCCGGGAACACGTTGTATTCCGCTGTAGATGAACGACATAAACAGCTACGGGTAGCAGAGTAGCAGAAATTCGGCGAAAAAAAAAGTTTATACTTTAACTCCCTCTTCGTGGGAAGACCATGGAGATGCCTTGTTCTCGGTGGAAAAGTCGCACCTCAATGCCGAAGCGCTGGTAAAGATGGTGGGCAAGGTGCTCAGCACTATAGACGGAGCGATGTTGCCCTCCTGTGCAACCGAAGGAGAACATCAGGGAGGTAAAGCCACGGTCAATGTAGCGCTGCACATGGAAGTCGGCCAAAGCATAGACATGCTGGAGGAAGGGATGTATCTCGCCATCTTCCTCAAGAAAACGGATGACGGGCTCGTCGCGACCAGTGAGTGCCTTGTACTGTTCGTAGCGACCGGGGTTGTGAGGCGCACGGCAGTCGAAGACATAGCCACCGCCATTGCCGCTCTCGTCGGCAGGTATCCCCTTTTTATAAGAAAATGAGAATATACGTACTACGAGCTGGCTGGGTTGTCCTGTCGACGACGTACTATGAGGGCTTACTTCGGACGGGCTGTCAGCAGTCATGGCAAACAACGTGCGTTCCAACTCTGGATAGGACGCGCATACACCCTCGCCGAGCAACGTCCGCAAGCGTGCAAGGGCCGGAGGTATGCTTTGCAGGAAGTGAGGCTTACGTTCAAATTTCCCGCGAAGTCCGTAGGCACCAAGTACCTGAAGGAGGCGGAAGAGCGTCATTCGTCTTAATTCAAGACTGAAGAGGCTTTCGTCCAAAGATTCGATTTCCTGATAAGCCTCCATGTAGGCCTTCGTCAGCCGTTCGCGCAAGGCTTCGGGGTAGCGTGCGGAAGCCTGCGTGAGGAAAGCCGCAAGGTCGTATGCGGATGGACCGAAGCGTGCACCCTGAAAATCGATGACATACGGGCTGTCATCGGCTCCGCAAACCATCACGTTGCGCGCCTGAAAGTCGCGTAGCATCAGCTGGGGACGATGGTCGCGGGTGAGGTCGCGGGCAAAAGCCTCGATGTCGTCCTGCAGGAGGTCTTCATCGTATGAAGCGGATGTCGTGCGAAGAAAGCAATACTTGAAATAGTTGAGGTCGTAGAGCACAGTGCGCACGGTGAAATCGGTGGGAGGCAACAAATTCTTCACATCGAGTCCTCTTGCCCCAAGTAATTGGAAGCGTGGAAGAAGGCGGACGGTGCGCTCCAGCAAACGGGCTTCCTCCTCAGTATACAATCCTCCTGCTTCGCGGCTGGCACGTAGCCTGTCGTACAGACTCGTGCTGCCGAGGTCAGTCTGAAGATAGCAAAGGCCATCCTCGGTGGTGGCAACAACCGCTGGTACAGGAAGGCCTTCAGAAAGAAATTTTTCCGAAAGATAGCGGAAGGCGCGATTTTCGCGCAAAGAGGTGCCGAGACATCCGATGATTGAATCCCGCACGTTTTTTCCCGCGATGCGGAAATACTGACGACTGCTTCCCGCCTGCGTGAGGGGGTGGATGGATTCGACTTCTGTGTCGAAGGTCTTTTTGTAGAGTTCAATGAGTCGTTGCATAGTGAAGCTTTCAGGAGAGGCTTGCACGCCTGTGCCAGATGCTCATCACCTTACGATGTACAGCGAGAGCATTGAGCAGTGATACCAACATACATACTATAAAGCCTACGCACACAGACGCGACTACGCCCCCATCGCTCATCTGGGGAAAGAAGAGTGTGAGAAGCTTCATGTAGTAGGCTCGGCACCCCAGCAACAGGAGTACACCAGCAAGAAAGACGGCTACATTGACACTGAGTGTCAGGAGTTGATAGGGACGGCTGACTTGGGCTGGGCTATAGCCTATCAGAAGGAGGTTCTCAAGTTTCTGCGTATTCTTCTGGACGAGCAGATAGATGCTGAGCATGAGAATGAAGAAGGAGAGGAGACTGACAAGCAGGCCGATGAGCATCACGATACTCACGACAACACGCAAAAAATAGGTCGCTTTTCCAGCCTCAAGTTTATTGTCCTCAACTTCGTAGTTATGGCGTTGCAGATATGGGGGTATGGCAGCATCGGCAGGATTCTTCACTTCAGCGATGAGACGCGATGGCTGCTCCTGCTTGCCAGGTTCAAAGTGTTCGTTGCTCCACACCATGAACCTCTCGGGTACAAGGATGGTATTCACACGGTTGGAAAAGCCAAGTATGCGACCTCGGAAATGCCCGTCTCCCTGAGAAGAATGGATGATTATCTGCATGTCTATCATGCCTACGAGACCATCGCTCACCTTTGGCAGCCCATGAGTTTGGGCAAAACCGAAGTTGTAGAGGGCTATATAGGTGCGTGGAAGGATGACGGGAACCTCGTCGCTACCCATCTCCCAATGCCATGCATCGGGTGCGACGTCTACAAACTCGTCGGGGACGGACTCAAAAAAGAGGTCAGTACGCAGAGGGTTCCCTCCATTCATGCTCATCGATGCCGACACCTTGTACTGCGACGAAAGGAAGGGAGATACCCTGCGACAGAAGGGTTGCTCCCCGATGTCGTCCACTTCATCGGGTGAGAAGGTACTGGCATTTCCTGAAAGGGTGGCTGCTGTCGTCACCCTTTTTGAGAGTACGATGTAGTTCTGGTTGATAAAAGCGTCATCGGCTGTAAGTACAGGCACAGTATCTTGATAGAATTGTATGCCAAGCATCACGATCCACATGCCAAGGAGGTTGGCAAAGAAGAAGCCAACGAGCTGTGGGAGACTGACGTGCTTACGCAGAAGTTTCCAAACTAAATGCATATAATCACATTTGGGGTCTTAGTTTTCTGTGGGTTTAGGGGGGGGTAGGTTCAG